>JAWXBZ010000217.1:0-7832 GCA_034440375.1 Candidatus Eiseniibacteriota bacterium
GAATCCGGCCAGCGGGATGAGCCAGTAGATGGAGCGACCGGCGGTCGTCACCTCGCCTTCGGGGATTCCGGGGGGCATGCTCATGACGTCGCCCCCCGGGGCTTCAGGATTCGTTCGCGCAGGAGGACCACCAGTATCGACAGGAACATCTTGAAGACATACAGGATTGTCTTGGCACCGGTATGCATCGAGGTGCCGGCCATGCGGGCCTTCATCACCACCGGCACCTCACGGAGGCGGAACCCGCGGAAACCAAGGAGCATGATGGCATCGGCATCCGGATAGTCGGAGGGATAGTTGTCCACGGCGAAATAGCGCATGACTCGGCTGTTGAGTGCCTGGAAGCCGGTGGTGGGATCGGTGATTCTTATCCCCAGTGCCGACGAGGCGATTGCCGCAAACAACTTCATGCCCAGTTTCTTGGGCCAGGGAATCGGATAGTCGGCGCGGCCGAGGAAACGACTGCCGAGCGCCACATCCACTTCGCCGGACAGGACCGGAGCCAGGAGTGCCGGCACCGACGCCGGGTCGTGCTGGCCATCCGAGTCCATCTGAATGCCGATGTCGTAGCCATTGCGGATGGCATAGCGAAAGCCGGTCTGGATGGCCGCTCCGTAGCCCAGATTATTGGGGAGGGAGAGGACCTGCGCGCCGGCTTCCTTCGCCCTTCGGGCCGTGTCGTCCCGGGAGCCGTCGTCAACGACCACGAGGTCAGCGGTCGGCAGAAAGGTTCGAATCTGGCTGATGACGGGGCCGACGTTCGCCTCTTCATTGTGTGCCGGGATAATGACCAGGATTCGCATAAGTTACGCCACTGTAATGGAAAGGGCGGTCTGCCTCAAGCAATGTGAGAGGCTTGTCGGTGGCCCGTCGTGTCCGGATCGACCCCGGACGGTGTGTCCGATCGACCCTCAACCGGAACCCTGACGGGTCGGTCCCGCCGGAGCCCTGGTATCGGCAGAAGGCATTGCCGCCTTTAGGGTTGGCCGAGAATTCGGTGGACTTGAGGATTCCGGTCGGTTAGTCTCCTCCGGCTTCGAGTTGGAAGGGAATTGGCCTCGGGAGTCGAACACGCTGTGCACGAAGCCCCCCGTCTGCTGGGTCGGTTTCGACCGCCCGGCGACAAGTCGATCAGTCATCGGTCATTGATACTGGCTTCGCTGGCATCGGGTACGTCGTTCATTCGTGGATTGAATCCCGGCGCTGATGTGCGATCCAGCCGCATGATCCTGGCAAAACTTGGGGCGCGCATCGAGATGACGCCGGACGGCTGCCAGGTTGTGGGCACCGCGGGGAAGTTGACCGGCGGAGTCGATCTCGATTGCGGCAATTCCGGAACGACGATGCGTCTCCTCCTGGGTGCGCTGGCCGGTCGACCGGGATCCTTTCGATTGTACGGCGATGCGTCGCTGTCAGCGCGGCCGATGGGCCGGGTGGCGGAGCCGCTTCGACGGTTGGGTGCCATCCTCGATCTGGCGGCCGATGATCGGCCGCCGATCGCGATCACGGGAATGCGGCTCGCTCCGTTTGCCATGCCGGAAACGGTGCGAAGCGCGCAGGTGAAATCGGCGTTGCTCCTGGCGGGATTGACCATCCCGGGGGCAATGACATTGATAGAGAGTGTGGAATCACGCGATCACACCGAACGGATGTTGACGCAGTTCGGAGCAAAGGTTGAACGGTTCGGACGAACGGTGTCCCTGATCGGCCCGGTGGTGCTGTCGGGGACGACGATAGACGTGCCGGGGGATCCCTCGGCGGCGGCGTTTGCCCTGACGGGTGCGGCAATACTGCCGGGCTCCAGCGTGACGGCCGAGTCGATCACGGTTAATCCGACGCGTCGGAGCTGGCTCGATATCCTGGGCCGGATGGGCGCCCGGGTCACGATATTGATGCAGCCCGGGCCGGAAGGCCTGGGGTCCGGACAGGACGAGAACGCCGAGCCGGTGGCCAATGTGACGGTCGAGGCGGGTGAACTTTCGGGTGTGACGATCGGCGGCGATGAAGCGGCCCTGGCCATGGACGAGTTGCCAGTACTGGCGGTAGCTGCCTGTTGTGCCCTCGGGGCAACGACGATCCGGGATGCCGCCGAGTTGAGAGTCAAGGAAAGCGATCGGATCTCGGGAATGGCAAGGGGACTTGCCGTACTCGGCGCCCGGATCGAAGAATTGCCGGACGGCCTCGTGATTCACGGGGGCGGCCCGGGTTTCCGGTTTCGGGCCGGGCGGGTCGATTCCCTCGGGGATCATCGACTGGCCATGGCTTTCCGTATCGCCGGCCTCAAGGCCGACGGGCCCGTGGTGATCGATGACGTTGGGAGTGCCGGGGTTTCCGACCCGGCATTCGAGGAAACGGTGGCGGGGCTGTTGGCGTGACGGCCGATTCAACCGTGACCGGGGTCCGGTCGCCGCCGCCGCGTGTCCGGGTGGCGATCGACGGGCCGGCGGGTGTGGGGAAGACGACGTCGGCAAAGGCGCTGGCGTCACGACTCGGATATCTGTACCTCGATACGGGTGCCATGTACCGGGCGCTGGCCCTGGCGGCGATGCGCGGTCGGGTGTCGGTGGACGATGCCGAAGGCGCGGGAGATCTGGCATCAATCACGGCGGTCACGATGACGCCGGATGCCGAGGGTGGGGTCAAGGTACTGCTGGACGGACTGGATGTGACAGCCAGCATTCGAACGCCGGATATTTCCGATGGCGCCTCACGCATCTCGGTGCATCGGGGGGTCCGGGAACGAATGGTGGCGCTGCAGCAGGCCCTGGCGGCCGATGGCGGCGTGGTGATGGAAGGACGCGACATCGGGACGCGAGTCATGCCCGATGCCGAGGTGAAGATATTCCTGACCGCGCTGGCCGAGGAACGGGCGCGGCGCCGGCATCGGGAAATGATCCTTCGCGGAGAGGCGACACCGTTTGAAACGGTGCTCGAGCAGATCCGGGAGCGGGACGCGCGCGACACCGAACGGGAGGTCGATCCTCTCCGGCCGGCAGCAGACGCGATCAGGATCGACGGAACGAATCTGTCGTTGAACGAGCAGGTCGACGCCATCGAGGCGGTCGTCCGAAAGATTCAACGTGAACTGGCTGACACGGGAGAAGCAGGACGACAGGAGGGGTGACTCTCCGCACGAAACAGGTCCGGATGGACCATCGCCGCTCTCCCCGGCGAGTTTCGTGAATACCGTTCGCCCGTCCCACTGGCTGTTCGACCGGGACGGCGGCAGTACCGAAGGTTGGAGGCTTTTGAATGAATGCGGAAACCCCACGGGGAGTCGTCGATGACGACGCAGGCGGTTGGGATCGTGGTGACCGGGACGATGACAAGGACACCCCGGCGCGTGCCAAACGCCCGAGCAAGAGCCGTATCGTCTTCCAGGACGATGATGACTTAAACGGCGATGCGCCCCGGTTCTCCCAGGAACTGCTCGACCAGTACGAGGAATCCATCCAGGCGGTCGAGGAGGGCGAGATCGTCCGGGGTCGTGTCCTGACCGTCGACGCCATGAATGTGCTTGTCGATATCGGTTTCAAGTCGGAGGGCGTCATTCCGCTGTCCGAGTTTCCCGACCCGTCGTCGATCAAGGTCGGCGATGTCATCGAGGTGTACCTGGAGAAGATGGAGAACCAGGACGGCCTGGTCGTCCTCTCCAAGCAACGGGCTGACTTCGTCAAGGTCTGGGACCGGGTCAAGGAAGCCGCCGAAAAGGGCGAGGTCGTCGAAGGGCGCCTGCTCCGCAAGATCAAGGGCGGCGTGGTGGTCGATCTGTTCGGCGTTGAGGCGTTCCTCCCGGGCAGCCAGATCGCGTTGCGTCCGGTTCAGAATGTCGACGCGCTGCTGGGCCAGAACTACCGGTTCAAGATCATCAAGCTGAACAAGCGCCGCCGGAACATCGTGGTCAGTCGTCGGGTGGTGCTCGAGGAAGAGCGCGCCACGCAGAAGACAGCCATCATGGGCGAGCTGGCCAAGGATCAGATTCGCGAGGGACAGGTCAAGAACATCACCGATTTCGGCGCCTTCGTCGATCTCGGCGGCATCGACGGCCTGCTTCACATCACCGACATGTCCTGGGGTCGCGTCAGCCACCCGAGCGAAGTCGTGTCGATCGGCGATCGTGTCACCGTCAAGGTGCTCTCGTTCGATCCCGACCGCGAGCGGATCAGCCTCGGCTTGAAGCAGCTTCAGCCCTACCCGTGGGAAAACGTTGATACGAAGTTCACGGCGGGCGAGCGGGTCAAGGGTCGCGTCGTGTCGATCACCGATTACGGTGCCTTCGTCGAACTCGAGAAGGGCGTCGAGGGGCTCATCTACATCTCCGAAATGTCGTGGACACGACACGTTCGCCATCCGTCGAAGATCGTTTCGATCGGCGATGAGGTGGAGTGCGTGATCCTGAAGGTCGACAAGGAGAACGAGAAGATCTCCCTGTCGCTCAAGCAGACCGAATCCGATCCGTGGGACAACCTCGATTCGAAGTACCCGATCGGCACCCGCATTTCCGGCAAGGTCCGCAACCTGACCAACTTCGGCGCCTTCGTGGAGCTGGAGGAGGGGATCGACGGGCTGGTGCACATTTCCGACATGTCATGGACCAAGCGGGTCAACCACCCGTCCGAGGTCGTCAAGAAGGGCGACAAGGTCGACGTGGAGATCCTGAATATCGACAAGGATGGCCGTCGGATCAGCCTGGGACTCAAGCAGACCCAGGTCAGCCCGTGGCCGGAACTCGAGGAAACCTATCAGCCGAACACGCCTGTTCATGGCACGGTGGTGCGGGTCCTTGACCGGGGCGTCATCGTGGATCTCGACGGTCATGTCGAGGGCTTCGTTCCCGTGTCGCAACTTGGCATGGACAACATCAAGCGCCCCATCGACCACTTCCGCGAAGGGGACGAGCTTGACCTCCGCGTGACAAGGGTCGACGTCGAGAATCATCGGATTCTCCTGTCGGTCAAGGCGTGGCTGGTGGATCAGGACGAGAGCGCGCAGGCGGACTTTGCCTCCAAGTTCTCGGAGCGTCCCGAACTCCCGCCCGAAGTCGAAGCGGCGCTGCAGGAAAAGGCTCCCCGGAAGAAGGGGAAGAAGGACGACGACTCCTCCGAGGACGGGGTGGCCGCAGAAGGTGACGCCACGGATGGTGATGCGACGGAAGCCCTTGTGGATGTCGATGCGGCCGAAAGTCCGATCGTCGACCGCGTCGCCGACGCCGAGGAGGCACCCACCGGATAATGACTCGCGACGATCGACCCGCCCCGGAGTCTCGAGCCCTCGCCGATTTGGCGCATCGGCCCGGGCCCGCGGTTGGTCCGACCGTCGCACTTCATTCCTTCGGCTGCAAGCTCAACCAGTGTGAAACGGCGGGGATCCGGTCTCGATTCGTCGAGGCCGGATTCACCGCCGTTTCTGTTTGGTCCAGGGACGCGGGCGTGGCGGACCAGCGGCACGTCGCCGGGGGAGCGGATCCGGGTTCGCGCCTGACGCCGGCCGACGTTCACGTCATCAACACCTGTTCCGTTACCGGTCGCGCCGACGCCCAGGCCCGGCAATTCATCCGCAAACTGATTCGACAACAGCCTGCCGCCCGGGTTGTCGTCACCGGTTGCTACGCCCAGCGAGCGCCGGAGGAGATCGCGCGGATCCCGGGCGTGTTCCTGGTGGCCGGGAACGGTGAGAAGGACCAGTTGCATGAGCTGGTGGGGGAGATGATGGGGACGGGGGGCTTGTCGGCTCCCGGAACACCGGGCGCTCCGTTCAGCGCCGAAACCCTGGCCGCACGCATCAACGTCTCAGACCTTCGCAAGGTCCACCGCTCATTCGATCTGTCACCGATCGATTTCGGGGAGCGGACCCGGGCCTTCCTCCGGGTGCAGGATGGCTGCGATGCGGGCTGCACCTTTTGCATCATCCCCCGAATTCGCGGACGAAGCACCAGCATGGGGACCGATCAGGCGGTAGCGCAGGCCCGGGCGGTGATCGAGGCCGGGTACCGGGAAATCGTCCTGACTGGAATTCACCTGGGGATGTACGGGCGGGATCACGCCGGGCCGTCCCTGGCCCGGCTCATCGACGCTATTCAAAACATACCCGGCACGTATCGCCTCCGCCTCTCCAGCATCGAACCGCAGGAAATCGATGACGACCTGATTGATCGAATCGCTGATGGGCACCTGGTGCCCCACCTGCACGTTCCACTCCAGTCCGGTTCGGATCGAATCCTCACCCTGATGAATCGCACCTATCGAGCCGACCAGTACGACGCGGTCCTCCAACGCCTGAACACCCGCGTCGACCCGATGGGAATCGGCGCTGATGTCATTGTCGGCTTTCCGGGAGAGACGGACGCCGATTTCGAAGCCACCGTTCGGTTCATCGAGGATCGGCCGTTCACCTACCTCCATGTCTTTCCGTTTTCGCCCCGACCGGGGACCCGGGCGGCCACGCTGCCGGGGCGTCCGCCGGGTCCGGTGGTGGACGATCGGAGCTCACGCCTGAGGATGCTCTCGGATCGGAAGCGGCGTGAATTCGCCGAGAGGTTTGTCAACCGGACGGTGCAGGTTCTCGTCGAGGAGCCGGGGAGCAACGATTTCTGGGATGGGTGGAGCGAGCACTACGTGCGGGTCCGGTTGGACACGCGCATGACCGGGGACCTCACTCGCCGGATGGTTCGCGTCCGCTGTGTTGGACTGACTCTCGATGGTGTCTACGGCGGGGTGGATGGAGGCACAGTTGACTGACCGGTGCGTCCTGACGGTTGAAGTGCCGGTGCCGGCTACCGAGGGATCGCGAGGCTTCTGGAGCATCGAGACACTTGTCTCGAGTGGCGCCCCGTGGCCGGCCCGATCTCATTGACCTCGACCCACCAAATGACTATTTTTCAACCCTGAATTCACTATAGTTCCACCGGTGTGGGCTCGCCACCCACCCCCTTTGAAAGGAGAACCCGATCCATGAAGTTCAAGAAGATGCTGATGGTTTTGATGGCCGTGGCGATGGTTGCCGGTACGACCCTTCCCGCCCGGGCCACCGACGACAAGATGGCCATGGACCCCGATGCCATGATGAAGGAGTGGGCGAAGATGAACGGCCCCTCCGATGGTCACAAGATATTCGACAAGTATGTCGGCAAGTGGACGGCCACGACGAAGATGTGGATGGATCCGGCGGCGCCGCCGTCGGAGGAGATGGGGGGCATGGCCGAGTTCAGCATGATGATGGGAGGCCGGTTCCTCTCCCAGAAATTTACCAGTTCCATGATGGGAATGCCCTTTGAGGGGTTCGGCACCACCGGATATGACAATTTCCGCAAGGAGTACGTCAGCACCTGGGTCGACAACATTTCCACGGCCACGATGATGATGAACGGCGGCATGAAGGACGCCAAAACCATCGAGATGACCGGCCTCATGGATGAGCCAATGACCGGCGAGAAGGACAAAAAGGTCCGCTCCAGCGAAACCTGGACCGACGATAACCACTTTACCTGGGCCATGTACGACAACATTCCTGGCAAAGGGGAAGTGAAGGTCATGGAGATCAGTTACACACGGGTGAAATAGGTAAGTCTCCCGACCCCATCCTGAACAAGATCCCCAGCCGATCCCGATCATCTGACCGGGGTCGGTTTTTTTATCTGCGCCAATTTCAGCACCAGCCCCGGGATCCCGTGCCCAACTCGCACCGGTGCGAGTTCGGTCAGTCATTGCTAACAAGACTCGGTCCAGACCGAGTTGCTCCCGCGGGTAACTCGGGCCAAACCGCCGCCGCCACCGCCGCCACGCTGGAGCCCACGCTGGAGCCCATGCTGGAGCCCATGCTGGAGCCCCCACCGC
>JAWXBZ010000218.1:0-43346 GCA_034440375.1 Candidatus Eiseniibacteriota bacterium
GCCACGGTCACATCGACGACGTAGTTGTGGCCGTGACCGCCCGGTGTGGCGCACTTGCCAAACAGCGCCTGATTCTCGGCATCGGAGAGGTCCGGGCGAAATAGCCGGTGCGCCGCGCAGAAACGGGCGCGGCGGGTCAGATGAACTTCCGGCTCATCCGACAACGAGCACCTCCCGGGCCGCTTGCCACAGGTCCTCGATGCGGGCGGTCGTGCCGGTCTGTCCCTGGGCCATTTCCGGACGACCGCCACCCTTGCCCCCGACCGCAGCCAGCGTCGTCTTCATCGCGCGCCCCATGTCCTCGATACGATCGTCGGCCCGCGCGAAGACCAGCGCCGTCGAGCCGTCGCTCCCCGGGGCCGCGAGGAGCACGAGAACGCCAGGATGGGCGCGGAGGCGAAGTGCCAGTGCCTTGAGGTCGTCCATGGCGAGGCCGGGGCGTTCGAGCTGGACAATTCGTTGCCCGTCGGCGGCGGCGGCGCATGTGGCGAGAATCTCGGCGGCTTCGCGGTCGAGCCGATCCTCCTCCAATATCTTGAGCCGGCGACGCGCCTCCCGGTGCTCCTCCTCGAGTCGTTCGATGGAGGCGCCGAGGTTCTTGCCGAGGGTGGAAAATCGTGCCGCCGTGCCGCGAATCAACTCGTGCTTCCAGGCGTAGTCGGTCAGGGCCCGCCGGCCGCAGACGAACTCGACGCGGACCCCCTGCTTCACGCTTGTCGTGCCGAGGATCTTGATCGGGCCGATTCGGCCCGTCGACGCCACATGCGTGCCGCCACAGGCCGACCAGTCGTATCCTTCGATTTCCACGATGCGGATGTCCCCCTCCACCACCGGCGGCTTTCGCAGTGGAAAACGGTGGATCTCCGCCGTCGTGGTCCAGTGAATGATGATCGGACGATCCTCCATGACGATGTCATTGGCCCGCTGCTCGGCGCGAACAAGCTGTTCGGGGGTCACTTCTCCCCGGGAAAGATCGATCGTGACGCTATCGACACCGAGGTGAAATGAGACCGTTTCAGCCATGGACGTTTCGATGAACGCCTGCGACAGGACATGCTGACCCGTGTGCTGCTGCGTGTGGTCGATCCGCCGATCTCGATCGATGGCGCCGATCATCGGCGCGCCGATCAAGGGCAGTGCCCCCGCTTCCACCACACGATGCCAGATGAAGCCATCCTCATCACGAACGTCGACAACCTCCAGGCTGGCCAGCCGGCCGACGTCGTGCGGTTGTCCACCGGCCGTGGCGTAGAAGGCGGTTTGGTCAAGCAGCAGTTCATGGCCGGGCGGGTGGTTGGTCGAGGCCGGTGCCGGGCGCCGCTCGACCAGTGTCGCTTCGAATTCGGCGAGAGTGGCATCCTCATGATACAGGCGCCGGGTGACGGGACGGCTCGGGTTCGACATGATTACTGCAGTATAGTAGGCGGGGCCGAACGGCCCCAGAAGAGGCAATCCGGCAACTTGAGGAAACATTGGACGACTTTTCGAGATTTGAGACGCCGATCCGGGTCCGCTACTCGGAAACCGACCAGATGGGGCAGGCCTACTATGCCAATTACCTGGTCTGGTTCGAGGCCGCCCGCGGCCACCTGATGCGGGAGCTGGGCCTCCCCTACGGCCGCCTGGAGGAGGCGGGTTTCCTGCTTCCCGTGACTCGATTCAGTGCCCGACTTGTTCTGCCGGCCCGCTACGACGAGGAACTTCACGTGCGGCTGTGGATCCCGGCGGCGCGGAGTCGCGGAGTCGAATTCATCTATCAGGTCCGGCGCCAGAACGACGTTCTGGCCGGGGGCAGCACTCATCATGTCAGCGTCGACCGCTCCGGCCGACCGGTGCGCCTGCCCGATCAGGCCCTGGCTCTGTTGCGCGCTTACCAGAACCGCTGGCCGGTCCCCGGTGGGAGCACCTACGATCCGATCTGAACCTCCCGAAGTACCTGGGCGGCCAACCGATGGGCCACATCGCACTGTGCATCCTCGATCAGGCACTGATCGATCGTGTGCGGGCAGCCGCAGGTGCAGCGCTCGGTCTTCAGACGCCGGAGGAACTGATTGGATTCAGCGTCGTTGACATCGCCGATCGAAACTTGAAGGTATCCGCCTTCGCGCGGGATGTCGTCGCGCGTGAAGACAAGATTGGCCGGCAGTGTCGGCACCGGCAAGGCGGTCTGATTCATGCCACCCGCCGTATCGGACAGGATCCTGGTGATGTTGTCCTGATCCTTCCGGCTCACCTGCTCGACGGCATCGGTTTTCTTGCCCTCCTGGCAGCCAAGGATGCCGAGGACGAGGGCGCAGCAGGCGGCCAGGAGGCGGGTCCGATGGTCTTGATTCATCACGTGCGAATTCCTTCCGGGCATGATTTGGAGTCGATCAGCATGGGCCGACAATGATACCAGAAGTTCCGGCAGCGGTTCTTCTTGGAGTCGACCCGTTGGAGTGCTAGGTTTCTTGGATGGACGAGTGCCTCTTCTGTCGGATTGCCGTCGGAACAGTTCCGGCAAAAGTTGTGTTCGCCGACGAGGAGTTTGTGGCCTTCGAAGATATCCAGCCCCAGGCTCCCGTTCACCTGCTCCTCATTCCACGCCGGCACCTCCCGGGCCTCAACGATCTGGCGCCCGACGATGACGCGCTTTTCGGTCGGCTTGGCCTCCTGGCCCGGCGACTCGCCCACGAGCGGGGCCTCGCCGAGGCCGGCTACCGGATCGTGGTGAACTCCGGCCCCGACGCGGGGCAGTCGGTCTTTCATCTCCATCTCCATCTGTTGGGGGGGCGGCCACTTGGTTGGCCACCCGGCTGAGGCCTCCGCCGTGCGGATCAAAATCAAGCGGCAGCGGTCGAAGTTCGCCCGGGCCGAGGGGCCAAAGGTATGCCGGCCGGCCGGTGCTGCACCCGTCGGGGCATCAAATTCTCCCGGTCGAAATCGTTGCCAGTCGGAAAGATACCGTGCCGGGCCCACGCCGACCCCCCATTGCGCCCCCGGCGGCCCGATCCTTGCGTATTCGGAACTTTGCGTTAATCGACTGGTCTTCCATATCTTGAATTCAGGGGACCGGTTAACGCCACCCAATGCCAGCCGGACGGCGTCCGCCGGGGCGGGCCATGGAATCAGGGGGATGTGGAAATGACCTCGCGCATCGATATCGCCTCCATCATTCGTGAACACCAGAATCTGGAGAGCTATCGAGAATTGACCTGGGAGGGACGCTTCCAGGACTACGTCAACATCGTCGCCGGGGACCCGCGCGTCGCCCGGACCGCGTTTCAACGCATCTACGACATGATCCTGTCCTACGGCACCGAAGAGTACACGGAGTACCGAAAGCGGATCGTTCACTACAAGTTCTTCGATGACCCGTTCGAGAACGGCCGGGATGCCGTATACGGTCTGGACATCCCGCTGATGAAGCTGGTCAATGTCTTCAAGTCGGCCGCCCGGCGCTACGGCACGGAGCGTCGCGTCATCCTGCTGCACGGTCCGGTCGGCTCCAGCAAGAGCACCATCGCCCGACTCCTCAAGAAGGGCCTGGAGCGCTACTCACGCAGCCCGGACGGTGCCCTCTACTCGTACACCTGGGTGGAGCCGAACCCGGAGGGCGAGGAGGTCCGCCAGAAGTGTCCGATGCACGAGGAGCCGCTCCACCTGATCCCGCTGGACATGCGCCCGCAAGTCCTGGCCGAGATCAACAAGAGCCTGAACGCCGATTCCCAGATCCAGGTCGACGGCGATCTCTGCCCCTTCTGCCGGCGGAGCTTCGATGACCTGAATCGCAAGCACGGCGGGGACTGGGCACAGGTTATCGACAGCATTCGCGTCCAACGAATCGTCCTGTCCGAGAAAGACCGGGGCGGCATCGGCACCTTCCAGCCCAAGGATGAAAAGAACCAGGACTCGACCGAGCTGACCGGTGACATCAATTACCGGAAGATCGCTGAGTACGGCACCGAGAGTGACCCGCGTGCCTTCAATTTCGACGGCGAGTTCAACATCGCCAACCGGGGCATGATCGAGTTCGTCGAGGTGCTGAAGCTTGACGTGGCCTTCCTTTACGACCTGCTTGGCGCCAGCCAGGAGCACAAGATCAAGCCGAAGAAATTTGCCCAGACCGACATCGATGAGGTCATCCTCGGCCACAGCAACGAGCCGGAGTACCGAAAGCTCCAGAAGAACGAATACATGGAGGCGCTCCGCGACCGCACACTCAAGATCGACGTGCCTTACATCACAAAGCTGGACGAGGAGATCAAGATCTATCTCAAGGACTACAACCCGTCCACGATTCGCGGCAAGCACATTGCTCCGCACTCGATCGAGATGGCCGCGATGTGGGCCATCATGACGCGGCTCGAGGAACCCAAGAAGGCCGACTTGAAGCTGATGCAGAAGCTCAAGCTGTACAACGGCAAGAGCCTGCCAGGATTCACCGAGGACAATGTCCGCGAGATGCGCAAGGAAGTCAGCCGCGAGGGGCTCTCGGGCATCTCGCCGCGCTACGTCCAGGACAAGATTTCGAATGCGCTGGTCAGCGATGTGACGACCTCGTGCGTCAACCCGTTCATGATCATGAACGAGCTGGAATCGGGCCTGAAGCACCACTCGCTCATATCCAACGAGGACGAGCGCACCCGTTACCGGGAATTGCTGGCCGTGGTCAAGGACGAGTACGAGAACATCGTTAAGAACGAGGTCCAGCGGGCGATCTCGGCGGACGAGGAAGCCATCAACAAGCTCTGCGCCAACTACATCGACAACATCAAGGCTTACACCCTTCGCGAACGGGTCCGGAACAAGTACACCGGACAGGACGAGGAGCCCGACGAGCGGCAGATGCGTTCGATCGAGGAGAAGATCGACATCCCCGAGGGACGAAAGGACGATTTCCGCCGGGAGATCATGAACTACATCGGCGCCCAGGCCATCGAGGGTAAGACCTTCGATTACAAGATGAACGCCCGGCTCCAGCGGGCGCTGGAAGGGAAGCTCTTCGAGGACCAGAAGGACTCGATCAAACTGACCAGCCTCGTGTCATCGGTCGTGGACAAGGACACGCAGGAAAAGATCGACATCGTGAAGAGCCGACTGATCAAGAACTACGGCTACTGCGACATCTGCGCCACGGACGTCCTGCACTACGTGGCCTCGATCTTCGCCCGCGGCGACACGAAATCGTAGTCCGGCCCACACCCGCGCAATCGTCGGAGAGTACGAAATGGTCCTCCGCGTCGACCAGGATCACCACCGTTTCCGCGAGATTATCCGCGGCAGGATTCGCCGGGAGCTTAAGAAATACATCGCCCAGGGTGACATGGTCGGGCGCCAGGGGCAGAAGCTGATCTCGATCCCCGTTCCAAGCGTCGACCTCCCCCACTTCCGCCTGGGCAAGAACCCGGGGGGTGTCGGCCAGGGCGAGGGGAACGCGGGCGATCCGGTCGGCAAGGGTGACGAGAGCGAGGTCGGGCAGGCCGGCGACCAGCCGGGTCATCACCTCCTCGAAGTCGAACTCTCGCTGGACGAACTGGCGGCCCTCCTCGGCGAGGAACTGGAGCTGCCACGCATCGAACCGCGCGGCACCCGAAGCGTCGTCAGCGCGCGCGATCGTTACCGCAGCGTGCGACGCACCGGCCCGGAGAGCCTCCGCCACTTCAAGCGCACCTACAAGAAAGCGCTGCGGCGGCAGATCGCCAGCGGCATCTACGATCCCGCGCGGCCGGTGATCATCCCGATCAAGGAGGACCGGGTTTATCGTTCCTGGAAGGACACCGAGGAACCGGAGTCGAGCGCGGTCATCGTCTACATGATGGACGTGTCGGGCTCCATGGGGGACGAGCAGAAGGAGATTGTCCGGATCGAAGCCTTCTGGATCGACACCTGGCTCCAGAGTCAGTACCGGCGCCTCGAGACCCGCTACATCGTCCACGATGCCGCCGCGAAAATTGTCGACCGACACACCTTCTTTCACCTGCGCGAGTCCGGCGGCACGAAGATCTCCTCGGCGTACGAACTGGCCGGACGACTCATCGACGAAGAGTTCTCACCGGCCGACTGGAACGTGTATCTCTTCCATTTTTCCGACGGCGACAACTGGGGTGGCGGCGACACCGAGGTGTGTCTGAAGCTCCTCGGCGAGACTCTGCTGCCGGCCGCCAATCTCTTCGCCTATGGTCAGGTTGAAAGCCCCTATGGCAGCGGGCAGTTCATCAAGGACCTGGAACAGAACCTGAGCGGCGCGGAGAACCTGGTCGTCAGCCGAATTCCGGGCAAGGACGCCATCTACGATTCGATCAAGCAGTTCCTGGGGAAGGGGCGATGAACACCACCCAGCTCTCGCCGCTCCTGGCCCGGTGGGCGCAGAAGATCGAGGGGGTGGCGGCCTCGAACGGGCTCGATTTCTATCCGGTCATCTTCGAGATGGTCGACTTCGAGACGATGAACGAGGTGGCCGCCTACGGGGGTTTTCCTACCCGATACCGTCACTGGCGCTGGGGCATGGAATACGAAAGCCTCTCCAAGGGGTATCGCTACGGCCTGTCGAAGATCTACGAGCTTGTCATCAACAACAACCCTTGTTACGCCTACCTGCTGGAATCGAACGCGGTGGTCGACCAGAAACTGGTCATGGCTCATGTCTACGCCCATTGCGATTTCTTCAAGAACAACATCAGCTTCAGCCGGACCAACCGAAAGATGATGGACGAGACCGCCAATCACGCCGCCCGCGTCGATCGCTACATCGGCGAAGTTGGCCTGGAGCGCGTCGAGTCCTTCCTGGACGCCTGCCTGACGATCGAGGACCTGGTCGATCCGCACGCCCAGTTCATTCAGCGACGACGGGTCGTCCGTCCCGGGGGAGAGGATGAGCCGGCCACGGTTCGAAAGCTCCGCTCCAAGAGCTACATGGACCCGTACATCAATCCGCCGAGCTTCATCGAAGCCCAGCAGGCGCGCCTGGACGAGGAAGCCCGGAAGATGCGGTCCTTTCCCGAGGAGCCGGAGCGAGATGTGCTGCTGTTCCTTATCGAACATGCGCCACTCGAACGCTGGCAGCGGGACATTCTCTCGATCATTCGCGAGGAGGCCTACTATTTCGCGCCGCAGGGGCAGACCAAGATCATGAATGAAGGGTGGGCCAGCTTCTGGCACTCGCGCATGATGACCGAGAAGCTGCTGGCCGTGGAGGAACTGATCGATTATGCGGACCACCACTCCGGCACGGTGGCCACGAGCCCCGGTCGTCTGAATCCGTACAAGCTGGGCATCGAACTTTTTCGTGACATTGAAGAGCGCTGGAACAAGGGGCGTTTCGGCAAGGAGTACGAAGAGTGCGATTCGTGGGATCGAAAGCGTAGCTGGGACACCGGTCTCGGCAAGGGACGGGAAAAGATCTTCGAGGTGCGCAAGATCCATAACGACGTCACCTTCATCGACTCGTTTCTGACCGAGGAGTTCTGCCGCCGCCAGAAACTCTTCACCTTTGCCATGAACGACAAGAGCCAGGGCTACGAAATTGAAAGCCGCGAATTCATGAAGGTGCGCGAGACGCTCCTCTTCCAGCTCACCAACCACGGCCGCCCGTTCATTTATGTCAAGGACGGCAACTTCCGAAACCGTGGCGAGCTGCTCCTCTGGCATCGGTACGAGGCGGCCGAGCTGAAACGGGACTACGCCGAGGACACCCTGCGGAACCTCGAGATGATCTGGGGACGCCCGGTGCATGTGGAAACGATCATGAGCGAGTCCAGCACCCTGATCTCGTGTGCCGGCGGCGAACTGCTCGAGAGCGAAATCGTCGCTTAGGGGCCGCCCGCCATCGCCGACCGGTTCTTTGTTGACTTCCACAACGGGTCCACCTACCTTAACCTGCTCTCCACCAACGCTTTCCTCCGGCAGCGACCGCCGGTTCGGTCCCCGATGGAGGTTCCCTGAAACTCTCGATCCTGATACCGGCCTACAATGAGGAAGCCACGATCGAGGCGGTGCTGGATGCCGTCCTGGCGGTGGATCTACCCGGCACGACCGGCCGGGAGATTGTCGTGGTGGACGACGCCTCGACCGACCGGACCGCCGCCATTCTCGCGCGGCGCGCCTCCGATATCATCCGGGTGTTCCGACAGGATCGGAACCGGGGAAAAGGCTCGGCCATTCGCAGAGCCATCGCCGAGGCAACGGGCGACATCTGCATCATCCAGGACGCCGACCTCGAGTATGACCCGCGTGATTTTCCCCTGCTCCTCGTTCCGATTCTCGAACGGGGGGCCGACGCCGTTTATGGCAGTCGCTTCACCGGCAGCCACCGCGTATTCCTTTACTGGCACTTCATGGCCAACAAGTCGCTGACCTGGCTGGTCAACATCCTGTACGACACGATGCTGACCGACATGGAGACGGGCTACAAGGCCATTCGGACGCCCATTCTGCGGGAGATGCGTCTCAAGTCAAACACCTTCGACATTGAGCCTGAGATCACCGCCAAGCTGTTCAAGAAGCGACGAAAGGTCTTCGAGGTTCCGATCAGCTACAATGGCCGGTCGTATGCCGAAGGCAAGAAGATCGGATTGAAAGATGCTTTTATCGCCCTCTGGGCAATATTCCGGTTCCGATTCAGCGACTAGTGCGGGGCTAAAATGAGCGAACTTTCCAGGTATCTTCAGGGGCCTCGGATTGCCCCGAAACCGATCACCGCCGGCATGCGCGCTGATGAACTCATCGATTCCACTTTCTTCGCGTACAACGCCGGCAAGCTGGCCCGCGGCTGTCGCCTGTTCGTCGAGAAGATGCTGGTCGACGATTCAACCGTGGGGCTTTCGATCGCCGGGGCCATGACGCCGGCCGGGCTCGGCGTATCGACGCTTTCGCCATTGATCCAGGCCGGCTTCGTCGACTGGATCATCTCGACGGGCGCCAACCTGTACCACGACGCCCACTTCGGCCTCGGATTAGCCCTGCACCAGGGAAGCTCGGAATGGGATGACACCAAGCTCCTTGAGGACGGCGTCATTCGGATCTACGACGTCGTTTTCCCGTATGACGTCCTGCTTTCCACCGACGCCTTCATCCGGCGGATCCTCGAGGAGCCGCCTTTCCAGAAGCCGATGGGGACCGCTGAGCTTCACTACCTGATGGGCCAGTACCTGGCCGAACGGGAGGATCGGCTCGGCATCCAGGACACCTGCCTCCTGACCGTGGCCTACCGGGCCGGTGTGCCGATCTACGTCTCGTCGCCGGGCGATTCCTCGATCGGCATGAACGTGGCGGCCCTGTGGCTGGAGAGTAAAGGGCCGACGATTGACGTCAGCCGTGATGTGAACGAGACGGCGGCCATTGTCTATGACGCCAAACGGCGCGGCGGACAGAGCGCGGTGCTGATCTTCGGCGGCGGAAGCCCCAAGAACTTTCTCCTGCAGACCGAACCGCAGATCCAGGAAGTGTTGGGCCTTCCCGAGGCGGGTCATGACTACTTCCTCCAGTTCACGGACGCGCGGCCCGATACCGGCGGCCTTTCCGGCGCCACCCCGGCCGAGGCCGTGTCGTGGGGCAAGATCGACCCGTCCAAGCTTCCGGACTCGGTGGTGGTGTATACCGACAGCACGATCGGCGCTCCGCTGTTGACCGCCTATGCGCTCAGTCGCCGGGCGCCACGCCCGCTCAAGCGGCTGTTCGATCGTCGGGATGACCTGATCGGCCGGCTGCGCGCGGACTACCAGTCCCGACGTGCCGGAAACCTGGAATCGGGCAAGCGCGGGCCGAAGGAGTAGCGCTCGTGGGTGCTTCGATGCCGGCCTCGGGTCGTTCGACCTCAAATTTTCCCGAGCCGTTGGTCCTCGCGGCCATCCTCCTTGGAGCCCTGATCGTCGTCTACTTCCCGGCGATCGGCGGGCAGTTCCTCTGGGACGATGACGCTCATGTCACCGCGCCGGCGCTGCGTTCCCTCCCCGGCCTCTACCGCATCTGGTTCGACCTCGGAGCGACCCAGCAGTACTATCCGCTTATCCACACCATTTTCTGGATACAACATCGACTCTGGGGCGACTGGGTATCGGGCTATCACCTGGTCGGCATCCTGCTTCACGCCGTCAACGCACTTCTCGTCTACGCCGTGTTGCGGCGGCTCTTGATCACGGCCCCGACGGCGGCGCTGGCCGCCCTGGTCTGGGCGCTGCATCCGGTCATGGTCGAATCGGTGGCCTGGATCACCGAGCAGAAAAACACCCTGTCGGGCGCGTGCTACCTGGGCGCCCTGTACGTCTGGCTCAAGTTCGACGATTCCCGCCGCCCGCGGGACTACCTGCTGGCCTCCGCGCTCTTCCTGTCGGCCCTCCTATGCAAGACAGTCACCGCCTCGCTTCCTGCCGCCATCCTGGTTGTGCTGTGGTGGAAACGGGGCGCCCTTTCGATCCGGCGCGATGTCCTGCCGCTCATTCCATGGTTCGTGCTGGGAGCCGCGGCCGGGCTGTTGACCGCCTGGGTGGAAACCCACGTGATAGGGGCCCACGGATCGGCCTATGACCTGAGCCTTCTTTCACGGAGCCTGCTGGCGGGTCGGATCATCTGGTTTTACCTCGGCAAACTGCTCTGGCCATGGAATCTGATCTTCATCTATCCCCGATGGATAATCGATCCGGGGCTCTGGTGGCACTGGATATTCCCGATGGGTGCCGTCGCGCTGGTCATGGCCCTCTGGATTTTCCGCGCCCGCCTTCGGGGAATGCTGGCGGGTTCCTGTTTTTTGTCGGCACCCTCTTTCCGGTCCTCGGATTTCTGAATGTCTATCCGTTTCAATTCTCCTACGTGGCGGATCACTTCCAGTACCTGGCCAGCCTTGGAATTCTGGTGCCGGTGTCGGTTTTGGCGACGCAACTCCTCCCGCGGCTTCCGGCGGTGGGGCAACGCCTGGGTCTGGCCACCGGTTTGGCGCTGCTCGTGGTGCTCGGCCTCCTGACCTGGTCACAGACCCAACGGTACCGCGACATGGAGACGCTTTTCGGTGATGTCCTCAAGCGGAATCCGGGCTCGTGGATGGCCCATGTTCACATGGGCACCATCAGGCAGTCGGAGGGGCGTGTCGACGAGGCGATGACTCACTTCCAGACGGCGACGACAATCAATCCCGATTATTTCGGCGCCCACATCAACATGGGAAATATCCACATGCAGGATGGGCGGACACTCCAGGCCGTCAAAGCGTATGATCGGGCTGTTCGCTTGAATCCGAAGGACCCTCTGTCTCACTACTCGCTGGGCGCCGCCCTGGCCCGGCTGGGGCGCTCGGACGAAGCGATCGACCACTACGAGCAGTCGCTCCAGCTTGGGATTGGTCCGGCTCTCGAGTCCGACGCGCGACTCGGTTTGGGGCTGGCGCTGGTGAGCCAGAATCGACCCGTGGAAGCGATCCCTCAACTGGAGTCGGCCCTGGCGCGGCGCCCCGTCGATCCGGAAGCCCATTGCGGCCTGGCACTCCTGCTCCTTTCGCAGGGAGAGTCGGGCAAAGCGGCCGGCCATTTCGAACAGGCCGTGCAATATCGACCCGATTACCCGGAGGCGTTGAACGGCCTGGCCTGGATTCGTGCCACCGACGCCAATCCGGCAAACCGGAGTGGGGCTCTGGCCGTTCGACTGGCCCGACGCGCCGTGGAGTTGACGGGCGGCCAGAACCCCTACTATCTGGACACGCTCGCTGCCGCCCATGCGGAGGCGGGTTCGTTTCCCGAAGCCCTGGCCGCGGGCGAGCGAGCGCTGGAGCTGTCCCGCGCCGGCGGTCTATCGGATCTGGAGGAACAGATCCAGGACCACCTGTCCGACTACCAGGCCAACCGGAAATTATCGGTGCCCCCGGTGGGGGACCGCTGAACCGCGGCCATCAATCCCCTACGGCAGGAACTTGTCGGTGACCTTCAGCTTCTCCGGGAGGTAGGTCTCGATGACATAGTTCAGCCCGTGCGCGGCCAACGCCTGCTGCTCGGCACGGACACCCATCGAAAGCAGCTTCTCCATCGCCTTCTGCCAGATCTTGTGGTGCTGAAAGAACGGATCATTCTTGATGGCATCCCGGGCCCGCTTGACGTCGATCTCCTTGAGCGGGTGCGTGGGCAACTCGTAGTCGATGATGTCCTGTGGCGTGATCCCCAGGAAGCGGGCCTGCGGCACGCAGAAGAACTCGTTCAGGTGCGCCGCGCTTCCGGAACCGACCTTGAGCGTCCGATATATGTTGGCGATGCCGTACGGGTCGCCGTCAACGAAAACATAGACCGGTATCTTCTTGTCGTCGGCCAGGCGGCGAATGAAACGGCGGCAGGCCCGGGTCGGAACGCCCCCCATCGAGATCAGGATGCAGTTGGATTGCTTCCAGTAGTTGTGCTTGACCAGCCGCTGGAACATGCCGGCCGTTTCGATGACCAGGATGAAGCTGGCCTTGGTCTCGAACTGAAGATCCTCCACGGTGATGGGGATCGAGTAGGCACCGCTGCCGAACTTGGTGCAGTCGATGCGGAGCGGTTGACCGGTGTCGCGGTCCTTGTCGATGACGACCAGCTGGCCCGCCACTTCGCCCCCCTTCTCTTCGGGGATGAAGCCAAGCTGCTCGCGATTGACACTGAAGAGCGCCTCCACGTCGTCCATGACCGTGTCCGACTCCGGCTGTTCCAGAAAGCGGGCTTCGCCCCAGTTCTTCGAAACGTAGTAGGCCTCCCGCTTCGTGGCAATGTCGTCATTTTCGACCAGCTGTTTGCTCAGGGCCATCATCCGAAGCGTCTGGGCAAATGTCTTCACCGTGTTCACGGTCAGCGTCCGCTCCTTCTTCAAACCGCGAATCTCGAAGTACCCCTGCTTCGGCGTGTAGCGCACATTGGCCAGCGATCGGATCGGAAACTTCATGGATGGCTTGTCGCGCTTCAGGATTTTGCTGTGAACATTCTCGGCTTCGGCGACGATTTTCCTGGCGACGGACTTGGCGGCTGCCATCAGGCACGACTCCTTAGAATGGCCCGAACCGGACTGCCGTCGAGGCCCATGAGCTTTAGCGGCAGGGCGATCAGTTCGTAATCGCCGGGGGGCACATCGGTCAAATCCAGATTTTCGAGGTTGGCGATGCCGTGGCGCCGAAGGGCGTGATGGGCATCGAGCGACTTCGAGTGAAAGTCGTCCATGGATGGGGTGTCGAGGCCGACGAGCAATACTCCGGCCTTGCCGCAGGCCTCGACGGCGGCCGGGGTGAAATGGGCGAATGGTGTCGCGTACGGATCGACCGGCCGGCATCGTCTTGTTTTGAAAAGCAGGCGCGTAGCGCCTCCCCACATGAGTCCTTCCAATCGTCCGACATCGATCGGCCCATCCCCAGGCGCGTCAAAAACCCGCGCCGGTCCAATGTAAGCATCGAGCGGCGTCTCTCCCATCGTCAGCCCGTGGTCGGCCACGTGAAAAAAGGCGTCCGCGTGGGTGCCGGTGTGCGGACTCATGGTCAGCCGCGTCACGTTCACGGTATCCCCGCCGGACAGTCGCATGGTCCAATCGAAGCCAAAGCGCGAATCACCCGGCCAGACCGCCATCCCGGGGGCAACGGGGGCCGTGATGTCGTAAATCATCAACCGACCTCACCGACCGGCGGCTGGTATTCCTTCCAGGCTCCGGACTTGAGGATGGACTGGATCTCGGCCACGACGGCATCCACCTCATCCTCGGTATTGTAGAAATGAGGGCCGATCCGGATGCCGGCGCCCGGCCGGAAATCGACGACGAACTCGCGCGCGATGAGCGTTTTGGCCACGGCATGTGCCTCGGGAACGCCGAGGCTGACCGTGGCACCCCTTCGGGCGGCTTCGCGCGGGCTGTTGATCGTGAAACCGGCGGCATCCGCCCGGTCGAAGAGCCGCTGCGACAGCTGGAGCGAGCGGGCGCGGATGGCGTTGACGCCGATCTCGTTGATGATCCGGTAGCCGGCCGCCGCGGCGTACAGGCACGGCACATGCGGCGTGCCGTTCAGAAAACGGCCGGCGTCGTTCCGGTAGTTCATCGGGCCGGGGTCGAACGTGAACGGTGTTTCGTGCGCCTGCCAGCCGCAGAACGACGGCTTGAGCGTGGGGATCAGTGACGGCTTCGCATACACGAAACCGGCTCCCGGACCCCCGCAGAGCCACTTCACCGAGCCACCCGTCATGTAATCCACGTCAAGCAAAGTCACATCGCAGGGGACGGTGCCCACCGATTGGTAGGCGTCCAGCAGCACATGAGCACCGACCTGTCGGGCCCGTCGGACGATCGGCTCGATGTCGACGATGGCGGCGCTCTTGAAGAGCACATGGCTGACGACGACGAGTTGCGTCTCCTCGTCGATCGCTTCGAGCAGTTGATCCGTGTCAAAGGAAAGTCCGTCGGCGCTCGGCACGCGAACCAGCCGGGCCCCGCGCCGGGTCAGCCCCACAAGGAGATACAGGACCGACGGAAATTCGACGTCGGTGGTCACGATCCGATTGCGGCGGCCGGTCCAGTCGTAGCTGGAGGCGATGGCCTCGACGCCGATCGTGACATTCTGGACCATCGCCACGCTCCCCATTGGAGCGTTGACGATGCGGCCGACCATGTTGCCGACCGTGATCGGCAGCTCCCACCACCCCTCGCCCCAGGCCCGAACACCCCGATCCGCCCAGGCGTCAGCGAAGGCACGCAGCTCAGCGTACACGCCGCGGGGCATCGCCCCAAGACTGTGGCTGACCATGTAGACGGTGTGCTCGAGGATTGGAAATTCGGCCCGCCAGGGGAGGAGGGCGTCAGCCGTCATGCGCTCCGGCGGCCCGATGGGGCCGTCGCTCTGCGGGCGGGCCGTCGTCACAGGTTGCGGCTCCGCTCCAGCGTGTCTCGAAGGGTTGCGACGACGTCCTTCTCCTGCTGGTCGCTGAGCTTCAGAATTTCCTTGAGCGCGATGCCGATGTGCGGGATGTACTTCTCGATATACGAGAGCTTTTTCAGCTCCATCGCCTCCCGCTGGCCGCGGCGGACATAAATACCGAGACGCCGGCCGCACTCCTGGATGGCCAGCCGGATTTCCTTGATGATCTCGGGATAGTGAGCGATGGCTTCCTTGCTCTCCGAGGTGAACGGTACCCAGACCGAGGCGATGTGCACCATGATGACCAGGGCCCCCGTCGGCAGGGCCCCGCGGCTCTGCTGAACGCCATAGGACTTCCAAGAGGTGGAGATGACACCTTTCGTCACCGCGCAGGCCGACTGCTGATACAGGAGCGGCACGCGGTTGGCGAAACGGTACAGCTCGGCCAGATCGTCGCCGGGCATCTCCTTGACGTTCCACGCCAGCCCCACCTCGATCAGAAATGGATTGCCGCGGTAAACCTGCGGGCCCCGGCTGTTGGCCGTGTAGAAGTCGGCCTGGAACTGGGTTCGCATGCCGGCCAGGAGCTGGTCCTCTCCGATTGGCGAGAGGCAGTTGGTGGGCGGCGCCATGAGCTTCGTGGCATTGATCGCCTGGTAAAGTTTTTCGGCTGAATCGCGGTGGACGCGCGACGGCGAGGTCGACTCGTCGACCTTCGCCGCTTTCAGGATGTCTTCGGCGGCCTTGGCGCTGACCCGGCTGAATTCCGTCGTCAGAAAGGCCTTCACGTTTCGGGAAGTGGTGTCCTTCAACATCCGCATCAGCATGCCGAGTTCGATGCCGTGCGGGTGCGGCTTGATCTCCATCGGCTCTTTCGGAAGCTCGTTGGTGGCCCGCTCGAAAACCATCTCCGGGTCCTTGGGCGCCTTGTACACGATCCGTGCGTGCGGGTTGGCCAGCGCCGTCTGCTCCATGTAGCCGTCGACCGAACGTTTGCCGCGCTTGTAGGTGGCCTCCAGCTCGAGTTCGACGCGGGTGCCGTGATCCACATCCCATTCCACCTCCTTGTCCACGCCGACCACCGGCATGTTCCGGTTGGTGTCGATCTGGATCTCGAAGTGGTGGGCCGGCTTGTTCGCGTCGATCTTGCTGCGGATGATGATCGGCTTGCCGGTCGTGAGCTGCCCGTACATGCCGGCGGCCGAGATGCCGATCCCCTGCTGACCGCGACTCTGCCGCAGGCGATGAAACTTGGACCCGTACAACAGGCTGCCGAACACGCGCGGCACCTGCTGGCGCACGATGCCGGGGCCATTGTCCTCGACGACCACCCGGTAGCGGGTCTCGCTGAGCTCGACAATCTCGATCCTCAAATCCGGCAGAATGCCGGCCTCTTCACAGGCATCGAGCGAGTTGTCGACCGCCTCCTTGATCGTGGTCAGAAGCGCCTTGGCCGGGTTGTCGAACCCAAGCAGATGCCGGTTCTTGGAGAAGAACTCACTGACCGAAATTTCGCGTTGGCGATTCGCCATCTCACGGGCATCGGGATGCACACGTACCGATTTGGGGGCGCGTTTCTCGGACGGCTCCCGTGCCGGCTTCGGCGACGCTTTTCCGGTGGGCTTTGCCGCCGCTTTTCCGGTGGGCTTTGCCGCCGCTTTCGCCGCCCCCTTTCCCGTCTGTACAGACTTCGGCGACGGGGCCGGGATTTCTTCGGGCTCCAGAAGAGCCATCTGGGATGACGCAGTTTTTTTCGCCAACGGTGTGGACTCCTGGCCAAGGGCGGGCCTGTCAGATGGTGTGGTCCGGCGATTCTGCGTTGCGAAGGGAGGAAGCGTCAAGACGGACCAGACTTTCCAATCGAAATTTGCCAGAATGGACGCCATGCCATCCGTCCCCGCTGCCGTCAACGGAACCGTCAGATTTCGCATCGTGCGAATCGCCCGGTTCTGGTTGCTCGCCACCATGGCTTCCATCGGCCTGTGCCTTGTGGCGGCAATTCGCGTCGGCCGGATCGATCCGACACTGGTGCGGGCGGGCAGCGTCGGTGTGATTGCGCTTCCGCTCCTCGTTGTTGCCGCCGCAGGGATCCTGATCGGCGTTCTGCTTGATCAGATCATTGGCCGGCTCGGCGATTTGGGTCGCTTAGTCGCGCGGCGGATGCGACCGGATCAAGCACCTCCGTCCCCCGCAATTCTTGAAACGACTCGAGTCGATGTGACCATGGCGCTCATCGCGCTGGCGGGTTCGTGGACCGCCTTTAAATGGTTGGCAATTCCCCTGACCATCCCCGGTCGCGGCGCAGTCAGCGTTCCGATGATCGCCGCGAGCGCCGGCCCGTTGCTCATTCCGCTGTCGATCGGGCTGGG
The DNA here is from genome assembly GCA_034440375.1 of Candidatus Eiseniibacteriota bacterium. Lineage (GTDB taxonomy): Bacteria > Eisenbacteria > RBG-16-71-46 > JABDJR01 > JAWXBZ01 > JAWXBZ01. Next base: position 17,185 of record JAWXBZ010000218.1, read on the forward strand.
ACTTGAGGCGGTGCTGGGTCTCGCCCGGCTCATTGTCGGCGAATCGGGGCGCTGGTGGTTCACGCGCGCGCTGCTCCGCCTGTCCTGGATCGCATTCGCGGTCATTGTCATTGCCGGACCCAATCTATTGATCGGCGATCCTCTTGAATGGGCCTCGCGCATTGGCCCTTCGCCGCTATCGGTTGAGTGGCTTGAAGCAGCCCCCCGTGCGATGGCGGCGGGCTGGCCGCTGGCACAGATTGCATTGGCAGGAATGCTGGTATGGCAGTTACTGACGCTCATTCGGGAGGTACCGCGAGTCTGGCGACGATCGTGAGCGCCGATGCTACGTCACGGCGCCGGCTGTTTCCGCGTCGATGCGGGCGTCGACGGCGAGCATGTGGGGAGTGCGCCAGGCGAAAGCCATGCGGGGGGTGTTGTGGGCGAAGCCGATCCAGCCGGCGCGATCGATCATGATGAGTCCACCCCAGCCGGAAACCTTTCGGCCGAGTTCCTGGATGGCGCGCTGTGCCGCCTCGGGGGCGACGGCGCCCTGGCCGATCAGATCGGCGGCGAGTTTGGCCAGGCCGACTCGTATGATGGATTCACCCCAACCGGTCGTCGAGACGCCGGCCAGTTCGTTGTCGGCCCAGTAGCCGCACCCGGGCAGAGGTGAATCGCCGACGCGGCCGGGCCGCTTGTAGAGTGAGCCACCGGTGGACGTGCCGGCCGAGATCCTGCCGTCCTTGTCGAGCGCCACGGCGCCCACTGTACCGAAGTGGCGATGGCGGAAGGCGTCCTCCGTGCTCATCTTGACATGCCCTTTGCGCTGGACTTCCCATCGCGAAAGCTCGCGCGGGACAACCAGCACATGATTGGGGTGGAGTGTGACCCCCTTTTCGGCCGCGTACCGTTCGGCTCCCTCACCGACCATCAGGATATGATCGCCGACGTCCATGATTTTACGGGCGGCCAGGATCGGATTCCTGAGCCGTTTGACCGCGGCCACCGCGCCGGCCCGCAGGGTGGTCCCCTCCATCATGCCGGCATCGAGTTCGACCTCACCATCCCGGTTGAGATGGGAGCCGGTGGCGGCATCGAAGGTGGGATCGTCCTCGAGAAGCAGGAGGGCCCGTTCGACGGCGTCGATGGCGCTGCAACCCTGCTCGAGCAGTTCCCAGGCGGCCTCGGTGGCCAGTCGCACGCCATGCACATGCGCCTTGACCTCGGGGTCAGGGATGCCCCAGGCCCCGCCATGAACAATGATGGCCGGCCGGGCCCCGGTTGCGGATTGGGTCATTGAATCCTCTGCTAAACTGCTCGGACGACGGCGCATCATACCCGAGGACGTCATGACCCGGAAGCAGTTCGAAAAACTCGTCGCCGAGGCCGTGAGCGCCCTCCCCGACGAATTCCTCGCCCATCTCGGCAACGTCGACATCGTCGTCGAGGATTTTCCGGGCCCCGACATCATCGAAATGGAAGAGCTCGAATCCCCCTACGACCTGCTCGGCTACTTCGAGGGCGTGCCGCTCACCGAGAGGGAATCGAACAGTGAACCGCTCCTTCCCGACCGGATCACGATCTTTCAGATTCCGATCGAATCGATCGCCACCAGCCGCGCCGAACTGGTCGAGGAGATCCAGAAGACCGTCGTCCACGAGGTGGCCCACTTCTTCGGCCTGGACGAGGAACGGATTTCGGAACTGGGATGGGACTGAGCGGAGACGTCAGTTGTCGGCGTGAGGGCGTTCGGCGCCGGTGCTCCCTCAATGACCAAGGTACGCTTTCTTCACATCCTCGTTGGATGCGAGCTCGCGCGCCGGACCCTGAAGGACGATCTCGCCGGTCTCCAGTACATACCCCCGGTGCGCCACCGAGAGTGCCATGTGGGCATTCTGTTCGACCAGCAGAATCGTCATGCCCGCGGCATTGATTTCCCTGATCGTCCGGAAGATTTCCTGCACCAGGAGCGGCGCGAGGCCGAGGGACGGCTCGTCCATCAGCAACACTTTTGGCCGCCCCATCAGCGCCCGGGCAATCGCCAGCATCTGCTGCTCGCCGCCCGACAGGGTTCCGGCCGATTGACTCATCCGCTCGCGCAGTCGGGGAAAAAGGGTGTACATCGACTCGAGGTCGCCGGCGACTTCGCGCGAGTCGTTTCGAAGATAGGCACCGAGTTGGAGATTCTCGCGCACGGTCAGGTTGGCGAAGACCATGCGCCCTTCCGGCACATGGCAGAGTCCCCGCTTCACGATGCGGTGCGCCGGCTCCCGGCAGAGATCGCAATTAGTGTACTGGATCGAGCCGGACCGGGGTCGGATGAGACCGCTGATGCTCCGGAGAAGAGTGGTCTTGCCCGCCCCGTTGGCGCCGATGAGCGTGACGATCTCTCCCTCACGAACATCCAGCGATACGCCCCTCAGTGCCTGGATGCCACCGTAGGCCACCCGCAGGTCGCGGACCTTGAGGAGCGCCTGGCTCATGCCGGGGCTCCATGATGCGTGACGTCCTCGCCCAGGTACGCCTCGATGACCTTTGGATCCTGACGGATGACGGCCGGAATCCCCTCCGCGATCTTGACTCCATGGTCGAGGACGGCAATCCGCTCGCAGATGGACATGACGAAGCGCATGTCGTGCTCGATCATCAGGATGGTCAGGTTGAAGGGCTTGCGGATTTCCTGGATGAGCTTGAGCAGATCCTGCTTCTCGGATGGGTTCATGCCCGCAGCGGGCTCGTCGAGAAGAAGAAGTTTTGGTCGGGTGGCCAGAGCCCGGGCGATCTCGAGGCGCCGCTGGTCCCCATACGGGAGGCTCTTCCCAAGCTCGTCGGCCACGGCGGTCAGGCCGAGGATATCGAGGAGCCGATCGACCTCGGCCGCCAGTTCGTCCTCTTCGGACATGAAAGCGGGAAGACGAAGCGCCGCGGCGAACAGTCCATGCTTTGTCCGGCTCTGCAACGCCGTCCGAACGTTTTCCGCCACGGACATGCTGTCAAACAGCCGGATGTTTTGAAACGTTCGACCGATGCCGAGGCGGCTGATCTGGTGCGTCTTCTGTCCGGCCAGCGAGCGCCCCAAAAAGAGAGCCTGGCCGCTGGTCGGCGGGAAGACGCCGGTGATCATGTTGAAGACCGTGGTTTTCCCGGCCCCGTTCGGCCCGATCAGTCCGATCAGTTCGCCGGAAGCGATTTCGAGGTCAACGTCATCAACCGCCTTCAATCCGCCGAACTGGATGCCCAGTCCGCGAAGCGAAAGGACCGGTACGCTCATGCCTTCGCCTCCTCAGGATTCCGCCGGCGCCGAGGTTTGCGTGTTCGGTTGCCCAGCAGACCCTGTGGGCGCACCAGCATCAGGACAATCAGCAGGATCGAGTAGATGACCATTCGGAGCGGGCCGGAGGCCCGGAGCAGCTCGGGCAGGACCGTCAACATGATGGCGGCCAGCGTGACGCCAGTCAGGCTTCCCATGCCGCCGAGGACGACCATCACGACGACCTCGATCGACTTCATGAAGTTGAATGTCTCCGGATTCAGGTACGAGTCATAGTGAGCGGCCAGAGCGCCGGCCACGCCGGCAAAGAAGGCGCTGACGATAAAGGCCGTCACCTTGTAGCGGGTCGTGGAGATCCCGACCGACTCGGCGGCCACCTCGTCATCGCGAACCGCCAGGAAGGCCCGTCCGCGGGTCGACTCGACCATGTTGCGCGAGACGATGATGGTGATGGCGGCGGTGCCGAATACCCAGATGAACGGGTTTTCGAAGATCGAATGGGGACTGCCCGTACCCGGGATATCGGAAAAGCCGAGCGAGCCACCCACCGACCTGGTATTCAGCAGGATCACCCGGATGATTTCGCCGAATCCGAGCGTCACGATGGCCAGGTAATCACCCTTCAACCGAAGCGTCGGAACACCCACGAGGAGGCCGGTCAGGCTGGCCGCCACGCCACCCAGATAGGCGCAGCAAGCGAAGAAAAGGACGCCGGCCATCCCCTCCGGAAGATGAAGCGTGCGGACGAGGAACTCCATCCAGGCGCCATGGCCGGGCTTGGCCAGGTTGCCCAGGTAAAACGAGAGTCCCGCCGAAACGTAGGCGCCGACCGCCATGAATCCGGCGTGCCCCAGCGAGAACTGCCCGGTGTAGCCGTTGATCAGGTTCAGCGACACAGCCAGCGTGATGCTGATGCCGGAGAGGATGACGATCCGGGCGATGTAGCCCGAAAATGCCGTCTCCATCAGGTAGTTCAGCGCGAACAGGACCAGGAGGCCGGCAACGCCGAGGCCGAGATTCCGGATGAAGTCGCGCCGATGGTCGATCATGCTCAGACCTTTTCCGGCACGGCCTTGCCGAGCAGACCTGCCGGCTTGAAGAGCAGAATGACGACGAGCAGGACGAAGGCGATGGCATCGCGATAGGTCGAGGAGAGGTACCCCGACACCATGGTTTCGGAAATGCCGAGGATCAGCGCGCCGAGCACCGCGCCGGGAATGTTTCCGACGCCCCCCAGCACGGCGGCCACGAAGGCCTTGAGTCCCGGCAGGAGACCCATGAGCGGCTCGATCTTGGGATTGGACAGGCCGACCAGGATGCCGGCCGCCGCCGCGAGCATCGAACCGACCACGAACGTCCACGAGATGACTGCGTCGATGTCGATTCCCATGAGGCGGGATGCGTCATGGCTGAACGAAACGGCGCGCATCGCCCGGCCGGTCTTTGTCTGGAAGATGACGTACTGCAGGGCGGTCATGAGCACGAGCGACACCACGATGATGATGAGCTGGATGTTGGTGATGATCAGGCCGCCTGACTGGAAGATCGGCTTGTTTTCGATGAGGGTCGGGAAGAACTTCGGGTCGGCGCCAAAGATCACCTGGCCACCGTTTTCCAGCAGAAGGGAGACGCCGATGGCCGTGATCAGCGCCGTCAGCTTGCTTCGATTGCGCAGTGGTCGGTAGGCCGCCCGCTCGATGATGAATCCGAGCAAACCGCAGATCAGCATGCTGGCGAGCAGAATCAGGATGAAATGAAGCGAGTCGGCCTGACCGCCCCAGCCGAGCCAGCGCGTCAGGTAAAAGCCGGCCATCGCCCCGACCATGTAGACATCGCCATGGGCGAAATTGATCAACCGCAGCACGCCGTACACCATCGTGTACCCGAGCGCGATCAGGGCATAAATGCTGCCCCACGCCACGCCGTTGATCAGCTGCTGCAGGAACTCGGTCATGTCGTTGTCGGACTCGCGGTCGGCGCGATGATCAGGGCTCGACCCGTTCGGCGAACTTCAGGGCGCCATTTTCGATCTTCAGGACGACCAGGGCCTTCCGGGCATTGCGCAGGGCATCGATCGTGATCGAACCCGACACACCTGGAAAGTCCTTCGTTGCGGCCAGCGCATCGCGGATTTTCGGCCCCTCGGTGCTGCCGGCCCGGCCGATGGCATCCACGACAAGCCGCAGTACGTCGTAGCCAAGAACGGCCATGGCATCGGGAACCTCGCCGCCGTGGGCCGCCTTGAACTTGATGATGAAGTCCTGGATCACTGGATTCGGGTCGTCGCTGGCGTAATGGTTCGAGAAATAGGCCCCCTCGATGGCCGCGCCCCCCACCTCCATCGTCTTCGGGCTGTCCCAGCCGTCCCCGCCGAGCATGACGGCGGAAAGACCCAACTCGCGGGCCTGGCGGGCGATCAGGCCGACTTCCTCGTAGTAGCCGGGCACGAAAAGAATCTCGGGGTTCGTACCCCTGATCTTGGTGAGCTGAGCCTTGAATTCGATGTCCTTTGCGCTGTACGCCTCCTCGGCCGTGATCGTGCCTCCGAGCTGCGTGAAGGTTTCCTTGAAGTACTTGGCCAACCCGACCGAGTAGGCCGATTTGACATCAGTGAAAATGGCCGCGGACTTCTTGCCGAGTGAGTTGTAGCCAAACTTGGCCATCACTTCGCCCTGGAACGGATCGATGAAGCAGATCCGAAAAATGTAATCACCCTTCTCGGTAACTTCGGGATTCGTGGACGCCGGCGAGACCATCGGAATCTGTGCCTGCTGCGCCACCGGCGCCGCGGCAATCGAATTGGATGAGGCCACTTCGCCGATCAGCGCCACGACCTTGTCCTGCTGGATGAGCTTCAGCGCCGACGTGCGGGCCTCGGTCGACTGGGACCGGTCATCCTCCGTGATGAGTTCAACCGGCCGACCAAGGACGCCGCCCGCCGCATTGATCTCCTGGATGGCGAGGCGGGCCCCCTTGTCGCACGACTGCCCGAAGTTGGCCGTGCCGCCGGTCATCGACGCAAAATGTCCGATCTTGATGGGGCCTGTGGATGCACCGCCGCCTGATTTCTTCGGTTCTCCCGAGCCGCCGGTTCCGCTACCGCCCCCCTGACACCCGACCGCCAGCACTCCGACCAGAATCGGGGCGACGACGAGGAGATTGAAACAATTCAAGACGGAACGAAAATGGGTCATACCGGCCCCCTTCGGAGGATTCGTGGCGGACGGAGTGAGCGGGTGAGTCAAAATCCCGCAAGTGCCAACGGAAAGTACGTTTAGCCCAACTCAATGTCAAGATGCGGTAATGCCACTCCGGGACATGAAAAAGCCCGCCACCCAGGTTGCGGGCGGCGGGCGGAAAGTCATCGGGGTCGGTGGGTGGCCTTACTTGCCGGCCGGCTTCGCCTCTTCGGGCTTGGCCTTTACCGTCTCGAGGGCGATGGTGATATCGACCTTTTCGGCGACGGCGAGGCCGCCGTTGTCGAGGACCTTGCTCCAGCTGACGTTGAAATCCTTGCGGTTGATCGTGCCGGTCGCTTCGAAACCGGCGCGCTGACCGCCCCACGCCTCGGTGAAGCCAAGGACGGTGTACATCAGCTCGACCGGCTTGGTGATGCCGTTGATGGTCAGATCGCCCATGACAACGCCGGTTTCCTTGTCCTTGGGCTTCACGCTGGTCGACTTAAAGGTGATCGTCGGAAACTTGGCCACATCGAAGAAATCCGGGGACTTGAGATGGCCGTCGCGCTTGTCGTTATCTGTGTCGATGCTGGCGGCATCGATCGTCACGTCGATCTTCGTCTCCTCCAGCTTCGCCGGGTCGAGCATGAGGGTGCCATTGAAATCAGCGAAACGGCCCATGGACTTGCTCACGATGTTGTGGCGAACGGTGAAGCCGACGGTGGAATGGCCGGTGTCGATGTCCCAGGTTTCCGGGGCGGCATTGGCGGTGGTGGCTATCAAGCCAACAGTCAGGACAGACAGGGTCAGGCGGCCGAAAGCAGTCAGTGGCATGAGCAGACTTCCTCCAATGATCAGAGTGGACTGGACTTATAAAGTAAGGGGTCGCGTGTTAGAACACGAAACAACCCCGCACGGTTCTGGCTTTCTGAATATGAACCTAAGTCATTATTTTTAAATGAGTTAGATCCTTAAATCAAAGCCACCGGAAAACGCGAAAGACCGCCAGCATTGTAAATACGACCAACAGCAGAATTCCGAAAATGTACCAGAACCCGAACGGGTCGTGGGCCCAGGGTATTTTATCGAAGTTCATCCCCCAGAGGCCCGCAATCAAGGTCAGCGGAAGGTTCACGGTCCCGATGACCGTGAGAATCTTCATGACCTCATTCAGCTTCTGCTGGGACTGCAACCAGTAGACCTCCACCGTTCCATTGACCAGGTCTCGATAAGTCTCGACCAGTTCGGTGAGTCGGATGAGATGATCCTGCACGTCGCGGAGGTAAACGCGCGTGGACTCCGCGATGACCGGATAGCCGCGCGAACCGAGGGCACTCACGAGGTCGCGCTGCGGGCCGACGATGCGACGCAATGCCAACAGCTCCTTCTTGATCTGGAAGATCCCCTCGAGCGTCTTTCGATCCAGGCGCTCGAAGAGGTCGCGTTCGGACTCGTCAATTCGATTCTCGATGGAATCGAGAACTGGAAAGTGCGTGTCGACCATGAGGTCAAGCAGGCTGTAGAAGAGATAGTCTGTTCCCCGCTCCAGGGTGCCGGCGTTGCGGCTGCACTTTTCCTGCAGCGCGTCGATCTCGGGGCTCTGATCCTCGTGGACCGTAACCAGGAAGTTCGTGCCCAGGAATCCGTCGATTTCGCGCAACCGGATGTCCCCACCCGACGACCCATCAACCGCGTGAAACGAGAAAAAAAGAGAGTCGGGATACTCATCCACCTTGGGGCGCTGGGTGCTGTGGTGGCAGTCCTCGACAGCCAGCAGGTGGAAATGAAACCGTTGTCCCATGTCTTCCAGCGTTGGAATGTCGATCGTGTCGATGTCGACCCAGAGTCGACTGCTCGGATCGCCGAGGAGTTCCGGCAGGTTGTCCGGATACCCCTCGATCCGATCGAGGCTACCGTTTCGAAGAAGTCGGGAAACGATGCCCATGCCGACCGACATAGAAGGAACTGATGACGAGCAGCCCCAGGAGGAGCGACCAGGTGAGGATGGTTCGGGGAGTGGAGTCCAAGCCGGTCATCGTGCCGCCGGCCAGGAGAACGATGGCAGCCAGGCCGGCCGTGATGCCCCAGGCCAGTCCAAGGACTGCGCCGATCGTCCATCCCTGTCGAAGGAGCCGGTGATGGATATGCTTGCGGTCGCGTAACAGCGGGTTTCGGCCGGCCAGCACCCGACGACCGATCGTCGTGGCCGTTTCGACGATCGGAACGGCAAGGAGGAGCATGACCGCCGAAAAGTGCTCAAAGCCCCGGCCACCGGATGACATCAGGAGCGGCAGGGCAGCCAGGCAGAAACCGAGGAAGTTGCTTCCGGCATCCCCGAGGTAGACGCGCGCGGGCGGCAGATTGAACCAGAGGAAAGCCAGGCTGCCACCGGCCAGGGCGGCCGCGAGAACGGCCGCGTCAATGTGGCCCGCATTTCTGGCCAGCGCGAATGCGGCGCCGGCCGCGATCATCGCCACCCCGCCGGCCAGGCCGTCGACCCCGTCGATCAGATTCAGTGCGTTGGCGCCGCCGACGAGACAAAAGACAGTCAGGAGCCCGTTGCCCCAACCTGGTTCGATGAATCCGACCGACAGGCCCAGTGCGTAGGTAACACTGGCAGCCACGATCTGGCCGAACAGCTTGACCAGGGGGCTGAGTGTGCGGCGATCGTCAAACCAGCCGATCAGACCAATCAGGCTGCCGCCGGCCAGGACCGGAATGAGTCCTGCCGCGGAGCGATGAGCCGAACCAACCGGCAATCGTGTCGCCAGAAGCGCCACCAGGAGCGTGGCGACTGCCAGGGCCAGGCCGCCCAGCCGCGGCGGACGTTCGTTGGAAGTCGCCAGCCCCATGCCCCGGGGAACCAGCAGCCAGAGCCAGACCAGGGTCAGCAGACAGACGGTGAGACCGATGCTCAGGTAGGACAAGCGCTATTCTCCCGGACGGTTTTCGGACGGCGTTCGGCGCCCGGTTCATCCCGGCACCGAATTTACCCTGTGAACGCTAAACGACGGTGCTCATGCTGACAAGGCAACCCCCCAAATTCTTTATCGGCCGACTCCATCTCCTGCTGTTGATTGCCCTGCTGAATCCGGGGGAGGCCGGGGCCCACGATTTCGGCGTCACCCCCGGAAAGGTGGTGGTTGACGGGACCACCGTACAACTGACTCTCGAGCTCCACCCCATGGATCTGATCCAGAATGTCCTGGCCGAGGAAACGGACCGGGACCGATTCGATGACCTGGCCGAGGTCCGCCGCCACGCCTCTTTGATCCGTGGCTACGTCGTGCCGCGCGTTCGATTCGCTGCCGACAACTCCCCGATCGTCCTGACGGCCGACCCCGGCTGGCCCTCCGACGACATGGCCATGACCCGGGTCGATTCCACCGGGAAGGTGGTGGCGGCGTACCTGCCGCTCCGCCTGACGGGCCAGCTGCCGGCCGGGGCGGCGATTCTCGGGATGACTTTTCTGCTGTTTGGCGAGGGGGAGTTTGTTCCATTGTTCAACATCGTCATCACGGATCCGGACGGTGGAGCCGTCCGGACCGAATTTATGAAAGTGAATCAGTCGGTTCTCGTCGATTTGAGCCCCTTCCGGGCGCATGCGGGGGGGGACAAGAGCCTCTCAGCGATTATCCTCGATTTCGTGCGGCTCGGCTTTACGCACATTGTGCCGCTCGGCCTCGACCACATCCTCTTTGTCCTGGGACTCTTCCTGCTCGGCGGCGGCTGGCGCCCCCTGATCAAGCAGGTGACTGCCTTCACGCTGGCGCATTCGCTGACACTGGCGCTGGCGATGCTGAATGTGATCCGCCTCCCCGCCCGCGTCGTCGAGCCGATCATCGCCCTTTCGATCGCCTACGTGGCGGTTGAAAACCTGTATCGTCGCGACGTCAACCGGGGCCGCTGGCTGGTCGTCTTCGCGTTCGGGCTGGTTCATGGCCTGGGGTTCGCCGGGGTCCTTACGGAACTGGGCCTCCCACCGGGTCGATTTCTGCCGGCCCTGATCGGCTTCAACGTCGGCGTCGAGGGTGGACAGCTAACCGTGCTGGCCCTGGCCGCCCTGGCCACCTGGCCCCTGCGTGACCGCACCTGGTACCGCCCATGGGTCACCCGACCGGCCTGTATTCTGATTGCGGGGGTCGGTCTCTTCTGGGCGGTGGAACGGGTTCTGCGATAAACTCCCCGCTCCCATGAATCGACGAACCTTCCTGATCCAGGCCGGCGCGGGTGGCGCGGCAATCCTGTCATCCGGGGCGTGGCTTTCCGCCGAATCCGGAGCGGCACCGGCGCTGGCTGACAGGCTGGCCACGCTCGTGGCTGAACTTGAGATCAAGTTCCCCTATGCCTTCGCGCTGTACACCCGAGATGAGTCGCTGACACTCGAAGTGAGCGACGACGGGAATCGGCTGACGACGACCGGGCCGAACGAGGGAATCGTGGCGGGGATCTGGGATGGCGGCATGATGCGCGAGGAAGCTACCTCGATGGCGAATGACGCCGGGATAAGGCGGCTGCGCGACCGCCTCCTGGCGTTTCCGGCGCCGTTGTCGAAGAGTGTGGACATGGATCCAGGGCCGCCGATCGTCACGGATCTCACGGAGGCCGGTCGCATTCCGATCGATAGCCGGAGCCTTACCCGGCGGCTGGATGACCTGGCCTCGCTCCGCGCGGCCGTTACGAAACGGAGTCCGGCCCTGGCCATGGTGCGACTCGAATCGTTGCAGGGCTCCAGCGAACGGCTCTTCGTCAATCGAACGCGGCGCCTGTACCAGAAACTTTCCCGTGCCGGCATCGGCGGCGTAGCGATGGCCAGGAAGGGTTCCGGTCGACCGGGCTTTCTCTTCATCCGCCATCGTGGAATCGGGGGCCTCGAGCACGTCGAATTGTCCGGGCCGGTGGTCGACCGCTGGGTCGAGCGCACCGAACGGCTGGCCGGCGCCCTCCCACCCGAAGCCGGTGAAATGACGGTGGTCACCGAGCCGAATGTGACCGGCGTCGTGGCGCACGAGTCATTCGGCCATGGCGTCGAGCTCGACATGTTCGTCAAGGGTCGGGCTCGGGCCGCGGCTTTCATCGACAAACCGGTCGGCTCGGCCATGGTGAACATCACCGACGACCCGACCCGGGCCGGCGCCTGGGGCTTCTATCACTTTGACGATGAAGGGTGGACGGCCGCTCCGACCCGCATCATCGAGAACGGCATTTTCCGACGCGGGCTTTCCGATTCGTTCAGCGCCCGGGCATCGGGTTTGCCCCGCACGGCCAACGGCCGCCGCGAAAGCTGGGATCACAAGGCGTACGCCCGCATGAGCAACATCTTCTTCGAGCCGGGGCAACAGACGCGCGAGGAGCTGATCCGCGGCGTCACGAAGGGGCTGTTGGTCGGGCACTTCTCCTCGGGGATCGAGGATCCCAAGGGGTGGGGCATGCAGGTGGTGTGCCAGTACGGCGAGGTGATCGAGAATGGCCGATTGACCGGCCGGGTCGTCGCCCCCGTGACCCTTTCGGGATATGTGCCCGATGTCCTTGGTTCGGTCGACGGTGTCGCCAACGATCTCGAACTGCCGCCCGGGACCTGTGGCAAGGGGTACAAGGAGTTCGTCCCCGTCTCATCCGGCGGGCCGACAATCCGCTTCAAGGCGCGGGTGTCGTAACGGATGCCGACGCCGAAGAATCCGATCGAGCGACTGAAGGCCATCCCCGGCCTCTCGGCCTGGGTGGTGTCGAGCCGCCGCACCCGACGCGAGGAAATCTACTTCCGCCGGAACGAAACCGAGAGCCGCCGCTCGGTGGAAAACCTGGGCGGACGGGTCGACCTCTTCACGACGAACGGTGATCGAACCGGTCGCGGCTCGTTCGATATCCAGGCCGGTGATCCCGCGGCGTTTGACCGGCAGATTGAAAAGGCCATGACCCTGGCCAGGCTCGGCAGCGAGTTGCCATTTCCCCTGGCCGGAAAATCCGAGTACGGCAAGGTATACCTGCTCGACCCCGAAGCGCGCGACAGCCTCGAGACCATGCCCTCGCGAGCCCGGGCGGCGATCCAGGAAGGGGTCGGACGGACCAGGGACGTCCGGCTCGCCGCGGCCGAGGTCTTCGTCACCAAGACAAACACGGCGGTGATCAACAGTGCGGGGGCCGCGGCGGAAAACGACGAGTCGAGCTACTTCGTCGAAGTCGTGCTGATGGCCGGTTCGGGCGCCGGGGAACAGGAACACCAGGCCAGGTGGCGAAAGCGGCGCTTCGAGGACCTTGATCTGGCGACTGCCGTTCAGCGCGAAGGGGAACGGGCCATCGATCGCCTGTCGGCGGTCAAGCCGTCGGCAGGGGCCACGCCGGTTGTCTTCGGCCCGGAACTGCTGGGCGACATGATCGCATTCCTGGTGCCGCTGGCCTCGGGGGCCAGCGCTTTCCGCAAGGACGGCGCCCTGACCATCGGAGAGCCGATCGCCGAACTCGGCGCTGATGCCGGCGATCCGCTAATCGTCGAGCTGGACGCCCTCTTCCCGTTCGGCCCCTTGTCGTACCGGATCGACGCCCTCGGAACGGCCGGGACAAATGTTCGGATCATCGAGAACGGTACGTTTGTCCGACCGCATGCCGACGCGCAGTTCGCTCATTACCTGAAACTGGACCGGGCCACCGGTGCGCCCGGTACGCCGCAGCTGCCGCTCGGAAAGCTCGCGTCGGCCGACCTCCGACGCGATCGGTACCTGGAAATCGTGTCGGTATCCGATCTCGTCCCCTCGCGCGGCTCGGGGCGCTTTTCCGCCGAGATCCGGCTGGGCTACGAAGTGACGGGCTCGACCCGCCGCCCGGTGGCCGGCGGCACGCTGACCGGCAACGTGTTCGAGGTCCTGAGCCGGGCTCGCTGGTCGAAGGAGGTGTCGCTCCACGACCGATACGTGGGACCGGATCTCGCCCGTGTCGAGAGTGGCCTCACGGTGGTCGCGTGAGGCGCCGCCCGGCGCCCCTTCGATTGGTCGCGGCGCTCCTCACCGGCACCCTGATGATGGCCGCGGGGGAATCCCGTGCGAATCGCATTCTGATACCGGAAGAGATGTCGCTGTCGGCAGCGATCGACTTCGCCGTTCCCAACGACACACTCTCACTGGCACCTGGCACCTACGAGCGGACGCCCGACCCCTTCATCAAGGCCATCGTCATCGAGGGGCGGGTACCGGACGATCCACCGGTCATCCGACGACTCGAGGCGGGCGAAGTCACCCTGCGGCATCTTCATTTTGAACCGGACGGGCCAAGCAGCTTGAACCCGATCCTGCTCCGTCTGCTTGGTTCGGCGCGTCTTGAGAGTTGCGTGTTTCAAGGATTTGGGATGACGGCCATCGACATCCGGGATGAAGTCGGTGAGCACGACTGGCTGGTCGTCATCGACAATTGTCGGTTCAGCGAACTCAACGTGGGGATCGAGGCCGTTCTCGTTCACGACGGAAGTCGGATCGAGATCCGTGACACGCTTTTTGAGTCCAGTTTCTTCGGTATCAATCTGGTCACACCGGCGCGCGACTGTCCGACGGAACCTGGGGCCGAACCGCCTCCGTTCGGTGGCGGACCGGCCCGGATCAAGCTGTCGCGAACAAATTTTTCCGGCATGGCCAACGCAACCATCCTGGCCAGAAATGCCGCCTGGGCTCTCGACCTGATCGATTGCACGATCGAGGAAAGTCCGCTTGGCATCTGGCTTGATCGCGCCGGGGCCCGCATGGATCGACTGGATCTGCGCGGGCTCGTCGGTTCGAGCACGGGAATTCGCGCCATATCCAGTCGACTTGAGATGACCTCCAGCCGGGTGCATCAGCATGCCATCGGCATCGAGATGACGGACGCCGAAGGTTGCGAACGACCCGCCGGCGTTATCGGGGGAAGCCTCGTCGGTTCCTGCCGGCTGGATACGAATACCCAGAGCCTCGCGACAACACATCCAATCAACGCGGACTACAACTGGTGGGGCACGTTGATCTGTTCCGAAGCGCAGGAATTCATCCAGGGCGTCACGGTGCGTTTTCTCACCGACGCCACCGGCACGCAAATCATCGAGTGTCTGACGCCGGTTGAACCCGCCACCTGGAGCCGCATCAAGGCCCGTCTCGCTCCATGAAGCAGCTGAATCGACTCGCGCCGTACCTGGCGCGCCACCGCCGTGAATTGATCCTGGGCGGTTTCGCGCTGCTTCTGACCAATGCCCTGAGTCTGGCGACGCCCTGGATCCTGAAGCAGGGAATCGACGGCTTGAGCGCCGACATCGATTCGAACCGGCTGCTTTTCCTGGCCGGACTCCTGGTCCTGGCCACGCTGCTGGCCGGGGTGGGTCGCTATTTCATGCGCCTCTGGATGATCGGCATGTCGCGGCGGATCGAGTACGACATCCGGAACGATTTTTTCCGCCACCTTTCCACGCAATCGCCCGACTTTTACCAGCGTCACTCGACCGGCGATCTCATGGCCCTGGCCACCAACGACCTGAGTGCCGTGCGCAACGTCCTTGGCCCGGGAATCATGCACGGCCTGAACACCTTTGTGACGTTGATCGGAACCCTGTCGCTCATGCTCGTCATCTCGCCCTGGCTCACCCTCGTGGCCATGATCCCGATGCCGCTCGTGTCGGTGGTCATGGGGCGGTTCGGCGCGCTCATTCACGACCGGTTCGAGGAAGTGCAGCGCCGGTTCGGCGAGATCACCGCGCGGGCCCAGGAGTACCTGGCCGGCATTCGCGTAGTGAAGGCGTACGTGCAGGAAGAAAAGGCCATGGCCGATTTCGACCGAATGAACCGGGAGTTCGTGGGCGAGAACATGCGCCTGGTCCGGATCTGGGGCTTTTTCTATCCCTTCATGTCGTTTCTCTCCGGCGCCGCGGCGGCCATCGTGCTGTATGTCGGTGGCCGCCAGGTCATCGCCGGCCAGATCACGCTGGGCGACTTCGTGGCCTTCAACACCTACCTCGTCATGCTGATCTGGCCGATGATGGCCCTGGGATGGGTGGTCAATCTCGTTCAGCGCGGCGAGGCCTCGATGGGGCGTCTCAACGCGGTTCTCGATCAACCTCCGGCCATCGTCGACGGACCGAATCCGGTATCGGGCCCGATCGAACGAGGTGAGATCATTTTCGAGAATGTCCGGTTCGCCTACCCGGGCCGGCCGGATCAAGAGGCCCTGGCCGGCATCGACCTGGTGATCCCGGCCGGCTCGACGCTGGCCGTGGTCGGGTCCACCGGCAGCGGTAAGTCAACGCTGGTGCAGATGGTGCCCCGGCTGACTGACACCACCACCGGCCGGATATTGATCGACGGCATCGACGTGCGGGAGCGGCGCCTGGCCGACATCCGCTCCGGCATCGGTTTCGTGCCACAGGAAACGTTTCTCTTTTCCGACACCGTGGCCGCCAACATTGCGCTGGGTGTCGAGGAAGCCACCGAGCGACAGATTCGCGAGATGGCGGAGGCGGTGCGCCTGTCGGTCGACATCGACGAGTTTCCCGGCGGCTATGCAACGCTCGTCGGCGAGCGGGGCGTCACCCTTTCGGGGGGCCAGAAGCAACGGACGGCCATCGCCCGGGCCATCCTTCGGCGGCCCCGAATCCTGATCCTGGACGATGCGCTCTCCAGCGTCGACACGCGGACCGAGGAGGAAATCCTGCTGCGGATCCGCGAGGACATGCAGAGCCGGACGACACTCCTGGTTTCGCACCGGGTGTCGACCGTGCGCCATGCCGACCGGATCATCGTGCTGGAGCGGGGTCGCATCGTTGAATCGGGAACGCACGACGAGCTCCTGGCGAAGAACGGGCGTTACGCCGATCTGGAACGTCGCCAGCGCCTGCGCGAGGAGATCGAGGCCACCGCATGACGCCCGAAGCGCATCCCGAGGAGGAGATCACCGGCAAGGCGTTCGACCGCCGGCTGATGAGTCGATTACTTGGCTATCTCGCGCCGCACCGGGTGTCGGTGATCCTGGCCACCCTGGTTCTCCTCCTGACGTCCGCACTCGAACTGGTCGGCCCCTGGCTGACGCAGATGGCGATCGACGAAGCCATTCCCGCCCGCGACTATGATCGGCTGCTGATCCTGACGCTGGCCTTCTTCGGCGCGCTGGCCGGGGCCCTGCTGTTCACCTGGTTCCAGACCTGGATCATGCAACGGGTCGGTCAACTGGTGATGTACGACATGCGCCGGAAGATCTTCAGCCACCAGATGGGGATGTCCAGCGCCTGGTTCGATCGAAATCCGGTCGGTCGGATGTTGACGCGGCTGACCACCGACGTGGACGTCCTGAACGAAATGCTGACCTCGGGAGTGGTGGCCCTGTTCGGCGACCTGGTGACACTCTTCGGCATCCTCGGCATCATGTTCTGGCTCGACTGGCGTTTGACGCTGGCCACCCTGGTGGTGATGCCGCTGCTTGTCCTCGTGACCGCCTGGTTCCGCCGGGGCGTCCGGGAAACCTACCGGCTGGTCCGCACCCGTATAGCCCGGATCAACACTTTCCTGCAGGAAAACATCACCGGCATGTCGGTGGTGCAGATCTTCGGCCGCGAAGCGCACCGCAACCGGCATTTCGACCGGCTCAACGCCGACCACCTCGACGCCCACATCCAATCGATCTTCTATTACGCCGTCTTTTACCCGCTGGTCGAATTGATCTCGGCCATCGCGCTGGCGCTGGTCCTCTGGTACGGCGGAATCCGGCTGCTGGGGGCCTCGAGCGATGCCGCGCCGCTGACGCTGGGCGTCCTGGTGGCCTTCATCCAGTACGTCCGCCGATTCTACCGGCCGATCATGGACCTGTCGGAAAAGTACAACATCCTCCAGTCGGCCATGGCATCGGCCGAGCGGATCTTTCGGCTGCTCGACACGGAGGACCGGATCCCGGCCCCGGAACCACCCGCGGCATGGGAAGGGTTTCATGAGTCAATTGAATTTCGAAATGTCTGGTTCGCATACAAGGGCGAGGACTGGATTCTTCGCGATGTTTCGTTCACCGTCCGCCATGGCGAGACAGTGGCCCTGGTTGGCGCCACCGGCTCGGGCAAGACGACCATCATCTCGCTCCTCTGCCGCTTCTACGACATCCGGAAGGGATCGATCCTGATTGACGGACACGACATCCGAACGCTGGATCTCCAAAAGCTGCGGCGTTCGATCGGCCTCGTACAACAGGATATCTTCCTCTTCAGCGGAACGATCGCCGACAATGTGCGACTGGGCGACAACGACATCACGGTGGAAGCGGTGGCGGAGGCCGTCCGGCACGTCAATGCCGCCGGTTTCATCGAGGCCATTCCGGGAGGTCTGCAGGCGAGACTCGGCGAACGGGGCGCCTCGCTCTCCACCGGCCAGAAGCAACTGCTCGCGTTCGCCAGGGCGCTGGCGCATCGTCCATCGCTACTGGTGCTGGACGAGGCCACCTCGAGCGTCGATACCGAGACGGAGCAGTTGATCCAGGTGGCCCTGCACCGTTTGTTGACCGGGCGCACCTCGATCGTCATTGCCCACCGGCTGTCAACGATTCAGGACGCCGACCGGATCATGGTTCTGCACCGGGGACAGCTCCGGGAGCAGGGTTCGCACCGCGAACTGCTTCGGCAGGGGGGGCTCTACTTCAAGCTGTACCAGCTCCAGTACAAGGACCAGGAGATCGGGACGCGGAGCGAGGCCTGACGATCCCTTTCGGGATCGATCACGGGCTCAGGATCATCCGCCGTGTCGACACCGTTTCACCCGCCTCGAAGCGATAGAAGTAGACGCCAGAGGCTGCCGGACGGCCATTGTCTCCGGTGCCGTCCCAGCCGACTTCGTGCCACCCCGCGTCGAACGGCTCATCCAGCAGGCGTCGAACCAATCGTCCGGACGGTGACACGATCGTCAGCCGCACCTTCTCCGCCGCCGAAAGGCCGAAGCTGATCACCGTGAGTCTCTGGAATGGGTTCGGGGAGTTCGGCAACAGCGTGGGATGGAGCGGCGGCGCCGACAGCCCGGGTGCCGCCGACAGCGCCGTGATGGAAAAGACCGCGTCGCTCATGTCGAAGGCCAGGTTCACGGCATCGTGGGCCGTCACCCGGACGAGGCCCTGCATGGTGGTGACATTCGGAATCGACCAGAGATAGTTGCCGTCGTTCGGCTCGCCGTTCGCGATCGTGGTCCAGTTGGCGCCGTTATTCGTGGAGTAGGCCAGGTCGACGCCAGTCACGGCAACGTTATCGGAGGCCGTCCAGGTGATGCCCTGAGTGCCACCTTCGAGCAACACTCCTCCGCCGTTGGGCGCCAGCACTGCCACCACCGGCGCTACCAGGTCAACCCGAAGCATCCGAAGCTTGCCGGCTCCCCAGCTGGCATTGGGCACCGCGCCGGTGAAGCCGTCGACGAGCGCGTCCGCGGCCAGTTTGGCCTTGACCTGGGCCGGTGTCATGGTCGGATTGTCGGCCAGGTAGAGGGCCACCCCTCCGGCCACGTGCGGCGACGACATGCTCGTCCCCTGCTGCGTGAAGTGAACGCCGTCCGGATTGATCAACGGATTGCTGATGCCCGTTGTCGCCGTCGAGCGCGACGAAACAATGGCCGTGCCGGGCCCGGTAATGTCGGGCTTCATGACGCCGTCGCGGCGTGGACCGGGGCTGGAAAACCCGGCCAGCATGCCGGCGGACGTGGCGCCGACAAAAGAGTAGTTGCCAGTATCGATGGACGGCCAGCTCTGCCTGGAAGTGAACGCGCCGACGGTCACGACATCGGTGCCGGTTCCGGGGCTGCCGATCAGCTCGGCATTATCGACGTCGGAAGTGAAGGTTACGGCCGCGCCGGTCGTGCCCAGGCTGAAGTCAGCCAGCCAGAGATCGCACTCGGTCGAGGCATTCGTCGAGACCGGCGTCAACGTGATGGTCCAGACGCCGGCCCGCGGCGGCCGGGCCGCATTCGAGTCGTAGACCTGGATGAAGATGTTCTGGGCGCCCGAAGCCGAGGGGGTCAGGCCGTTCTCGACATAGATGTTTCCCGCCAGAGACGCCGCGCTTCCGCCATTCAGGCCTTTGGCGACCGGGCCAACCGTGACTGGCGAGGGCCCGGGCGAGGTCAGCGTGACGCTCATGTTGTCCGGCCCGTTGTAGAAGGCGTCGATCAGTATGTAATCGTTGCCGGCGCCGCCGGCGGCCGTGAACGCGGGCACATTGACGGTGACGGTTGACGCCGGGCCGGGCGGAACGAGCTGCTCGGCGTGCCGACCCGTGTTCCCCTCGTTGCCGGCGCTGGCCACCACGATCTTGCCCGGGCCGGTCAGGGAGCTGATGCCCGTGTCCAGCCCTTCGGTCCCGTCATGCGAACCGTACTGGCTACCCAGCGACAGGTTGACGACCGCCGGGCGGCCGAGCGCAGCCGCCCGCTGGAAGATGTAGTTGACACCGTCGATGACACCGTTTCCGCTGAAATTGGTAGCCACCACGATGATGTCGGCCCGGGGAGCCATGCCGATGAACCGATTGGCCGGCTGGCCGTTTCCGGTGGCCGACCCGTCACCGGCGGCACTGCCGGTGACATGTGTACCGTGGCCACTCGCATCCGTTTCGGTGCAGGTACCGGCGTTGATCTGCGCCTGCGTGCACTCGTTCCCGTATCCGAAACCGGCCGGTGGCGCGCCGGCGCTGTTCTGATCCCAGATGCTCAGGATTCGGGTGGTGTTATCCGGATTCCTGAAATCACCGTGGCTCCAATCCACGCCCGAATCGACGATACCGACGATGACGTTGGCGCCGGCCGAACCGGTGAAATTGGGGGAGGCGGCGCTCCAGTAGTTGGGCGTTGCGAGCGTGCCGGGCACCGATGCATCGTGGAGCGGCTTGAGCGGTCGGGAGGCCACGATTCGGGAGAGGCCCGGCATGGCCCTCACCTCGTCGAGGCGGGAGAGTGGCACCCGGACCGTGCGGACATTGTTCGACAACCGGCTGCCGATCACCACGCCCAGAGCCTCGAGCTCGACATCGGAGGCGTTACCCTCGACCATCAGGTCGATGACCGGACCGGTGCCCGGCTGATCGTGGAGTACGAGACCCGGAGGAACCGGGTCCGAATCGTTCAACAGGGCGAGGCCCGGCGATTGGATGGGCCGGGCAAACACCGTGAGTGGAAAGTCGAGGACGAAGACCAGTACCGGGATAAGTGCGATCAGCCGTCGGAAAGTTGTCGGGAGCAGGGGTCGCAGGGTCACGAGAACCTCCAGAAGTTCGATGTCGGCACGGACACGAGGCCGACGGTCGCAACAAGCTTCAAACAAGTTGTCGGCCGGAAGGTTCGCGGAATGATCGAATCAGTGGTTTCATCGAGCCAAATGGCAACGCGTTACGAGCAGGCTCGATTCTTAAGATCGGGTGCACGGACCCGATCATTGCGAATCGATTGGCGCTGCTAGCTGGCGCCGCTCGATCCACCGCCGGAGGCGCCCCCCGAACTGCCACCGCTGAAGCCGCCGCCGGAGCTGGTGGAGGACGAGAGGGCGCTCTCCACCGCCTTGAGGTTGGCCTGCAGGCTCGCCAGGTTGGCCTGGATTGAATCCAGATTTTGCGTCACCGACCCCAGACGGTTCAGGTCATGGCCGGTCAGGATCCAGGCCGGCGTCACGAACCGGTCGGGTTCCTGCTCCATCAGTTTCTTCAGATTGGCCAGGTAGCTCTTCGACACGCCGAGCGCCGTGGCGTAAACAAAATGGTAATCCCACAGCTTGTAGTGTTCGGCCGGGGCGTCCTTCATGGCCGAGAAGTCGGACAGAAATCTCCGGTACGCCTGCCACTGCCGGGCCCTTCGCAGTGGCCCGGGCCGCCACTTCGGGATTCCGGCACCGCAGATCACGCCGAAGAGGCCGGCCGTTACGCCGGCCAGGATGCCTGTGACGAAGACAACCGGGTTGTTGCTGAACGCGCCGACCAGTATCAAACCGGACATGAGGGCGATGCCGCCGCCAATCAGGAGAAACATCCACCCGCCATGATTGCCGACAAGCAGGGTCTCCTTCTCCTGTTCGTACCAGGCCCGTGGGTTCGCCACCCAGTTCTGCATCCAGGTCGGGTTCTTTCGGAAGAACTTTTCCATTTCGTCCGGCTTGACCCGGTCATCGCTCAGCCGCGCCTCTTCCAGCATTCGCCAGGCATCCCGCTCGAACGGGGTCAGTTCGTCGCCCACGGGCGGTCGGGCCAGGACAAAGTCAACTTCGCGCCCCCCGCCGAAAACGAGAAGTTTCGGCTTCTCGCGTTCCTCCAGTTGAACAAACCCCCGTCGGGCAAAGTCGAGGAGCGTGGCGCCGAAAGCCTGGGGCCCGGCGCTGACGCCCGGTGGCGACTGATCGAGAAGAAACGGCACCGCGCCGGGTGGAATTTCCTCCGGGGGCTCGCGAAAATACTCGCCGATGCCCGCCACATCCGGCTCGACCCCGTACGCGCGGTACGTGCGGAAGGCCCACCAGGAAAAGGCACCCGCCAGGAGGCAGAGCAACGGCGCAAGGACCGTCGGAAAGGGTGGGCGCGGCGGACGCGAAGCACCACCCGATTCCCGAAGAGTTTTGCGGACATTGTCGCGGTAGCTTTGTGTTTCCACGGAGGTTTCGCGGAGCCATTCCTCGTATCGGGCTTTAGTCCCCTGCGCGAGGGCGGGCACCCGGGCGGGATCGAACAAAACGCGTGCCCGCACCCACTCATCCCCTGACAGCGACATGAGCGTGACATTGGCCCGACCCGAATCGGCCTTCACATCCATTTCACCGACCCGGCCACGCTCGGTGATGAGGAAGACCTTGAAGAGTTCGGCCGGGCCCGGGAGAAGTACCGTCAGATCGTATGAGTCGACGACGGCATGTTCCTCCTCGAGGACCATGCGGTCGAAGAGCGCCGCGTCGGTCGCCCGTGTGATCTCGCCGGTCAGCTGATAGTGAATGGCGAATGTCCGGATCTCGTCCCGGGCGTCATATTGCCAGTGGATCGCATTGTCCTCGACGCGCACGTTACGGATCGATCCGCCGTCGGCGGCCCGAACGTCGACCAGTCGTCCCTCGCCACCGGAACGGGGAGTCATCGGCACGAAAGCATTGTGGAATTCGCCGTCGAAGCGGTACTCGCGGATGTCGACGACATCAACCGTCCCATCGGGGAGGATCGACACCACCTGGCGGATCGACGCGTATCGATACGACTTGGCCCCGGCCGTCGCCCCGAAGGGGAGGAATACGGCCAGGGCCAGAAGAATCGCCAAAGGTTGGATGCGGATCATCACGTCGGAACGTTAGCCGCTGGCGTCGTCGGGATCAACGGGCGGGACGTTCGGTGCGAGGCGACCAGCGTCAGCCGCCGTTTCCCCACAGTTTCCGCCACCAGGAGTCACTTTTCGGCCTGGATCCCAGCTTCATCTTCCGGCGGATGTCGGCCAGATCCCAGCCGGTGAGCCCGGCCAGTGTCTCGGCCTCCCTGTCCTGGCGGGCGCGCAGATTTCGGAAGTAGTCGCGGGCCGCGGAACACTCCCCCGCCTCTCCCTTCCAGGGATGACGGACGATGTAACGCCCCTGGAAATTTTCCCGGTCGCCGGTTTCCTGGAAGACCAGGTCCTCGGGAAACGTCTCGGCGGTATAGCGGACATGCAGCCGCGTCAGTTGAACCGGGACGGCGCCGCCGCGCGTGTCGTTGGCCTCATCAAGCCAGAAGACACCGAGCTCGCGGAGCTCGGCACTCGACAGCGGGTCGGAGGCACAGGGGTCGCACCACCCCATGTTCCAGGCATATTCGGTGAAGACGGCCCGCCCCCCCTCCTTCGCCAGCGCCCGCTCGAACAGGGCGCGGTAGACATCAGCAAACTCGGTCAGGGCGAACTCGGGAATCTCGACATCCGAGGGGATCTTGATCGTCCGGTAGTTGGTGGTCTCGACGCGCCCTTCGCGCGTCATGAGATACACAATCAGGTCCTGGGCTCCCTGCGAATTAGCCATGCCAAGCCGGATCGGCAGCATGAACCGGGGCGATTCGAAGGCGAACTGGAGCGGACGGAGCCACGACAGGCCCGTGGCGGCCTGTTCCTTGAGATTGACCCTTGCCACGAAGAACTTGAGCCCCTGCCGGATATAGGGCTGCAATGCCCGTCGGGCGCCCGCCGGCACCCGGTAGCCGCTCTCGATCAGCCAGGTTTCGAGACCCCCCGATTCGGTGGCCGAGAGGATGACGATGTCGTACTCGCCCACCGTGTACTGGGCTTCGACGGTGACGCCGAGCGCCCGGCTTCGCTCGTCACGCAAGGCTCCAGCCATCGGGGGAGCAGCCGACTTGGCCATACCCCAACTCTCCGCCTCGTACACGCGACAGGGATCGGGGTCGTGGTACTCGACGAGGCGCGGGGCGCTGAAGGCATCGAGATGTTCGAACAGCGCCTTGTCGGCCACGTGGATCTGCCCCTCTTCCAATACGACCGGCACCGGGACGACCAGGGCGAAGTCCTTCATCTCCCCCTCGAAGTCGTTGAGCATCGACATGACGGTCTTGTTGTCGTGCCGCACCACCGCCACCTGGGAGGACTTGTTGTACAGCTTGACGTCGGCCCGGGCCACGTAGAAGCCGCAGAACGCCTCGGCGTCAGGAACCTGGAGCAGCAGCCCCGATGACGCAGCGCCGATAACGATCAACAGCAACAGTTTCCGGATGAGATGTGGCATTCGAACCTCCCGTGGGAATCCACTTATAGCGACCGGCGGGCAACCACCGATCAATCAGCGGAACAAGCGGCGAACAGAGAAACAGGGCCCAGATAAGACCGTTGGTGCGGAAGAGGCCGTACTGCCAGACGGCCGCGAGTACCGCCACCAGAAAGGCGTAGAGGATCCGTCCGCGCGGGTGATTCGGAATCGTCATCGGGTCGGAGATCATGAAAAATGCGAAGAGGAGGAGAGAGCCGTTGGTAAGCTGATGCAGGAAGACCGCCGGTTTCTGGCCGAGGATCATGACGCGAAGGGCCACGATACCGAGAAAGAACCCAAGGAACGCCCAGCTGATGTCGCCGCGGCGGGCCTTTGTCGTGACCAGTGTTCCAAGCATGAAGACCCACGCGGCAATGGCAATGTCCTGCCCCCACTGGCCCGAGGAAGTCCAGCTGCCGGGCAGGAAGAGGAGCGCCAGGACGACGCCCAGGTTGCCCGGATTGAAGACATGCTTCTGGCCCGTCCGAATCACGAACTTGGCCGCGATGGCGGCGCAGGCGGCCATGGGATGTACCCAGTTGGAATCGGCCCGGAGCAGCAGGGAAAGGCTGAAGGCCGTGATCAGCGCGCTCAGGTAATTGATCGAACCCTTGAGTTTCAACTGATGAATGAACAAGGCCTGCGTCGCGAGCGCCGAGACAATTGCCAGGGCGATCTGTTCGGGGCGGATGGCAAAATCGCGGAAAAAGGCGCCAAGGCCCAACAGACAACCGAGTAACGCGATCTGGAACAGGCGGGGATCCTTGAACGACATCAGCCCTCCATGCGGCGGAACGGGGGCTCTTACCCGCCCTGGGACAGGCTATTCCCGGTCAATCCGCGCGTGTGACTTCGGCCGCCCCGTAGCGACGGGCCACATAATCTTCCAGCAGGCGGATGAACTCGGGGACGATTGCGGGACCCTTGAGGGTCAGGGCCAGCTTCCCGTCGATGAAGACCGGAGCCTTCGGATCCTCCCCGGTACCTGGCAGCGAGATGCCGATGTGGGCATGCTTCGATTCGCCCGGGCCGTTGACCACGCACCCCATGACCGCAACCGACAATTCCTCGACCCCCGGGTACTGGCCGCGCCAGGAAGGCATCCGGTTCAGGAGATAGGTCTGGATCTGATCGGCCATATCCTGGAAGAACGTACTGGTCGTCCGGCCGCATCCCGGGCAGGCGGTCACCTGGGGGTTGAAGGCGCGCAGTCCCATCGATTGCAAGATCTGCTGGCAGACACGGACCTCTTCGGCCCGGTCACCGCCGGGGAGCGGTGTCAACGAGGAACGAATGGTGTCCCCGATTCCCTCCTGAAGCAGGACGGCCAGCGCGGCCGTCGTGGCCACGATCCCCCGGGCTGCGAGGCCGGCCTCGGTAAGCCCCAGGTGAAGCGGGTAATCGCATCGGCCGGCCAGCCGCCGGTAAACGTCGATCAGATCCTGAACGCCGCTGACCTTGGCCGACAGAAGAATGTGATCGTGCCCGAGTCCGGTTTCCTCCGCCAGTTCCGCCGAGCGGATGGCGCTCTCGACGATGGTCTCGAGCATGACATCCCGGGCCGGCTTCGGCTCCGGGAGGCGGGCGTTTTCGTCCATCATCGAAGTCAGGAGCTGCTGGTCCAGGCTTCCCCAGTTGACGCCGATCCGAACCGGCTTGTCGTGATCGATGGCCACGCGGACCATCGTCTGGAAATTGTCGTCATGCCTCCGGCCCACGCCGACATTGCCCGGGTTGATCCGGTACTTGTCGAGGAGTCGGGCGCACTCCGGGTAGTCACGCAACAGGAGATGCCCGTTGTAGTGGAAGTCGCCGATGATGGGAACGCTCACCCCCCGATCGGCCAGGCGGCGGACGATTTCGGGGACGGCCGCGGCGGCCGCCCGGGTGTTGACGGTGATCCGGACAAGCTCCGAACCGGCCGCGTGGAGGAGAGCCACCTGCGCCGCGGTGGCTGCCACGTCCTCCGTGTCGGTATTGGTCATCGACTGGACGACGATCGGGTGCCCCGAGCCGACGGTCAC
>JAWXBZ010000219.1:0-6292 GCA_034440375.1 Candidatus Eiseniibacteriota bacterium
GTCTTGACCGCCTCGACCGTGCCGAAGACGGACATCTGTCGCACGTCGGTGTCCCTGGCCGGCAGCGTGACGTAGACGATGTCGCCCAGTTCGCCCTGGGCATATTCGGTGATGCCGATGGTGGCCACGTCCCCTTCAACGCGAATCCACTCATGCTCCTTCGTGTAACGCAGCGTGTCGGGCGTCGTCGTCATGTCTTGCGTGTCCCTTCCAAGTAGAACGGCAGACGCTGGACGACCGCGTCGGCCAACCGCCCCCGGATATCGACCTGAACCATCGAGCCCGGCTTGGCCGACCCGATTGGCACGTAGGCCATGGCGATGGATTTTCGCAGCGTGGGCGACATCGTGCCACTGGTCACGCGCCCGGCCACATCCCCGTTGACCTGAACTGCCATCCCCCCCCGGGCAATCATGCCCGGCTTATCGATGCTCAGCCCCATGAGCTTTCGTTTCAAACCGGCTTCCTTCTGGGCCACCAGCGCCGCCTTGCCAAGAAAGTCGGATTTGTCCAGCTTGACGGTCCATTGCAGGCCCGCCTCGAGCGGTGTGGTCGTGTCGTCGATGTCATTTCCATACAGGCAGTAGCCAACCTCGAGTCGAAGCGTATCCCGGGCGGCCAGTCCGATTGGAGCCAGCTCAAACGCGCGCCCCGCCTCCTGCAACCGTTCCCAGACGGCGGCCCCATGACGTCGATCGAAGAAGAGCTCAAAGCCGTCCTCGCCGGTATACCCGGTGCGCGAGATCAGGACCGGGACGCCGTCCCAGTCGAACTCGCGAAAGTGGTAGTAAGCGAGATCGGAGATCCAGGCACCGGTAAAGGGTTTGACCATCGCCTCGGCCATTGGACCCTGGATGGCCAGTAGCGCCGTTTCTTCACTCACATCGTCGATCGTGACACCGGCTGGCGCGTTGGTCCGGACCCAATCCCGATCCTTGACGATATTGGCTGCGTTGACCACCAGGTACACCGAGTCCGCCTTCCGGTAGGCCAGGACATCATCGACAATTCCCCCGTCCGGCCGGCACATCGGGGAGTAGACAATCCCTCCCACCTCTTTTCTTGAGAGATCGTTCGTGATCAAACGATCCACGAACTCAAGCGCACCGGACCCCGAAAGAGCAAACTCTCCCATGTGCGAGAGATCGAAGAGTCCGACCCGGGTTCGTACCGCTTCGTGCTCGACCATCTGACCCGCATAGGAGAGCGGCATCCAGTAGCCGGCAAAGTCGACGATCTTCGCCCCGAGGGCGCGGTGATCGGAGGTAAAGGCCGTCTCGAGGGGCAGATAAACCTCGACTTTCAGAGAAGTTGGTAACCTCTTGTCCGGATTCCGGTTGGGTACTTTAGCACAAGCAATTCAAAGGTCAACGTTTGGCCGTTGGCCACTGCGGCGACACGCCCACCGGTGGGCCGGCTATGCTTTCCAGTTCTCGACGAGATTAACCAGCAGACGAACGCCGAATCCGGTGGCCCCTTTCGGACCATAGGGTGTCGTGTGCTCGTTGTAGGCCGGCCCTGCGATGTCGATATGCGCCCATGGGTAGCCATCCGCAAATGGCTCCAGAAAACAGGCGGCGGTCACGGCCCCGGCCGCGCGGCCGGTGGAGTTACGGACGTCGGCCACATCGCTCTTCACCAGTTCCCGGTATTCGTCCCACATCGGCATCCGCCAGAGCCGGTCGCCGGTGGCTTCACCGGCGGCGGAGAGACGGCTGGCCATCATCTCGTTCGGGCTGAAGAGCCCGGCGCACTCGCTGCCGAGCGCCACGACGCAGGCTCCGGTCAGCGTGGCGAGGTCAACCACGCCGGCCGGCTTGAATTGTTTGGCATAGGCCAGGGCATCGGCCAGGACGACGCGCCCTTCGGCGTCGGTATTTCGCACCTCGATCGTCGGCCCGCCGAGCGTCTTCAAGACATCGCCCGGCTTGTAGGCGCGTCCGCCCGGCATGTTTTCCACCGATGGGATCAACATGACAACGTTTTTCGGCACCTTCAGGGCGGCGATGGCCTTCATGGCCCCCAGCACCGCCGCCGCCCCACACATGTCAAACTTCATGTGGTCCATGTTTTCGGCCGGCTTGAGCGAAATGCCGCCGGTGTCGAACGTCAGCCCCTTGCCGACCAGCACGATCGGTGCCTCATTCTCTTTTCCACCGTGATATTCCAGAACGATGAAGGCGGGCGGCTCGGCGCTCCCTTTGGCCACGGCGCAGAAAGCGTGCATGCCGGCGGCCTCGGCCTTCTTGTAATCGAGCACCGTCACCTTGAGCCCGCCCTCGGCCGCCACCTGGCGGGCGGCCTGGGCCAGCGTCGTCGGCACGAGATCGTTGCACGGCCGGTTGCCAAGGTCGCGCGCCAGCTGCGTGGCGTCCACGATGGCGTTGATTCGATTCAGGGCGTCCTGATGCTGCCGGACCGGCGTGGTGTCCTCGGGAACGATCTGCACCTGACGCAGCGTGACCGGGCGCGGCTCCTTCGTCTTGAAGTCATCGAAGCGATACGTACCGTACAGCAGTCCCTCGACGAGACTCCCGGTCAGGGCGTGCGTTCCCGCCGTGCCACGTGCCTCGGGCGTGGCACCAAGAGTCAACTTTTTCAGTTTCATGTCGTGCGCGGCCCGTGCCAGCCGGACCCCGGCCTTGCGTGCCCGCGCCGGGTCAGCCGACTTCGCCTCGCCCATGCCGACCAGCAGCACACGCGCCGGCATTGCCTTGCTCCGTGTGTACACCGTCTTGATGTCGTCGCCGCCATTGAACCCGCCCAGGGCGAGCACTTCCGTCAGGGCGCCCTTGAGCGCCTTGTCGAGCGTGGTGAAGAGCGTGCCGCGCGGCGCGCCCTTTCCCTTCCAGACCGGAACGGCCACGGCTTCACCCCAAGACGACTGAGGGCGGCCCGTCACGACTTTGACAATCAGGGACGTGTGCATGGAGTCTCCAGTGGAACCGTCCGGCCCAGTCGGCCGCGCGCCATTCGTTGACATCTCAGCCGCACGACGACATACCGACGCGACTGGCTGTGGAATATATCAGCGACACGTGGCTCGGACCAGACCGCACGCGGGGAGGCGGGGCCAAGGCATCGCGCGTGTTATCATGCCGTGCCGTATCGATCGCCCTGAACCCGGAAACCTGACGGTGGCCGTCCCCGAAACCGCCCCATCCCCGCGCGCGCGCCGCCCGATCGCCTTCCTGCTCGTCCAGCTGGCACTCGCCTGGCTCATGATCAGCGGCTATCGTCTCGAGTCCGCCTCGTTTCGGACCGGCTTGGCCGCACTCTTTCTGGCCTGGCCGATACATCTGGCGCTGCCGCTCCGGATGCGGCTCCCGTTTTTCGCGCTCCTCAGCCTGGCCAGCCTGGTTTTCGTGGCGGGCTGGGTCAACGCCGCGTGGATCGTGGCGCTCGGCGGCGCCTTCATCAGCCTCGCGCACCTGCCAGCGCCGTTCCGGGTCCGCATCGGCCTCATCATCGTGGCCGCCGCCCTCCTGGCCATTTTTCGCGCGATACCGCCGGCCGTCCTTCCCCGCCCCTGGTCGGACGTCGTCTGGCCGATCCTGGCCTCCATGTTCATGTTCCGATTGATGATCTATCTCTATGACCTGCGTCACCGAAGCGCCCCGTTCGGTTTCTGGCGGGCCATCGCCTATTTCTTCATGGCGCCTAACGTCTGGTTTCCGCTCTTCCCGATCATCGACTACCAGGCCTTCAACCGTGCCGTGCCGGCGGCGGAACGCCTGCGCGGCCACCAGGTCGGTGTCGACTGGATCATCCGCGGCGCCGTCCAGCTCATCCTGTATCGAATCGTCTATCAGCACCTGCTCCTCGATCCGGCCGAGATCGACAGCCTCGGCGGCCTGTTCCAGGCACTGGTCACGACATTTCTCCTCTACCTCCGCATCTCCGGCAGTTTTCATCTCATCGTCGGCATTCTGCGGCTGTTCGATTTCAACCTGCCCGAAACGCACCATCTCTATTTCCTGGCCTCGAGCTTTTCGGACTTCTGGCGGCGGATCAACATCTACTGGAAGGATTTCGTGATGAAGCTCGTCTTCTATCCGGCCTTCTTCCGACTGCGGAAATCGAACCCGGCCGGAGCGATGGTGCCGGCCACCCTGCTGGCCTTCGCCGCCACCTGGTGCCTGCACTCGTGGCAGTGGTTCTGGATGCGCGGCTCGTTCCTCGTCACCTGGACCGACAGCCTCTTCTGGGCGATCCTGGCGGTGCTGGTGACGATCGACGCTGTGCGCGAGTCGAAGCCCGGCGCGCGGGCCGCTCGGGAGCGCGGCTGGCGCGCGGATGTTCGGCGGGCCCTGACCACGATGGGCACGTTCAGCTTTCTCACGGTGCTCTGGTCGTTCTGGACGATCGGCTCCTGGGGCGAGTTCGCGGCGATGTTCGGACGCGTGCGGTCCGTATCGGCCGGCGATGTCGGACTGCTGGTGGCCATCCTGGGCCTGATCGGCGCCTGGAGCGTCATCGACAATCGATCGAAGCGGTTGCCGGCTCGCGCCGGCACGACGTCCTCGGGCTGGCTGACCCCGCAGGTCATGACCAATGCGGTGGTCGCGCTCGTGCTGGTGGCCCTGGCCTTGCGCCCCGTCCAGGCGCGCCTACCGGAACCGGCCGGCCGTTTCTTCGCCGAGCTCGAGAACCCGCGGCTCAACGAGCGCGACCTGGCCTTGTTGCAGCGCGGCTACTACGAGGACTTGACCCAGGTCCACCGCTTCAGCCACGACCTGGCCATCGTCTACGGCGAGCGGCCTCCGGACTATTTCATCCCGTGGCGGCAGAACCTGCGGGACGAGACCCCGGACTATCTCCAGGAGGTGCTGAAGCCGAACGCCGCCTATACCTATATGGATGTCC
Organism: Candidatus Eiseniibacteriota bacterium; assembly: GCA_034440375.1. Lineage (GTDB taxonomy): Bacteria > Eisenbacteria > RBG-16-71-46 > JABDJR01 > JAWXBZ01 > JAWXBZ01. Next base: position 4,867 of record JAWXBZ010000219.1, read on the forward strand.
GGTACACGACGAACCGCTGGGGAATGCGCGACCAGGACTACGACACCACCCGCTCGCCCGGCATTCCGCGCGTGGCCCTGGTCGGCTCGAGTTATACGCTGGGCTGGGGCGTCGGCGACGACCGGACCTACGAGTCGATCGCCGAGCGCAGGCTGGCCGCGTCCGGCAAGCCGGTCGAGATCCTGAACTTCGCGGTGCACGCGTACGATCCGGTGCGCAACAACCTCGTATTGGAACAGCGGGTGATGCCGTTCCACCCCGACGCGGCCATCGTCTTCTGTAACAGCAACGAGCGGAAGACGCTGGTGACGAACCTGGCCCACGCCATCGAGAACCGGATCCCGCTGCCGTACCCGTTTCTCGAACAGGTCCGCCAGAAGGCCCGTGTCGACGCCGGCACCGAGCGCGCCGTCATGGAGCTCCAGCTTACCGACGTGGCCGACGAAGCCATCGAAGCCGCCTGGACCCGCTTCGTCGACGACTGCCGGGCCGCCGGCATCGTGCCGATCTGGATCTTCATGCCCGAAACCGTCGCCAAGGTCCCCGGCCAACCGGTCGACCAGGTGTCGAAGTTCTACGACATGGCCCGCCGCGCCGGCTTCGACGTGGTCACCGACCTGGCCCCCGCCTTCGCCGGCGCCGACGGGGAGGCGCTGAAGCTGTTTCCCTGGGACTACCACCCCAACGCGAAAGGGCACGAGTTGCTCGCGGGTGAATTCGAGAACGTGGTGCGGCGGGACGTGCTGCCGCATGTCAGCATCGCCGGCGACAAGTAGCTCCGGCCGTCGGAAATAGCGGGGGTGCCAATTCCCTCCGACGCTGCCCGGCTGGGAGTTTTGTCCTCGGCCATTGTTCGCGCGCTACCCTTTAAGGGTCACCGCGCCTGCTCCCCCGGGCGAGGTCCCCCCCGGCTACGAGTGTTCCGGCCCAAACTCAAGAGGGTTCCCATGCGCCGCCTTTCCCGTTCCGCCGCCTTCGTGTCCGGTCTGCTGTTCCTGGCTCTGCTCTGCTTCCCGGCTCCTCCAGCCCACGCCATCTCGAGTCGGACTCTGTTCACGCCCACCGGAGCGGCGGCGAGCGACAACTTCGGCCGTTCGGTGGCGACGGCGGGAGACATGAACGGGGACGGGTACGCGGACGTGATCGTGGGCGCGTACACGAACGACGCGGGGGGCGCGGACGCCGGCCGCGCGTACGTGTACCACGGGGGCCCGGGAGCGGACGCGACTGCGGACCTGACGCTGACTGGAGCGGCGGCGAACGACTTCTTCGGTTTTTCGGTTTCGACGGCTGGGGACGTGAACGGGGACGGGTTCGCGGACGTGATCGTGGGCGCGTACTCGAACGACGCGGGCGGCGTGAACGCCGGGCGAGCGTACGTGTACAACATGAACCGTTACTTCGTGCTCTCCCCCAATGACGACGA
>JAWXBZ010000220.1:0-10590 GCA_034440375.1 Candidatus Eiseniibacteriota bacterium
CTATATATATTACCGGGCTCCGCCTCACGCTTCCTGAAATCGCGACCGGGGGGACCCCAACCCCACACTTCTGGGCCCATCCCCCCGCCCCCGCTAGACTCACCACTCAACCATTCAGCGGCGAGGTCACTCCGGCAGCATGCCCAATGTCATTTTCGTGGCACCCTATTTTCTTGAGACGACGCTTCGATTCCTTGAGGGGGCGGTCAACCTGCCGGGCGCGCGCATCGGACTGATCAGCACGGATCCTGAATCGAAGCTGCCGCCATCGATTCGCGGCAAACTGGCCGGTCACTTTCACCTGGATGACTGCCTCAATCCCGCAGAGTTGATTCGCGCCGGGCACGCCTTCCGACACGCGTGGGGCGCGGTGCATGGAATGATCGCGGCGCTGGAGGAACTCCAGGTGCCGATGGCCGAGGCGCGTGACTCACTTGGAGTCGATGGACTGTCGGTCAAGGCGGCGCATCACTTCCGCGACAAATCGCGGATGAAGGATGTGCTCCGCTCGCATGGGATTCCCTGTGCGCGTCATGCACTGGCGGACGGGGAAGGTGCCGCGCTCGATTTTGCGGCGAGTTGCGGCTATCCACTGGTGGTCAAGCCTCCAGCGGGGGCGGGGGCCCGGAGTACCTGGCGGGTGAACGACGAGGCCGAACTCAAGCGCGCGCTGGCCGCCAATCCGCCGTCGGCGGAGCGCCCGGTGCTGCTGGAGGAGTTCGTCGTCGGCCGGGAGCACTCGTTTGATTCGATAATGGTTGATGGTGAACTTGTCTGGCATTCCATCAGCTGCTACTACCCGACACCGCTGGATGTCCTCGAGAATCCCTGGATCCAGTGGTCCGTGCTCCTGCCCCGGGAGATCGACGGCCCGGAGTTCGACGACATCCGCACAGCGGCCGCGAAGGCGCTCAAGGTGCTGGGCCTCAAGACCGGACTCACGCACATGGAGTGGTTTCGGCGGGATGACGGCTCCATCGCCATTTCGGAGGTGGCCGCTCGTCCGCCGGGGGCGCAGTTCACCTCGCTCATCTCCTACGCGCACGACCTCGATTTTTACTCCGCCTGGCCGCGGCTCATGGCCCTGAACGTGTTCACGCCGCCGACCCGTCGCTGGTCCGTGGGGGCTGCCTACCTGCGCGGACAGGGACAGGGGCGCGTCAAGGCCATCCACGGCATCGATGCGGCCAATCGCGAGGTCGGTCCGCTCGTCGTCGAATCGAAACTGCCGCGCCCCGACGAGAAGCCTTCGGGCAGCTATGAGGGGGAGGGTTACGTCATCCTTCGACATCCGGAAACGTCGGTCGTGGAGGCGGGACTCAGGACGCTCGTCTCGACGATCCGCGTGGAATTGGGGTCCCAATGAACGTGCTTTTCGTGTCACCCGGCTTTCCGCCGGAGATGCCCTTCTTCACCCGCGGCCTCAATTCCGTCGGCGCCCGCGTGATCGGCCTCGGTGATCAACCGGAGGCCGGCATGCCCCAGATGACCCGCGACAATCTTTCGGCCTACTTTCGCATCAACGGCTTCGCCGACGAGGCGGCGATGATGAGCGAAGTGGAAAGGATTTCGCGGCAGGTTCGGATCGATCGGATCGAGTGCCTCTGGGAGCCGATGATGATCCCGGTGGCACGTATCCGCGAAAAGCTTGGGCTACCCGGCATGACCGTGGCTGAAACCATCCCGTTTCGCGACAAGGAAGTGATGAAGCAGGTACTCGATGCCGCCGGAATCCGAACGCCCCGTCACGACAATGCCACCAGCGTGGCCGAAGCCCGGGTCGCGGCCGAAAAGGTCGGCTTCCCGCTGGTCATCAAGCCGATAGCCGGTGCCGGATCGGCCGATACCTACAAGTGTTCGACGATGGAAGATCTTGAAAGTGTCTTCCGCAAACTGAAACACATCCCCGAGGTCAGCGTCGAGGAGTTCATCGACGGTGAAGACTTCACCTTCGATACGATCTGCGCTGACGGCAGGGTCCTCTTCGAAAACATCTGCTTCTATCGACCGCGGGCCCTGATCAGCCGAAACAACGACTGGATCAGCCCCCAGACGGTGGCCATCCGGGACATGGAGGCCGATTGGGTCCGGCCGGGGCGCGAGATGGGCTACGCCGTGCTGAAGGCGTTGAATTTCCAGACCGGGTTCACCCACATGGAGTGGTACCGAAAGCCCGACGGCGAGGCCGTGTTCGGCGAGATCGGCTGCCGTTCTGCCGGCGCGCGCACTGTCGACGCGATGAACTGGGCCGCCGATACGGACAGCTTCAAGAACTGGGCGGAGGCGGTCTGCCATGGCCGAATCACCGCGCCGCTGGAAAAGAAGTACAACGGCATCGCAATCTTCAAGCGGGCGGAAGGGGAAGGGCGCATCCAGCGGATCGAGGGGCTGGCGCGCCTCATGAGCGAAATCGGCCAGCACATTTGCGCCATCGACCTGACGCCGCTCGGGCAGCCCAAGCGCCCCGCCAGCCAGACGCTCATCGGCGATGGTTTCGTCATGCTCCGCCATCCGGATCTGAAAACCGCCCTGGAACTGGGTGATCGGGTGTCCACGGAATTGCGGTTGTTCGCGGGATGATCGGGCTGCTCAACCTTAAATGAGAGAAATTATGCCCCAGCAGCTGACAGCCTTCACCTTCGTCGTCCGCGACTACGACGAGGCCATCCTGTATTTCACCGGCAACCTCGGCTTCGAGCTCATCGAGGACACGCCGCTCGGCGGTGGAAAGCGCTGGGTACGTGTTCGGCCGGCGGATTCGGCCGGTCCCGATCTGCTGCTGGCGCGAGCCAGCAGCCCGGAGCAGGAGTCACGCATCGGCAACCAGGCCGGGGGCCGCGTCTTGCTCTTTCTTGAAACCGACGACCTGAATCGTGACTACGAAACCTGGGGGACTCGCGGCGTCCAATTCACTGAGACCCCGCGTGAGGAACCTTACGGCCGCGTCGTCGTCTTCGAGGATCTGTACGGCAATCGCTGGGACCTGATCGAGCGCCGGGGCGCACGTCTCCCACACGGGCCGCCGGCCAAACAGGCACCACACACACCATGACGCCCGCCACGTTTCGCCGCCTCGCCCTTTCCCTCCCCGAGGCGCTCGAGTTTTCCCACATGAATCACCCCGATTTCCGGGTTCGAGGCAAGGTCTTCGCCTCGCTCGGCTCTCCGGAACAGGATCACGGCACGGTCAAGCTGACACCGGCACAGCAGGAGGCGGAGATGGCCGAACATCCCGCGGTATTCACTCCGGCTGCCGGCGCCTGGGGCCGACGTGGGTACACGGTGGTCCGTCTGCGGGCTGCCACGGCGATCAACCTGCGACGCGCGATGCGCGCGGCCTGGCACAATACGGCCCCAACGTCGCTTCGGGACCAGCACGAAGTCAGCTAGCCGGGCATGCTACGATCCGCGGCCGGAGGCTTTCCGTTGACCCGACGCGTACCAGAACTCCCCGACAAGAGTCCGCCCGAGGCGGCCACCCCACCGCCCATCCTCTCCGACGACGACATCTATCTCCACTCCGAGGGGACACACCACCGCCTGTACGAAAAGCTTGGCGCGCAAATCTCCGTCCAGAAGGGTGTCGAGGGCGTGTCATTTGCCGTCTGGGCTCCGGCGGCCGCAAAGGTCAGCGTTGTCGGCAGTTTTAACGGCTGGAAGGCCGATCGACACCCGATGACACCACGCGGCACCAGTGGCCTCTGGGAAGCCTTCATCCCCGGCCTCCAGCCCGGCGCGCTGTACAAGTATTTCATTCGAAGCCGGATGAACAGCTATTCGGTGGCCAAGGCCGACCCCTGGGGTTTTCAGATGGAAGTCCGGCCGCTGACCGCCTCGGTCGTGGCGGACCTCTCCCGCTACGTTTGGAATGACCGTGAGTGGATGGCGGCCCGCCGCACCACCCAGGCACTCAATCGCCCCCTGTCGATCTACGAGGTTCATCTCGGCTCCTGGAAGCGGGAGGAAAAGACAGGCGCTCCGGATGGGCGATGGCTCACCTATCGTGAACTGGCCGAACAGCTCGTCCCGTATGTCAGGGAACTGGGTTTCACCCACATTGAGCTGATGCCCATCACCGAGCATCCGTATGACGGGTCATGGGGATACCAGATCGTCGGCGCCTTCGCCCCGACCAGCCGATTCGGCACGCCGGATGATTTCCGCCATTTCATCGATGCGGCCCATCAGGCCGGTCTCGGCGTGATTCTGGACTGGGTGCCCGCCCACTTTCCGAAGGACGAGCATGGCCTCGGCTTCTTCGACGGCACGCATCTCTACGAGCATGCCGATCCGCGCCAGGGGGAGCACAAGGACTGGGGCACGCTGGTCTACAACTACGGCCGGCGTGAGGTGTCCGGTTTCCTCGTCAACTCGGCCCTCTTCTGGCTTGATCGTTATCACATCGACGGCCTCCGGGTGGATGCCGTCGCCTCGATGCTGTACCTCGACTATTCCCGCAACGAAGGGGAGTGGGTGCCGAATCGCTACGGCGGACGCGAGAACCTCGAAGCCGTGGAGCTCATCAAGGCCGTCAATGTGGTCGTTCACGAACAGTTTCCCGATGTCCTGACCATCGCCGAGGAATCCACCTCCTGGCCGATGGTGTCGCGGCCGGTCTACCTGGGAGGCCTCGGCTTCGATCTCAAGTGGAACATGGGGTGGATGCACGACATGCTCGAGTATATGAAGCAGGACCCGGTCTTCCGCAAGGGTGTGCACGGCAAGCTGACCTTCTCGATCTACTACGCATTCACGGAAAACTTTCTGTTGCCGCTGAGTCATGACGAGGTCGTTCACGGCAAGGGAAGCCTCGTGAACAAAATGCCCGGCGACTACTGGAAACGCTTCGCCAACCTGCGGGCGCTTATCGCCTACATGTATGCCCACCCGGGCAAGAAGCTCCTGTTCATGGGATCCGAACTCGCCCAGTGGAAGGAGTGGAATCACGACGGCCAACTCGACTGGATGCTCCTCGACTTCGATCTTCACCGAAAGTTTCATGACTTCATGAAGGCCATCAACCGGTTGTACCTTGCCGAACCGTCGCTCTGGCAGGTTGATTTCACCAACGAGGGCTTTCAGTGGATTGATTTCCGCGACGTGCAGCAGAGCATCGTGGCGTTCTATCGCAAGGCGATGGATCCCCGGGACCACCTGGTGATGGTGGCAAACTTCACGCCCGTGATGCGCGACTCCTATCGGATTGGCGTGCCGCATGATGTGAGCTACCGCGTCGCCCTGAACTCGGATGCGGAAATCTTCGGCGGCACGAGCCAGGCGAACGGCAGCGAGCTGGTTCCCGTGGCCGGCGAGTGGCAGGAACAGCCGCAGTCGATCACGATGTCGCTGCCGCCTCTGGCGGTCGTCTTCCTCACGCCGTCAGCAAACCTCGCATCATTGGCAGACCCCGCACCCACCGCCGGACGGAAACGAAAGGCGAAAAAATGATGCCCGGTCGATGTCATGTCGGGGCTGCACTTCTCGCCGTTGGCGTGCTCGTCCTCATCGGGTCCGTGTATCCGTCGGCGGCGCAGCAAGGGGACACGCGTACCGGCTACAAGAGTTATGCCGAGGCAATGACCGCGTACCGGGTTGGCGACATCAAGAGTTATGCTCTGGGCCTGGCGCGCGCCGATTCGCTCCTGCCGGGGCAGCCGGCCCTCAAGCGACGAATGGCGGGTGCCCTGGCGCGTCTGGGACAATACGATGCCGCGGCCGTCTGGCTTACCCGCCTTGCCGCCATGGACGTTCGCTCGAACCTCGAGGCCGACAAGGATCTCGAATCGCTCCGCGGACGCCCGGAGTACGCCGCCGCGAGTGCCCGACTGGCGGCGCTCGACCGTCCGATCAGCTCCTCGCGCAAATCCGGCGAACTCCCCGAGAAAGGGCTCATCACCGAGGGGATCGCCTGGGACGAACGGGCCGGCCGCATCTTCGTCAGCAGCGTTCATCAACGAAAGATCGTGAGCCTGGATCAGGGGGAGCAGTACGCCACCTGGGCTCCGGCTCCCGGCGAATCGCTTCTGGCGCCGCTGGCGATGACGGTGGACCGCGACAATCAATCGCTCTGGGTGACAACGGCGGCCATACCGGAGATGATCGGCTTTGACTCGAACATGGAAGGCCGATGCGAACTTCGACGCCTCGACCTGAAAACCGCCCGGACGCTCGGCGCCTGGTCGATCCCCGACACCGGTCGGGATCACAACCTGAACGATCTGGTGCTGGACGGCCGCGGCCGACTTTTTCTCTCTGACAGTCAGAGCGGGGCGATCTACCGGCTGGCGAACGCCGACGACCAGGCGCTCGAGATTTTTCTGCCTCGCGGGAGCTTCGGCTCGCCCAACGGGCTGGCGGTCAGCAGTGATGATTCGCGGTTATATGTGGCCGACTACACGCTGGGCATTTACGTCGTCGACATGGCCGCCGAAATTTCCGGCGCCGCCAGCGGTGCGATCAACCGGCTGGCCGCCCCCGACTCCCTGTGCCTGAATGGCGTCGACGGGCTGGTTGCGATCAAGGACGGGCTTGTCCTCATTCAGAACGGCATCTCACCGCACCGGATCGTCCGGCTCACGCTCGACCCGACCGGCCGTCGTGTCACCAGCGTGTTGACTCTCGATCGCGACAATCCGGAATGGGACGAGCCGACCCTTGGTGTGCTGATCGATCAGGAACTCTTCTACAACGCCCGCAGCCAGTGGGGGCGGGTCCTGCCGGGCGGTGGCATGCCGCCACTTGATTCATTGGCGGCACCGGCGATCATGCAGGTTCGGGTGGAGTAAGCGCTTCAGGGGCCGGGTCCGATTCGGATGACCTGGCGCCTCCAATCTTTCGCGCCCAGCGCAGTCGGGCCGACGCCGACCGGGGATTGCCCCGCCGCTCGGCGACCAGCGGCCGGATGGCTTCCGTGCTTCCCGCCTCCCACACCCCCTCGGAGAGCCCCTGTGCGATGGCCTCGGCCACCCGTCCATCCTCTCCGCTGTGAAACGACAGGATTGCGATGCGGCCGCCCGGCGCGAGGCACCAGGGAGCGATGCGCAGCAGGTGTTCAAGCTGTCCCAGTTCGTCGTTAACCGTCATGCGCAGGGCTTGAAAGACGCGCGCCGCCGGATGAAGGGCGCCCGGTTCGGCCTGCACCTTCGCCTTCCACTCCTCCGGCGTGATCTTCGCGGCGTGGAAGATCAACTGCACCAGCTGTTTCGTCCGGGTAAATGGTTCGGCGACGCGCCGCTCCACGATCTTCTTGGCAATGCGCACATGATTCGGTTCATCACCGAAGCGGCGGAAAAGCTCCGACAGCTCGTCCTCGGACAGGGTGGCTAAAAGGGAGGCGGCCGACTTCGATCCTCGCCGGTCCATCCTCATGTCGAGCGGTCCGTCAAACTTGTAGCTGAAGCCTCTCTTCGGATCGTCGAGATGCATGCTCGAGACGCCAAGGTCGGCCAGGATGGCGTCGAACCCTTGAGGCGCCAAATCGGCCTGCACCTTGCCGAGTCCGGCAAAGTGGCTGCGGACAAACCGGATCGGTGCACCCGGACGCTCCCTTTGGAATCGTTGCCGCGTCCGCTCCAGTTCCGCGTCGTCATGGTCGACGGCCACCAGGAACCCGTGGGGCCCCAGCCGATCCAAAAGGGCCGCGGCATGGCCGCCGTGACCAACCGTGGCGTCGACGACGACCTGGCCGGGGGCCAGGTCAAGGACATCAAGGACCTCATCCAGCATGACCGGCACATGCGAGCCGGCCGGCGTGCGCCCCTGGGCCCGGATGTGGTCGCCAATTTGCGGATACCGATCCGGATTCCGCTCCTTGTAGCGGTCGTCGAAGCGCCGGGGATGCGTGCCCCGGTAGCGGGGACGACGAGCCGGCCGAGGCGTTTCGGGGCGGCTCATGATTCCTCCTGCTGGCTGTTCCTTGGAAGCGGCGACGAATGAATGAAGCGGCAAATGTAACATGGCCGGGGAAGCCCACTTTCAGCTAATCTGGTAGTGGTGTGGGAACCCCTCCCCGGCCATGAGGAATCGCCGGCGCGCTGCGGCGCCGGAATTGGACCGACAACCGAACGCTCAACGATTTCCGAGGGGACCCCATGACCACCCCCGTCCGCAGCCCTGATCCTGACTGTTGCCCTGGCCATTGTGGCCGGTTGGCAGGCCGAAGTTGTTCCGCAGAGGCTCCGTACCTCCGGCGCCCGCCAGTCCCTTGACGCCTGGTCGCGGGCCCGGGCCTGGCCCGACTCATTCATTCCCGACGACGCGCACTTTCGGGGTGTCCAGGAAGCCGAGGCGATGCTCCCCGTTTCGAGCGCCGGCCTTGGCACTCCGGGTGACGTTGCGCCGGCATCGCATGGCAGCGGGCCGAAATGGCGCTCGCTGGGACCGCTCAACATCGGCGGCCGTACGCTCTGTCTGACCATCAACCCGCAGAATCCAATGACCGTCTACGCCGGTTCGGCCGGAGGTGGACTCTGGGTCAGCCGGACCGGTGGCATCGGCGTCGATGCCTGGCGACGCGTCGTGACCGGTTTGCCCGTGACATCGGCCAGCTGTCTCGCCATCGCGCCAAACGACACCAGCGTGATGTATCTCGGTACCGGTGAGGTTTACGCCTGGCAGAACGCGCTGGGCGGACTCGTCGGCCGGGGCACCCGCGGCAGTTACGGGTTCGGCATACTGAAATCGATCGATGCGGGTCAACCATGGTCGATGAGCCTTGACTGGAGCCGCGATCAGAGGCGTGGCGTCTGGTCGATTCGCATCGATCCGGAAGAGCCGAATCGCGTCTGGGCGGCCACGACGGAGGGGATCTATCGTTCCACCGATGCGGGCGCCACCTGGACCCTTTCGCTCAATGTGGTCATGGGCACGGACATCGAACTGGATGTCCAGAACCCCGACACGGCTTATGCCGCCTGCGGCAACTTCAACAGCCCGGGTTACGGCCTCTACCGGACATTCAATGGCGGGTCCAACTGGACCAGGCTGGCCGGCGGGCTTCCGGCGGTGTACGGCGGCAAGGCCCAGATTGTTCTCTCCTCCCAGTTCACGAACGTGATCTACGCCGGCATCGGTGGCACGGGCGTACCGCCGAGCGGCAGCATGATTCTGCGTTCCTTCGACCATGGGACCACCTGGACCCAGCGGTCCACCCTCGTTGATTACTCGTCGTACCAGTACTGGTACTCGCATGACATCGCCATTCAACCGAATAATTACGAGAATGTATGGGTCTGCGGCATCGACATCTGGAAGTCGATGACAAGCGGTATGTCGCCGACCCGCGTTTCCGACTGGCAGCTGGCGTATGCGGGCGTCGTGCCGATCGGCGGCCCCGAAGGGCCGGCCGCCTACGTGCACGCCGACATTCACGCCATTACTTTTCATCCGACCGTGATGAGCACCGTCTACTTCGCCACCGATGGCGGGGTTTTTCGCACCATCAACGGCGGCGCGTCCTACGAGTCGTGCAACGGCGGATATGCCACATCACAGTTTTACCCCGGATTTGCCGTGGCGGCTGCTGACACCGTGCCGGCACTCGGCGGCATGCAGGACAATTTTTCGGCCATCTACGAGGGGGGACCGGCCTGGAATCGGGTCATCGGCGGCGACGGCTGCTGGGCCGCCATCGATCACACTAATTCGTTCAACATGTGGGGCTCGTACCAGCTACTCAGCATCCACCGTTCGTTCGACAGGGGAGCCAACTGGTCCGCGGTAATACCACCCGGTGCCGGATCGACCACCGCCTTCGTGGCCCCTTTTGTGCTGTCATCTCTTTCCTCGACCCCCCTGTACGCCGGCCGGGCCATCGGCTACCGCGCCACCAACGGTGGCACGAACTGGGTGGCCGGCGGTGCCATTGCCGGCCGCGCGACGATAGCCATGTCGGCCTCGGCCACGCTGCCCGGCCGAATTATCGTCGGATGCGAGCCGGATGCCGGGGGCAACGCGGTCTGGCTGTCGGACAACGAAGGGATCAGCTGGACAAACATCTCGGCCGGCCTTCCGAACCGGTATCCGCTGGATGTAGTCGTTGACCCGCTCCACCCGCAGCACCTGTTTGTCGGGAACGATCTCGGGGTTTTCGCCTCTCCCGACGGGGGGGGCACGTGGGGATCGTTCCGTGAGGGATTGCCGGAGGCGCTGCTTGTTTGCGATCTGGTCGTGACTCCGGGCCTCGTCGCCTGGCCGAACCCCTTCGCTCTGCGAATCCAGATTCGAATGGCGGACGGCACGCCGCGGCATGGCGACGGGGCAATTGTCATCCTGAATGCCGCCGGCCGGCTTGTTCGGCACCTGGCCGTGACGGACATTACGAGTTCGACCACCTGGGACGGGACCGACGATGCCGGTCGATCGGTGTCGGATGGAGTCTACTGGGCCCGGATTCAGGGTGAGAACAACAAGGGGGAGTCAGTTCGTCTGGTTCGGCGACGCTGAACGCGGGGGGAGACTTCGGGGGGGCCGGACGCCGCAAGAGGTTATCATCGTTGCGGAGGGCGTCCGGCCCTCCTTAGGTCTCAGGTATGGGGGTAGGGCAGTAAACTCCGGACCGGGCCGACTCATTGGATCTGGCCGCGTGACCTC
>JAWXBZ010000221.1:0-13470 GCA_034440375.1 Candidatus Eiseniibacteriota bacterium
CATCGGGTTTTCCGAGAAGATCACAAGGATGGGTGGCCTGGCATCGCTGGAAATCGATTACGCGGACCATGCCGCGGAGATGGCGCGGGCGGCCCGCGCGATGGCCGGGTCTACAAGCCGCCGGGTCGGCGGACCAATTCGTTTCCCACGCAGTTTTCGCTGGGTGGTGAATACGGGCACGGCGCGAACCCTGGGTATCAGTATCCCGGGCGAGATACTTTCCGCCGCCACCGTGTCGGGGGGCGCGGCGCGATGAATTTTTCGAAAGGAACTGTCCCGACCCGGAGATACGGATCGCCCGGCTTTCGAATCATCCTGATCGTGTCGAACATCCTCCTCGGCCTTCTTTTCATGGGTACGCTGGCAACGGTGATCGGCATTCCCGTCCGCAGCTCGCTCATGGACACGCTCGTGCGCCGGGGCGCATCGTACGCCGCTGATCTGGCCGGCCGTGGCCGGCTGGCCCTGGCGGTCGGCGACACCCTCCGGCTGGCCACCGACGCGCGCGCACTGCTCCAGGACGAGGAAATCGAGCGGATTATCTATCGTGGCGCCGACGGGGCGATCATGCTTCGAATCGAGGGGCGGGGCTCCCGCCATGCGCAGCTCCCCGGCACTGAGTCGATGGCCTCATCGGCCCGGATCAAGTTGACGGCCAGTTCAGATGGCGATCTCTTTTTGCACGAAGCGGGTGCTGACGAATTTCGCGGCAGCCGACTCGGCTCGGTCGAAGTCGTCATGAACACGCACCGAATCGTGATCGGTCTTGTCCGAACGACCATGCTTGTCATGGTGCTTCTCGTTTCAGGTCTCATCCTCCTGGTCCGCGCCGCAATGCGCCGATTTGTCGATCCGGTCATCCGCCTGGCCGAGGCCGCCCAGCAGGTGAGAAACGGTGTGCTTGACATCCGAGTGGCCGAAACGGCGCCGGCCGAACTCGGACAGCTCGAAATGGCCTTCAACCGGATGGTCGAATCGCTCACCGAACAGGAACAGTCGCTGCGAGCCAAGAATGACGAGTTGGAGGATTCACTCCGGCAGACGGAGTCGCTCGTCGAGGAGCTGAAACAGACCCAGGACGCCATGGTCCGTTCCGAGAAGCTTCGAGCCATCGGCGAGATGGCCTCCGGCGTGGCACACGGATTCAACAACGTGCTGGCGGCGATCACCGGCCGCACTCAGCTCATGGAGCTGAAACTCCAGAAGGGTCAGCTCGATGAGGAATACCTGAGGCGCGGTCTGGACATCGTCCGGCAGGCGGCTTCCGACGGGGCCCGCACGGTGCAGCGGCTGCAGCAATACACCCGTGGAGCACTGCAGAAGGAACTCGTGGGCGTCGATCTCGAAAAGTTGACGCGGCAGGCCATCGATATGGCCCGTCCGCGCTGGAGCGTCTCGGATCTGGGGCGGATCGGCACAATCGAGGTCCGGACATCATTCCATTGCGGTGGGCTCGTAGCGGCCGACGAGAGCGACCTGCGCGAGGTGATCCTCAATCTGTTGTATAACGCCGCGGACGCCATGCCGGGCGGTGGCACGCTGACCCTGGCCACCGAGCCCCGGGGGGAACGGACAGCATTGACCATCACGGACAGCGGCGTTGGGATGGTGCCCGAGGTCATGCGCCGTGTCTTCGATCCATTTTTCAGCACCAAGGGGGTCAAGGGAAACGGCCTGGGCCTGTCAATCGTATCGGGCATCGTCAAGCGATTCGGTGGCGAAGTGCATGTCACCTCCGAGCCGGGCAAGGGGAGCCGGTTCACGGTATTGCTTCGTCCGTGGGAGGAGCGATCCGCCATACCGACTGCCCCGGCAACCGATCGTGCCCCGAAAGAGGCCTCACGCGCGGTTGTCGCCTGCCTGATTGCCGACGACAACACGACGGCGCTGGAAAACCTGCGTGAAATCCTCGAGTCACTCGGCCATCGGGTGACAGCCCTCGAGACTGGCCGCGCGGCCGTCGACGCGCTCCGGGACGGCCACTTCGACCTGGTCATCACGGACCTCGGGATGCCCGAAGTCAACGGCTGGGATGTGGCCAGTGCGGCGCGCCTGGCCAACGGTTCGCCCCCGGTTGTCCTTTGTACCGGCTGGGGGGATACCCTCGACCCGTCCGATTTCGACTCTCGCGGCGTCTGGCGATCGCTGACAAAGCCCTACACCGTGAGCCAGATCGAACGTATTCTCGAGGGGCTTCCCGCCGCGAGTTGAGGCGGCCTCCACGGCCACCTGAAATGCCTTGCGACCGAACCCGGCCCCGGCGCGTATGCTCCTGCCATGAAGCTGGTTCGGATTCTGTGGCTCCTGCTGGCTACGTCCGCGCCGCTCATGATGGCCTCCGGCCCGTCATGCGCGGTGGCGCCGGCTGATTCGATTGTCACGCCAGATTGTGTGCGTTTCGAATCCCGCCTCGACTCCCTTCGGCAGGCCCTGCGGATTCCGGGACTGGCCCTGGCGATCGTCCGCGACACCACGATCCTGTCGGCCCGCGGCTTTGGACTCGCGGACGTGGAAGGAAAGCGTCCGGTGACCGCCGATACGCCGTTCAACATTGCCTCCGTGACCAAGCCGATGTCGGCGATCGTGGCACTCCGGCTCGTGGAGCTCGGGCGGCTCGATCTCGATCGCGAACTCATGACCTACACCGGGTTCGAGGAACTCTGCCGGGACACGCGCGACGAGGGAGGACTGTTCTTCAAGGATTTCGAGTGCGATCAGCATCCGATGACATTGCGCCACGTCCTGTCGATGTCGGTCAATGGCACACCCGGCACGAGATTCTTCTATAACCCGGTCATCTACTCGTGGGCCTCGCGTCCGATGATGGAAGTGACCACCGAGCCGTTCTCGTCGCTGATGTCCCGGTACGTCTTCGAGCCGGCCGGCATGACCCGCTCGGCCCGCATCCACCGGCAACTGCCGCTTCGTGAGGATCTGGCCCGCGACCTGGCGCTCCCCTACCACCTGGACGATTCAAGTCGTGTCGTGCGCTCCGAACCGCCATCTCCCCAGGGCGATGGCGCGGCCGGAGGCGTTATTGCCAGCGCCATCGATGTGGCCCGCTTCGACATTGCGCTGACACAGGGGCGCCTGATCACCGCCGCCTCGCGCAAAATGATGTGGATGCCGGGAAAATCACCTGCTGGCGCCACACTCCCCTACGGTCTTGGCTGGTTCGTCGAGACGGTCAACGGCGAACCGGTCGTCTGGCACACCGGACTCTGGGAGGGCGCCTGGTCGGCGATCTACCTGCGGCTGCCGAACCGCCGCCTTTCCTTGATCCTGCTGGCCAACAGCGACGGTCTTCGCTGGGACAACGCGCTGGACGAAGCCGCCATCGTCCGATCGCCCTTTGCCAGGATCTTCCTCGAGGAGGCCATTCGATGAGGCGCAAAGGTGACATGGCAGGCCCGCCGGGTCGTCAGCGCACCAGGAGCAACTTCCTGGCCATTCCCGCCCCGTCGGCAACACCGGCGCCGTACTCGATCCGGCAAAAGTAGAGACCGCTGGCGGCTGAGCCCACGTTCCAGGTGATGGCGTGGTGGCCGGTTGGCTGTACGCCGTCGACCAGCACGTCAACTTCCCGGCCGGCCACGTCGTAGATGGCCAACCGGACCCGCCCCTCCCGTGACACCGTGTAGCGAATGTCCGTGGCGCGGCCGAAGGGGTTCGGAAAGCCTCCCTCAAGCACGACGGCCGGCGCAGAGTTCGGCGATTCATTTGCGACGGCGGAGGTGGCGTTCGGATCGTACAGACAGCCAGACGATGCGAACGACGTCTGCCAGGTGACGATCAGCGAGGTGAAATCGGTTGACACCACCGTGCCGGAATCGCGCATCGCGGCGATCGGCGCGATCAGTGTGTCCTCGATCGAGGCCAAGCCGCCGGGTGCCACGAGAACTGACGGCCGGATGGCATGGGACGTCGTCAGCATGCAGCTGGGTGACACTTGACCGGTTCGATACCGATCGACGAGGTCCACGAGGCCGACCACCGTTCCCAGGTACTGCCCGATTGCGGCGATGTTGCCGGCCGGATCGTGCTCAAAGTAGTGATCCCGATCGCGCGGATGCCAGACACCCGAAACCCGGGGATCGTTGACGTGATTCGGCGTGCCACTCCCCATGAGGATGTCGCCGCGCCAGAACGCCCACGGGTAGCGCTCGCCGGCCACCGGCACCCGAAAACGATCCCACTCCGAGAACTGCGGCAGGCTGGGATCCCAGATGTGTCCGCCGATCACCGTTGTCCCGCCAACGCCGAGTGAATCCAGGAGATGAGCCACGTCGGTGTAGTTGTAACCGCCATTCTCGTGCGAATGGGCGTCGATTACGGCGTCCAGATCCTCCTTGACGTATCGGAGGAAATTCTTGTTGTTGGTCGTCGCCATGAGCGCCGCGTCCTCGTACAAGAGCGCGGCCCGGAGGATCTTCCAATCCGGTTGCAGGGTCCAGGTCACGCTGTAGTCACGGGCAAGTTCGGCCATCTCGATGAGACGGCTTCGGTACTGGAGGTAGCTGTTGCGATTCTGAATGGAGCCGAGCGTGCCGCCCGGGGTGTTGTCTTCAATGTGAGTGAAGAGAACGGTGTGCACCGGCGGCGGAGTGCCGGCCACCACGGGCAGTGAGGCCAGAACGAAGAGGATCGCGAATCCAGGAGCCAGGTAACGGGCCAGCCGGGTCATCGAGCGAGGTGGGCCGGACATGACATTCCCTCCCGGTTCAATCGTTGCACGGGTTCACAGGGGCTTGGACCGCCCCGGGGTGCGCACGTTACAGGAAGGGTTGAACGCGCCGCGCCGGTCGGCGCTCCCTCAGGGCACGAGGTTCTTGATCCGGCTCCAGGTGCTCGGCGAGATGTTGACGATCCGGTTGTCGCGCCGGAACTCAAGATCGACGATCTTGTCGCCGGGATTGGGCAGCAGGAAGCCCGCGTTCAGCTCAACCATCGTCACCGGATCGAAGACATGCACCTGGGTCGTGACGCCGTCGGCGACGTACAGGTTGCCATCGATGGGACTGATATCAACCCCGTGCGGGCGGTCCCAGCCGGTGCCCATGTAAATGCCGTTCAGCACGAGGGCGGGGCTGTAGCGATACATGACGTTGGTTCTCATGGCGGTGACGACAATGTTGCCGCCGGGAAGGAAGGCGATGTCATTGGCCTGCGAGCCGGCCGGCAGGAACCACTGGTTGACGAGGGTGCCGCCAAAAGTAATCTCGCTGACGGCGCCGAGATTGAACTGGCAAATGTAGAGATTGCCGTTCGGGCCGATGGCCATGTCGGCCGGATCGGGGACCGAATACAGAATCGACACGAGCAAGCCCGTGGTGGCGTCATACTCACGGACGTCCCCGGTAGTGAACGAGCCGATGTAGACATTACCGTTCGGCCCATACAATCCGGTCCACTGCCAACCACCGGTCGTGGAATAGGTTTTGATGTAGGCGCCTGAGGTGGCATCGTATTCGTCAACGCCCCCGCCGAACGACCCGACCAGATAGCGGCCGTTCAAAAGTCCGAAATGAATCCCGAGCTCCCCACTGCCAAGCACCGCGGTGGAATGAGTGCCAATCAGGGCGCCGGTATTGCCAACGTAGGCACGCACCACGTTCGAGGCGTCGCTGGTCACGAATAGATCGCCGACGCCGCCGGCGGCATGGGCCGGCGCGGACACCAACACCATCGCCAGAAGGGCGGCGGGCAAGAGGGTCACGAAGGGTGAAATCACGCGTTCACGAGGGGTCATGAGCGTCCTCCTGGGATGTTTGTTCGGGCGGGGGCAACGCCCGATCCCGCGGCCGGGACCGCGAGAATGGGCGGGGACGATCAAGGATACCAGACACGGTGGCCCTCAGGACCAAAATGGTTGCCGCCGCCGGGGCTGTTCAGAGCCCCGCCGTGATAACCTGTTGCAGGTCTCGGGAGACTAGTTTCTGGGGTCGGACCAGAAATCCGTGGCGCCCCGGTCAATCCTGTGTCTCTCATCTTCATCGGGGGGTGTTCGATGCTGCTTGTTACTCGCCATACATTTCGCTCCCGCACCAGCACCTTCGCAACGAGCCCTTCCATGATTCGCCTTCTGCGCTCGACTGTCCTTTCGCTGGGTTTTTTCGCGATTGCATGGCCGCTCGCACCCGGGGCTGACCTCGCGCAGGCCGAAGTCAACTTCGTGGGTCTCCAATCCTGCTATACGATTGCCGGGCTTCGGCTCGACTGGTCGTCGGATCTTGGTCCGGATTACGTGCTTAACTACCCTGCCGCGCCAAGCTGCCTGAACATTGCCGGCGTCAACGAGTCGCTTGTCCTCAATCGATTCTTCTACACGGGACAGAGCTGCACCTCCACGTCCAATGTTCAGATTTCTCCCGCGGGTCAATACTCCGGAAGTCCAGTCGCCGTGATCGACTATCACCAGGTCGTCGACCACCGCACGGGTGACATCTACGGCCTGGGGGCGTCGGGAGCATGGCGGGTGAGCCCGCAGTTCGCGGGGCTTACGGGTTCGACGACCATTTACTGGCGAATCGACGTCGAGGTGGCCGCCAATGATGCCCAATGGCCGCTCCGGATCATGCAATCGAACCACGGTGTCATCTTCACGACCACGACTCCAGGCGGCTACACTGTCATGGGCTCTTCGCCCTACTCTGACATGACCTTCCTGTGGGACTCGACTACGTTCGTGAGTTCCATAGCTGCGGGATACAGTGAGAGCCAGGGTCGTCTGACGTTTTCCTTCGATACGACCGAGCTTCCGACGCCCGTTATTGGTACCACCTGGGGCCGTCTGAAGACTCTTTATGGGACGGCACCCTGACGGCTTCCTAACCCGACGCCGCTCAAACTCATCGCTTCAGCGCCGAGGTCCAGTTCAGCTCGAGGACGAGCGATGGAGGCGTCGATGCGCCGGTGGGGATCGATCCGAGGAAGCGTTGAAAGTCGGCGGAGGCCGTGACTGTCACGGCGTCCGGACGCCTCTTGGAAAGCACGCGCGGAGTGCCTGCGCTGAATGTCGGGGAGGCTTTCACCTCGGCGACCAGCGCCGTTCCATCCAGCCCAAGCAGGAGCATCTCCGTGCCGTCTCTCGACCAGAAGCCGGCAAATGCGCCCGTGGTCGAAACCTGATATTTGCTCCCGGGCGTCGGAAAGGACTGAGCCCTTCCTAAGTCAGCGGGCGCGTCATCGTCGGGGAGTTCGTGAGATCTCCGGGTGCCGGGCCAGGCGTCCCCACTCGCGCCAGGCCGAAATCCATGAGCTTGGAGCCGGACCGTGTCAGCATCACGTTTCCGGGCTTCAAGTCGCGGTGCACGATCCCCGCGCGGTGAGCCTTGTCCAGGGCGTCGGCGAGCTCCGCACCGAGCTTCAGCACGAGCTCGGTTGGCAGGGGTCCTTTGGCGAGTCGGTCGGCGAGGGTTTCGCCCTCGATCATCTCCATGACCAGGTAGTCAGTATCCCCTTCGCGTCCGACGTCATGGAGTACGCAGATGTGCGGGTGGTTGAGGCTCGAGATCGTTCGGGCTTCACGCTCGAAGCGGGTCCGCAGATCCGGGCTTGATGACAAGTGCTGGGGGAGCACTTTTATGGCCACGTCGCGCCCGAGTCGGGTGTAGCGTGCGCGGTACACCTCGCCCATTCCACCGGCGCCGACGGGCGACACGATTTCGTAAGGGCCGAGGCGGGTGCCGCTGGTGAGTGTCACAGCCGGGTAATTTGTCTCACGAGGGCGGTATCTCCGACGTCAAGTTTCAGCTTCGTCGTGCAGGTTACCACTCTTCCTGGTGCGGAGCGGCATGATGGGTTGATTGTGCTCCCCGGAAAGCCCGGCCACGAGTGACCCCCTACGGCACCTTCTTCGGAAAGAACCCCGCCGTCCGCTCCGTGGCCAGCCGGATCGCCTCATCGAGCGTCGTCAGGCCGTGGTAGCAGCGCTCCACTTCTTCTCCCACCTGCCCTTCGATATCGGGCCAGTTTTCCATCACGGGAACGGCGCGGATATGGGGAATGACATCCAGGAAGACCTGGCTGTGGGCGGGCTTGCTGGTTGGGTCAAGGAAGGCCGGGGAGTTGGCGATGGCCTTGAGTGATGGGACGGTCCGGCCGCTGGCGGCCAGAATTGACTGCCCCTCGGGGGTGCTGGCGTACTCGATGAAGGTCCAGGCGGCGGCCTTGTTCCGGCTCGACTTCGGCATGAAGAAGGCATCCGTGTGCAGAATGCCGGCCGGCACCTTGCCCCGCGGCAGGGGTGCCACGTCCCAGTCAAACGACTTGATGGTGCGGTAGATCGGCACGCCGCGACGGCTGTCGAAGTACATCCCCATCGTGCCGCGCAGGAAGCGGCTCACGCTCGGCTCGGCCTTTTCGGCGAACATGTCGGGCACGATCCGGTGCTTGCGCGACAGGTCGATGAACCATTCGATGGCCTCGCGCGTCGCCGGGGCGTTCAGGGTCAGCCGGGTCGGGGCTTCGGGATTGTCGAAAATCTCCCCGCCGTTCTGCCAGATGAACGGCGCCACCCGGAAAAAGACGGCCTCCGTGCCCAGGCCGTACTGGTCGCTGGCCCCATCGCCGTTGGTGTCTTTGGTGAGCTTCTTGGCCGTCTGGATGAACTGGTCCCAGGTCCAGTCATCCTTCGGGTACGGAATGCCGGCCTCATCGAACAGGCTCTTGTTGTAATAGACGACGAGACTCGAAATGTTCTGCGGGATGGCCAGCAATTTTCCCTGCCAGTAGTACGACTGGAGCGCCTCCGGATAAAAATCCCCGGTGCGAACCAGCTTGCTGGCGGCCACGTAGTCGTCGAGCGGCTCGAACAGCCCTTTGGCAGCGTAGTTGGCGTAGCGGCGGTAGTTGAGCAGAAAAACATCCGCCGGCGTTCCGGCCGCGAAGTCGATGGCCAACCGCTGAAGATAGGACAGCTGGTTCGGCGTGTACACAAGTTCAACCTTGATCTCCGGGTGCTTTTGCCCGAAAGCCGTGATCAGGGAGTCGTAGGCCTTCTTCTCCACCGGGTCGCCCCAGATCATGAAGGAGATGCTGCCGGTCTTTGGGGCGGCCAGCGCGGGATTGGCGCCCAGCGGCGTCATGATGCCGGGCAATGCGCAGAACGATGGCGCGACGGCGAGGAGCCCCACCGCCAGTCGGAACAGTCGGGTCGGCCAGGGGAAAATTTTGGTCAATTTAAAAATCCTCCGGGAGTCCTTTTCAGGATGGATCGGCCGATTCAACCCCGGCCGGTCGTTTCAGGTTCAGGGGCTTGAGCAGCATCTCGTCGGGCCAGAAGTAGCGGTGGGCCATCAGGAACGCCCCGATGACCGGAACCAGGATGACCACCACGCCGGCCATGATCAGCGGGGCGTCGGTCACATCCATCTGCTGCAGCGAGGAAAGGCCCACCGGCAGCGTGTAGTTGCCCTGGGATCTCAGGTAGAGCAGCGGCGAAATCAGATCGCTCCAGTAGAAACTGAATGCCAGGACAGCCACGGTGACAATCGTGGGACGCGCCAGCGGCATGGCCAGCGCGGACCAGACCCGCCAGTGGCCGGCCCCATCCAGCCGGGCCGCCTCGAAAGTCTCCCGCGGGATGCGGCGAAATGTCCAGTAGAACAGGAGCACGTAGAACGGATTGGTACCGCCGATGGCCGGCACGATGAGGGCACCGAGGGTGTTCATGAGTCCCAGATGCCGGAAGAGGATGAAACGGGTCAGCCAGAGCGCGGTAATCGGCACCAGCATCAGGAAGACGGTACCGAGCACAAACCGTCGCCGCCGCCGGGCGGTCAGATTGGCCATGGCGTAGCCCGCCCAAGAGGCCGTCACGATCGTCAGCGGCACGGCGATGCCGACGACAAGGAGTGAATTGCCGGCCTGCCGCGCCATCGGCACCAGATCGAAGAGCTGGCGATAGTTGTCAAAAGCCGGGCTCGTCGGCCACCATGGAATGTTGAGGGATGGCGGCAATCCGGGTGTGCGCAGGGAGAGCACCAACACCCACCAGGCGGGCAGGAGAAACGCCACGGCCAGCAGGAGCGGCAACGCGTGGCCGACAAGTTTCGGCCCGAACCGGTGGCGCAACTCAGGCATCCTCGCCGTACCCCCAGCCACGGGCCAGACCGGCAACCAGGACGAGGAGCAAGGCCACCGCAGCGAGCAGAAGCAACATGATGGCGGCGGCGTGGCCGAAGCGCAGCCCCTCGAACGCCTCCTGGTACATCAAGAGAGGCATGAAGAGCGTGGCGTAGTAAGGCCCGCCGCCGGTCATCAAATAAGCCGGCGTGAAGGTGCTCTGGGCGCTCAGAATGATGTCGCGCAGCGTCAGGAGCAGGAGCCACGGTGCCAGCATCGGCAGCGTGATATGACGGAACTTGTGCCAGCGGTTGGCACCATCGAGCGAGGCCGATTGGTAGTAGTCGTCCGGAATGCCCTGCAGTCCGGTCAGCAGCACGACCAGCCCCTCGCCAATCTGGAAGAGCGACATGATGACGATGGCGAAGAGCGCCGTCTGACCTTCCGCGAGCCAGGCCGGCTGGGCGAGGCCGAGGGCTTTCAGGGAGATGTTCAGCGGTCCGTACAGCGGATTGAAGATCCAGAGCCAGATGAGCGCGTAGGCCACGTCCGGTACGACCGTCGGCAGGAAGACCGACATCCGGTAGAAGCCGATCCCCCGTCGGCGTTGCCGCAGGAGGAGGGCCAGCCCGAGTGCGCCGAGGAGGCGAAGCGGTACGGCCAGCAGGACGAAGACGGCCGAGTTCCGCGCGGCCGTCCAGAAAAGATGATTCTGGAAGACCTCCCCAAAGGTGCCGAACCCGCGCCAGACAGGGGCCGAAAGGCCGTCCCAGGAGGTGAAGGCGAAGGCCAGTGCGGTAAGGGCGGGCAGGAGGACCAGAAGGGTCATGCCGACCACACCCGGCGCCATCATGGCAGCCAGGGAGACGCTGTCCCGTGTTCGGTATCCGGCGATCCTCGATTTGTGGGACATGGCCTAATCCTATACTGGTTCGGGGATGACCGAGCTTCGGGCGGAGGTTAAGATCCTCCAATGACCGGCTACGACAACATCCTGAATCTTCTCATTCTCTATGACACGGCCCGGGGGTTCCTGCCGCTCCGGGAGGCACCGGACGTCATCCATCACGGCATCCTGTCCTTTTCGGGGGCCACCGGCACCCGCCGCGTGGAGTACCTGGCTCACGACGGGGCGGGTCGGTTCACGGCCGTCCCGGCCCGTGGCGCCCGCCCGGCCAGGCCGGTCACCTGTCAGGTGGCCACGGAAACGTTGGCTCTCTTTCGACAGGATCCGGGCCCGCTGAAGATGGCAGCCCTCGGCCCGGGCGAGCCGGCGCTGGAGGAGGCGGCCGAGCGGCTCAGCCTCACGCTGATCATTCCGGTGGCCGACGAGTACGCGCTTCATGGCCTCATCGGCATCGGCGACAAGCTTTTCGGCGATATTTACACCGATACCGAACTCTCATTGATGCACGAGATCGCTTCGCTCCTGGCCGCCGCCCTCTATCGTCAGATCCGTCCCACCGCCGAGCGACTGGCGCCCGGCACCGGCGCGTCGCTCGACGCGATGCGTCGCGAGCACCCGCCGCTGGCTCGAATAGCCGGCCGAAGTTCCGCCATCCGGGTCATCATGGAGGAGATTCTCACGCTGGCCGATTTCGATCTCCCGGTCCTCATCACCGGCGAAACCGGCACGGGCAAGGAGCTGGTGGCGCGGGCACTCCACGAGATCGGCCCCCGCGCGGCGGGTCCGTTCGAGGCGGTTAATTGCGCCGCGATACCGCGGGAACTGGTGTCCAGCCACCTGTTCGGCCACGAGAAGGGGGCGTTCACCGGTGCCATCGCCGAGGCGAAGGGCGCCTTCGAACGGGCCGGGGAGGGAACGCTGTTCCTTGACGAAATCGGCGACATGCCGATGGAAGTCCAGGCCAGCCTGCTCCGCGTCCTCCAGGAAAGACGCTTTTCGCGCGTGGGCGGCGAACGGTCGATGCCGGCCAGAGCCCGCATACTCAGCGCCACGAACCAGAATCTCGAGGAGGCCGTCGCCGCCGGTACCTTTCGGGCCGACCTCTTCTATCGGATTCAGATGTACTCGCTTCGGCTCCCCCCCCTTCGCGAGCGGCGGGAGGACATTCCGCTGCTCGTCGAGCACATCCTCGGGGATGTCCGCCGCGTCAGGGGGAGCGCACCCCGCGCCGGAGTCGCGTTTCTCGATGCGCTGGCCGGACAGCGGCTCCGGGGCAACGTGCGCGAACTCGAGGGGCTGGTCCTCTCGGCCATCGTGCGAGCGGTCGGCGGCGACACGCTCGAGGCCGCCCACCTGATGCCGGAGCTATCCCGACCCGGGACATCGGGCCAGATCGCCACGGCGGCGACCGCCGGCACCTCCCAGGCGGGAGAGACGCCGCCTCCAGGTGTCATCCCCTACGAGGAAATGGAACGTGAATATGTCCGCTCCGTCCTCCGGGTCACTGAAGGAAACAAGAAACAGGCGGCAGCACTCATGGGCATCCCCCGGACAACCCTCAACGACCGGATGAAAAAACTGGGCCTCGACGCCACCTCCTGACGGCCGGCCGTCCCGATTCGACACGGTTCTCCGACTATGGCGGTGGGCCGTCCTGATTCAAGGGGCAGCAAAATCCACGCAGAAATCCTATAATTTGTGTAATTTCAATTGATTACAGGCATAATGTCAGATGCAGCACTTTTGGCATCGCGCTTGCGAAAGGGATCCTTCGTCCGCCAATTGATCTCAATCGTTTGCTTCAGGGGGCTCCGGTGAATTCCAGGATCGGTCGTGAATGGATGATGGTCGCGGCCACCGTCGCGTTGGTAACTGTCTCAATCGTTGCCTCCCGCCCGGCCGTGGCCGGCGGTTGCCAGGACTCCGGCGCTCAATCGATTGCCTTCGAGTCACTGGAGCACTATCGGAACGGCCCCTACCGGGCCGGTACCGTCCTGATGGCGAATAGCGCAAACGATTGGAACGCCGCCACCGAAAAGCTGGCCATCGAAGAGGCGCTGAGCCTCTACCCGGTTGATACCCCAAATGTTAAGTGGGGCGAGCAGTCGGTCATCATGGTCGCCATGGGCGAGTGCCCAAGCCTTGGTTACAACGTCATCATTGAGAGTGTCTGGAAGGAAACCGACCGAATCGTCGTCGGCGTCCGTTATGTCCACCCAGGCGAGGGCTCGCAGCTTTCGGCCTTGTCATCTCCCTATCACATGATCTGCATCGATGCCGTCGGCATCGACAAGATCGAAATCTGCGAGACCAGCGCGGCCGCCGCCCGCATCGAGCGCCGCCTCTCCCCGCCCGGCAATTTCAATCCCGAAAATTCGGCCAGCACCTCCACGACCTGGAGCGATCTGAAGTCCCGCATCGCAACCCAGTAGCTCCGGCTCCAACCTTCTGCGGCGGTCCCGGTCACCCCAAGGTTCGTGTTCCGGAGATCTTGGATA
>JAWXBZ010000222.1:0-21684 GCA_034440375.1 Candidatus Eiseniibacteriota bacterium
CGTGATGGCCGCGGTCAGCGTCGTCTTGCCATGGTCAACGTGGCCAATCGTCCCCACGTTCACGTGCGGCTTGTTCCGGTTGAATTTTGCCTTGCTCATCATATCCCCCGACTGTGTATCAGCCCTTGGCCTTGGTCTGGATTTCCTCCGCCAGACCCGAGGGGAGCTGCTTGTAACACGAGAACTGCATCGTGTAGACAGCGCGCCCCTGCGTAATCGAGCGAAGCTTGTTGACGTAGCCGAACATCTCGCCCAGCGGCACCTGTGAGGCAATCACCCGGGCATCGGAACGACTGAACATTCCTTCGATCTGACCCCGACGCGACGACAGGTCGCCGATGACATCGCCCATGTACTCATCCGGAACGACGACCTCGACATCCATGATCGGTTCGAGCAGCACCGGCCGGGCCTTGGCCGCGGCCTCCTTGAATGCCATCGAACCGGCGATCTTGAAGGCCATTTCGGACGAGTCGACATCGTGGTACGAACCGAATATCAGGGCGACTTTCACGTCCACCACCGGATAGCCGGCCACCACGCCGTTTTCCATCGCCTCGATGATCCCCTTCTCGACAGCCGGTATGAACTCCTTTGGAATGACACCACCGACGATCTCGTTGACGAACTCGAAACCCTTGCCGGGCTCCTGCGGCGACAGGACAATCTGGACATCGCCGAACTGGCCGCGGCCGCCGGACTGCCGGACGAAGCGGGTGCGCTGCTTCACTTCCTGCGTGATCGTCTCCCGATAAGCCACCTGGGGCTTGCCCACGTTGGCTTCGACTGCGAATTCGCGCTTCATGCGGTCGACCAGGATTTCAAGATGGAGTTCGCCCATGCCGGCGATGATGGTCTGGCCGGTTTCGTCGTCGGTGCGAACCCGAAACGTCGGATCCTCTTCCGCGAGCTTGATGAGTGCGGTTGTGAGCTTGTCCTCGTCGGCCTTCGACTTGGGCTCGATGGCCACGTGAATGACCGGGATCGGGAACGACATGGACTCGAGCAGCACCGGGGTTTCCCGGGAGCAGAGAGTATCGCCGGTACCGACGTCCTTCATGCCCACCGCAGCCACGATATCGCCGCAATAGACTTCGGTGATGTCTTCACGCTTATTGGCGTGCATGCGAACCAGTCGGCCGACGCGATCGTTCTTGCCGCGGGAGCTGTTGTAGATGGGCGTACCCGTCTCCAGCTTGCCGGAATAGACGCGGAAGAACGTGAGCTTGCCGGTGTGCTTGTCGGTCATGATCTTGAACGCCAGCGCGGAGAAGGGGGCCTCGTCCGACGGCGGAAGCGTCACTTCGCTGTGATCGTCCGGGTCGTGACCCACCAGGGGCGGCTTGTCCAGGGGCGACGGCAGGAAGTCGAGCACGGCGTCGAGCAGCGGCTGGACACCCTTGTTCTTGAACGCGGAGCCGCACATGACCGGATTCATCCGGCCCGAGCAGACGCCCTTGCGGATGGCACCGATCAGTTCCTCGGGGGTCAGATCCTGTCCCTCGAGATACTTGTGAGCCAGTGCATCATCGAACTCGACGGATTCTTCAACGAGATGGATGTGATGCTCGCGGGCCGCCGCTTCCATGTCGTGGGGGATCGGCTCGATTTCGAACTTGGTCCCGGTGACGTCGTCCACGTAGGAGATGTAGTTCATCCGGATCAGGTCGATGCAGCCCAGGAAGATGTCGCCGAGCATGACCGGAATCTGGATCGGCACGGGGCGGGCGCCGAGGCGCTCCTTCATCATTCGGACGACGTTGAAGAAGTCCGAGCCGACGCGGTCCATCTTGTTGACGAATGCCATGCGGGGCACGTTGTATTTGTCGGCCTGGCGCCAGACGGTTTCCGACTGGGGCTCCACGCCGCCAACGGCGCAGAAAACAGCGACGGCGCCGTCGAGGACGCGCAAAGACCGCTCGACCTCGACCGTGAAATCGACGTGGCCGGGCGTATCGATGATGTTGATGACATGGTCGCGCCAGGGCGCCGTGGTGGCGGCGGAGGTAATGGTGATGCCACGCTCCTGCTCCTGCTCCATCCAGTCCATCGTGGCACCGCCATCGTGGACTTCACCGACGCGATGAATGCGGCCGGTATAGAAGAGGATGCGCTCGGTCAGCGTGGTCTTGCCGGCATCGATGTGGGCCATGATGCCGATATTTCTCAGTTTTTGAAGTGGGACAGTTCTTGGCATGACAACTCCGACTGCATTTTTCTGGTTGCTCGGACCACTCTGGCTCAGAGTCGAGCAACCTACCGCCACAGTCGGTGGTGGTGCTGTCGACGACCCTTTAACGAGAGTCAATCAGGGCAGACCCAGTACCCCAACTCCTGACGAGCGGGGCTTAGGTCCGGGTGATTAACGCTGGGTTACCAGCGGTAGTGCGCGAAAGCCTTGTTGGCGTCGGCCATCTTGTGCGTGTCTTCACGCTTCTTGATGGCGCCGCCTTCGTTCTTGGAGGCGGCCAGGAGCTCCGCAGCCAGACGATCCTGCATCGTGTGATCGGGACGATCCGACGCGTAGTTGATGGCCCACCGGAGTGCCAGCGCCAGGCGGCGGTCCGGACGGACCTCCACCGGCACCTGATAGGTGGCGCCACCGACGCGGCGGCTCTTCACTTCGACAACCGGCTTGATGTTCTGGATAGCCTGTTTCAGGATACCCATCCCTTCCTGGCCGGATTTTTCCTCGATGATCTTGAGTGCGCTGTACATGATGCGCTCAGCCGTCGACTTCTTACCCTTGCCCATCAAGGCACTGATGAAACGGGTAACCAGGACCGAGTTGTACTTCGGATCGGGCAACGGCTCAGCCCGGCGCTCGTATTTTTTACGTGGCATCGATCAACCCCTACTTCTTGCCTGACTTGGCTGGCTTGCCGGTCGGCTTGGCGCCTTTGGCATCGGCCTTCTTCCGCTTGGTGCCGTACTTCGAGCGACTCCGGTTACGACCGTCGACGCCCGAGGCGTCGAGAGCCCCGCGGACGATATGATAGCGAACACCGGGCAGATCCTTGACACGGCCGCCGCGGATGAGAACGATCGAGTGTTCCTGGAGGTTGTGCCCCTCGCCCGGAATGTAGCAGGTGACTTCCATGTTGTTGGTCAACCGCACACGGGCCACCTTCCGAAGGGCCGAATTCGGCTTCTTCGGGGTCGAGGTGTAGACACGGGTGCAGACGCCCCGCTTCTGGGGCGCGCCCTTCAGCGCCGGCGCGGTCGTCTTGGTTTTGACGCGCTCACGCCCTTTCCGCACCAGCTGACTAAGAGTTGGCAAAACACGACCTCCAAGGTCACATTTCGTGTAAGTTGTTGTGTCATAACAAGATGACTAATGCAGTCCGAGGCAAGCTCGTAGACGCAGAACGGGAAGAATAGTGATCATGAGGGGTCATGTCAAGCAATTAGTTGGTCGAAAAGCCCGGCGGAGGGCCAACAGACGACATTCGCCGGGAAATGGTGTCATCGGACCAGGACAACACGCCCGATGACACCCGAAGGAGATCCAACAGGACTGGCCTCAGCTCTTCGAGAACTCCACCCGGCGATTCATGGCTCGACCCTCGGGCGAGTCGTTGGTGGCCATGGGCGCCGTTTCACCCTTGCCGACGCCGGACATCCGGGCGGCGTCGATGCCGAAGTCGGCGGCCAGGCTGGCGGCAACGGCGGCGGCCCGCTTCTCGGAGAGGGTGAGATTGGCGCCGTCCTGCCCGACATTGTCGGTGTGGCCGATTATCTGTACGGAGACGTCCGGGTGCTCCTTCAGATACGCGGCGATCTGTCGCATCACCGGAGCGGACTCGGGCTTCAATCGGTCCGAGCCGGAATCGAAGACGATGCCGTGGGTGACGAACGGCATGGCCAGGAGGTCGGGGGGCGGCTTGCTCGCCTGCGCGAAGCGGACGTTGGTGATCATGGGCTGGGTCGAGGCCGCGAGGCGGATGCCGAACTGGGTCGCCGCTCCGGGGCCGGTGGCGACCTCCGGCACGTTGGCCAGTCGCTGCCGATCCATGTAGACCTTCAGGGCGTTCCCCTTGGCCATGAACATGATGTGATGCCGACCCGCCCGGGAGCCCCCATCCAGCGTAGTGGTCGACTGAATCGACCCGGTTTCCAAGAACAGGCTGGTGCCCGCCGTCGGGAAGACGGCCCGCCAGACCTGGCTCCCGCCGGCATTCAAGCCATGGACGTTCAGGCAGGAACCGTTCGGCTCCTCGGAATAGAAATCGAACTCCAGCGTCCAGAATTCAGGGAGCTGGCCCATTGGGGGGGGCTTGAGGCGGATATCGCTGTCGTTGCTGGTGCAGCGGAGCCACCGTTCACCCGCCATCTCGGCCACCTCGAAGGTTCCATTGGCCAATTTCCAGCGGGCAGGAAATTCCCCGAGTTCATCCTGTGTGAAGTCGTCCATGAAGAGGACCTTGTCGCCCGGGACGTAATCGAACTTGGTGGAAACGGCGGAGATCTTGCCGCCGTCGGCGCCCTTCGCCCCACTCGAACCGGGGGCCTCGCCGGTCGAACCGGAGGGATCCGCCGGCGTGTCGGGTGTCGTCCCGGCGGCCTTTTCGGCCGCCTCCTTTGCCTTCCGCGCCTTTTCCTCAGCCTTCTTCTTGAGGTCACCCGGGCCAATGGCGGTCGCCTCGACGGCCAGGCTCCCGATGACGACCAGAATGGCGAGGGCACTGACAGTTCGAGGGGACATGGTGATACCTCCCGTAGGTGAGGAATGAACGACTCTGCCGGGAAGGCGCAGAAAAACTCCGGATCAGATCACTCGGACAACATAAATAAACGTCGGGGAGTTGACTGCGCCCCGGTCAGGGCTTCGCGGTCGTCGGCAGCACTCCGCCCGCCGTTGCCCGGAGAGGGTTGACGGCTTCCCATGACGGCCGTCACCGAGTGCCGCTTGCCGTCGTCCACCAGCGGGATGGCCCGGGGATCGACGATGCGGCCGTCGAGGCGGGCCTCGCGGACGCCCCGACACTCGCCGTCGGGATTCTCGACCGTGATCGCGTAGTGAGAGCTGCCGACCCGCCAGTCGATCGAATAGCGCGGCCAGGAGGCGGGAATGCACGGGTCGAGTTTGAATTCCGAGCCGTGCCGCGTGAGGCCGAGGATGCTTTCAATGCCGAGCCGGTAGAGCCACCCCGCCGACCCGGTGTACCAGGTCCATCCTCCGCGGCCGACGTGCAGCGGGTGGCCGTAGACATCGGCGGCCACGGCCCACGGTTCGGTCTTGTAGCGTGCCGTGTCGGCGGCGGTGCGAGAGTGGTTGATCGGGTTGAGCAGGTGGAAGAGCTCGACGGCTTCCTCGCCGTTGCCAAGCCTCGCAATGGCCATGGCCGTCCAGACGGCGGCGTGCGTGTACTGGCCGCCGTTTTCCCGGATGCCCGGCACGTATCCCTTGATGTAGCCCGGGTCCATGGCCGATTGATCGAACGGCGGCGTGAGGAGCAGCACGATCTGCTGGGCCCTGCGGACGAGTTGGGCGCGCACCGCATCCATGGCCGACTCGGCCCGATGCGGAGGCGCCGCGCCCGACAGCACCGCCCACGACTGACTGATCGAATCGATGCGGCACTCGTCATTCTGGGCCGAGCCGAGCGGCGTCCCGTCGTCGAAGTAACCGCGGCGGTACCAATGTCCGTCCCAGGCCTGCTCCAACGCGCCGGCCAGCCGTCGCGCCTCCGCCTGGTAGCGATGGGCGCGGTCGTCCTGGCCGCGCGACTGACAAAGGGAGGCGATGCCGCCGAGGACGACGTGGAAGAACCACCCCAACCAGACGCTCTCTCCGCGGCCCCCGATCCCCACCCGGTTCATCCCGTCGTTCCAGTCGCCGGAACCGATCAGCGGCAGGCCGTGGGGCCCGGCGGTCAGTCCCCGGTCGACCGCACGGAGGCAGTGGTCGAAGAGCGAACCGGTCTGCGCCGACACGGACGGCAGCCGGTAGGACTCAGACTCGCCTGGTTCGAGCAGGGGGGCCTCGAGGTACGGAATCACCACATCAAGAATCGAGGCGTCGCCGGTCACGCGCACGTACTCCACAGCGGCCCACGGAAGCCAGAGGAAATCGTCGGAGCAGCGCGTCCGCATGCCGCGGCCATCGTGCGGGTGCCACCAGTGTTGCGCGTCCCCCTCGACAAATTGTCGGCCGGCCGCGCGGATCAGGTGCTCGCGCGCCACTTCGGGCGCCGTGTGCAGGAGCGCGATGACGTCCTGGAGCTGATCGCGGAATCCGTACGCACCGCCCGGCTGGTAGAAGCCCGAGCGGGCCCAGATCCGGCAGGCCAGATTTTGATAAACGAGCCAGCGATTGACGAGGAGATCGAAGGAGTCATCGGGCGTTGAAACCTGGATGGCCAGAAGCCGGCGGCTCCAGGCTCGACGCGACGACTCGCGGGCGCGGTCAGCCGCCTCGAGCGGGCGGTGACGCGTGACCAGTTCAAGCGCCGACTCGCGGCTGGCGGCCTGTCCCAGAATCCACGACACCCGCCGGGTGGCCCCCGGGGGAATGTCGAGGACGACGTGCAACCCCGCGCCCGGATCGAGCCCTGCGCCGACGCGGCCGCTCAGGTGGCGGCGGGCCAGGGCGGCCGGTGCGGCCGTCGAGCCGTTCCGGCCGAGGAATTCCAATCGGTCGCCGGTCACCGAAGCTGCCGATTCGCTGAGCGCGGCAAACGCCACTCGTCCCGGAAAATCGCGATTCCAGGGGTTTCGGGCCAGGATGGCGGCGAGGTCCGGCACCGACTCGGTGATGATGTGGCGGTGATCGTCCGGCCGGCTTGGCCCAAGGACCCAGTCATTCCAGGCCATCAGGCTGATCTGCCGCGGAAGGGACCCCCGATTGGTCAGCGAGACGACCCCGTACTTGAGCGGCGCCTCGGGGTCGACGACAACCTCGAACTCCTGATCGAGTCCCCGGGCCCGGTGGCGGAATGACGTACGCCCCGCTTCGTGCGAAACGATCCACCGCCCCCGCCGCGTGCGGTGTGGCATCGGTGCCGGCGTGGCCGACCAGAAATCGCCGGTCTCGTCGTCGCGCAGGTACACGGCCTCTCCCGTCGGGCGCGACACCGGATCGTTGGCGAACGGCGTCAGCCGATTCTGTCGGCTGCTCTCTGACCATGTAAAGGCCGATCCCGTTGTGGTGATCAACGTCCCAAATGTCGGGTTGGCGAGGATATTGACCCAGGGGGTCGGCGTGTCCTCGGCATCGTCGAGCAGCATGACCGCGGCGGGGTGATCCCCGCCGGTGAAGCCGCCGAGTCCATGGGGAATCGCGAACGACGGCGGATCGAGAGGCGCGTCCTCCGATGAAGTCTGCCCGGACGGTGCGGCCCCTTGCGAGGTTCCGTCCGGAGCGCCGACCGCCCTGGTGGGCGCGAACGGCGCGGGCCAGTTCGGCTCCTCGACGAGGCTCTGAACCTGGTCGGCCAGCTCGCCCCGGTCACCGCGCAGAATGGCCCGGGCCGCACAGGCCAGGAGGATGCCATCCGACTCGGTCATGCCATCGCTGCGCAGGAGGAAGACGCCGCCCGGCCGGTCTCGCCAGCCGGCCCACGACCCGCTCTCGAGCAGGGTTTCGAGCTGGTGGTGCATCTCGTCGCGATAATCCATCGAATGTTCGTTCAGGATGACGACATCGGCCGACAGGTTTTTGAGATGCCAGTACTCCTGCGCCTTCAGCACCTGCCGCACCAGCGGCAGATCGTTTTCTTCCACGACGCGGACGAGCAGGATCGGGACATCGCCCGAGATGCCGAACGACCAGAGATCGGGTTGCCCCTTCTCGTTTCTGGCCTGCGTGTCGGCGTCAGCTTGAAGCGCCCCGTCCGCGCCAAGCACCAGCGAAGCCAGGCGCTGGTAGAGCTGGGCCTCGTCCCGCGACAGTCCGAGGTGACGCAGCTCGATCTGTGACCGCGCGCACGCCAGGCTGAACGCGCGCGTGGCCGCCGCCGGGTCGCGGTACTTGTCAGCCAGGACAGCCGCCGCGGCGTTCGAGTCAGCCATGCCGGTCGAGAACGCCAGCCGGGCGAACCCGCCGGCCGGCAGGCGGAGGCGGACGCGCAGACTGGCGATCGGGTCGAGAACGGCGCCGGCTGTACCGACAAGCGGTGTTTCGAGCGCCACCGGATCGGCGGCCGACCGACCCGCCCCCAGGAACCGGCTCCGGTCCGTTTCCCATTCCACGGGGCCCGAGAGCCGCCCATCGAGGCCGAGCACGTGGACGCCGCACGGCGTGGGATCGCCCTCGGCGCGCGGTCTCCGGGCCACCAGGATGGCGTGACTGTCGGGGAGCCAGGTGGTTTCAAGGAACAGTCGGTGGAAAGCCGGGTGGACCAGGTCCTCGGCTGGCGCGGCCAGGGCAAACTCCACGTAGCTCGTCACCTCGATTTCGCGCGGCTTGCCCGAGCGGTTGGTGATGGTGAGTCGTCTCACTTCCATGTCGTCCTCGGGCGAGACGGTAATCTCCATCCGCGTTTCGATGTCGTCCTCAATCCGGTGGAAACCCGCCTTTTCCAGCTCGAACGTGACCAGGTACTCGGACGGCTCGCCGCCGATCGGGAGGTGGGCCGCCGACCAGGTCCGGCCGCTGCGAACATCGCGCAGGTACAGATACTGGCTCCCGGCGTCGCATGTCACATCCTCGCGCAAGCGCGTGACGGCCCGGCCACGACAGAGCGAAGCGCCGCCCCCCGCGTTGGTGATGAACGCGGTGTAGGTGCCGTTCGACAGAAAGTGCGTCTGGGGCCGGCTGGTGTGCGCCGATCGGAAGCGTCGGACGACGCCGCTCAAGACGACGGGCACGGCGCGCGTCTCCTCTGCCGGGCGCATCGGTCCGATCGACACGCGGCGCGGCAGGCGCTCCTGCAGGAGCAGTTCGGTGGCCTGGATGCGCGGGTCGGCGTGAAACCGCCGCTGCATGACCCCCTTCTGGAGGACGTTGGCCAGGGCCAGGAGCGTCATCCCCTGGTGATGGGCCAGGAATGAGCGGACGATCACGCCGGGGCCGACGCCCGGTCTGGACCCGGAACGCGGCTCGTTGGGGGCGGCGGCCGAGGCATCGCGGGTGAAATCGATGGCCTCGTAGAAACCGTAGCGTCCTTCGAGGCCGGCGTGGGCCAGTCGTTTCAGATTTCGGAGTGATTCCTCCAGATCGACCTGCGCGGCGAGAAACGTGGCATATGGCGCCACGACCAGTTCCTCGCCGAGCCCCCGCTTCAGGCCGACGCCGGGGACACCGAACGCCTTGTACTGGTACTGCCCGACTCGATCCATGAGGGGGTAGCCCGACTCGGAGATCCCCCACGGAATGCCCTGCCGCGCGGCGAACTGGATTTGATGCGCCACCGCGCCGCGGCAGCTGGCATCGAGCATCGTGCCCGGATAGTTTTTGAGCAGCAGGAGCGGCATCAGGTACTCGAACATGGAGGCGCTCCACGACACCAGGGTCGGCAGGCCGTCGGCATCCACGAGCAGCCGCCCCAGGTGGAACCAGTGCTCTTCCGGCACATCCCCCTTGGCGATGGCGATGTAGCTGGCCAGCCGCGCTTCGGACGCCAGGAGGTCGTAGTAGCCAATGTCCGGCCGGCCGGGACCCTCGCGGTCGGCAAGGCGATAGCCGATCGTGAAGAGCTTTCTTTCGCGGTCGAAGAGGAAGGTGAAGTTCATGGCCTCGAACTCGACCTCACACCGGTCGGCCACGGCCACGAGGCGTCGTCGGACGCCCGGATTGATGAGATCGGGACCGGCGATGTCTGCGCGCACCTTTTCGCGCAACCCGGCCTCAAGCGCGAGGTAGGCCCCGGCCAGGTTGCCGCTGTCGACGGTCGACACGTAGTACGGGTGGAGCGGCACCAGCGTTACCGTTTCGTACCAGTTCAGGAGATGGCCCTGGTGGTGCTCCAGCCTCTCGATCGTGTCCATCGCCCCTTCGAGGCGCTCGGCCAGCCCGTGGTCGCTCAGGAAGCCCAGGTCGTTTGCCGCCAGCGTTGACAGGAGCCCCAGCCCGATATTGGTCGGCGAGGTCCGACGGGCCACCATCTCAATGGGCACCTCCTGCATGTTGTCCGGCGGCAGCCAGTTGTTTTCGGCGGTCATGTAGTGATCGAAATAGTCCCAGGTGCGCTTCGCCAGCCGATGGAGCCAGGCCCGCTCGTCTTCGGAGGGATCGAACTCCTTGACGCGGGCCGGCTGGCTCCAGCGATAAGCCAGGATCGGCGCCAGCGCCCAGAGCAAAAGGAAAGGGACAGCCGCCGGCAGCGCCTCGACGCGCAGGGGCACGATGATCGTGAAGAGAAAGAGCGCCATGATCGGGCTCATCCCCATCTCGACCACGTAGAACATGATTCCGCGCCCCTCGAAGAGCCGCGATACAAAGGCGGCCGGCTCCCACTCAAGGAGGCGCTGGCGGGTTATCAGGACCCGCACGAGCGTCAGGATGATGGCGTGGGTCATGCGGTAGGCGTGGTACGCCAGGAATGTCACTGACATCAGGGTCTGGGCCAGCGCCGTATTCAACTCGCGGTCGATCTCGCGGCTGAAGTGGCGCCAGCTCTGTCCAGGCCCCGGGCCGCGCAGCGCCTGGATGAGCGGCTGGTACACTGGAAACGCCAGCACGCCCAGGGCCGCCAGGGTCCAGCCAAGCGCTGACCCCGGAAAAACGGTCCAGGCCATGGCCAGAAGAACCAGGAGCGACGGCGCCACCAGGCTTCGGCGCAGGTTGTCCAGAATCTTCCAGCGGCTGATCAGGGGAAGCCGGTTTTCGCCGAGGCCCCCCAGTCTCGGCACCCACGGCAGGAGCCAGAGGAGGATCTGCCAGTCGCCCCGCACCCACCGGTGCTGGCGCCGCGTGTGGACAACCACGTTCGACGGATAGTCGTCGACCACCTCGACATCGGTGACCAGCGCCGTGCGGGCGTGCACCCCTTCGAACAGATCGTGGGAGAGCAGCATGTTCGGCGGCACGCGCCCGTCGAGCGCGGCCGTCAAGGCGTCGACGTCGTAGAGCCCCTTGCCGGTGAAGTTGCCTTCGCCGAACAGGTCCTGGTACACATCGGACACGGCCGTCGTGTACGGATCAACCCCGGTGTGCCCGGCATACACCCGGGAAAAGAGGGAGCCGGCCACGCTCGACATCGTGACGCTGACCCGGGGTTGAAGGATGCCGTACCCCTGCACGATTCGACCCGTTTTTGGATCGAAGCGGGGCCGGTTCA
This sequence comes from Candidatus Eiseniibacteriota bacterium, assembly GCA_034440375.1. Taxonomy (GTDB): domain Bacteria; phylum Eisenbacteria; class RBG-16-71-46; order JABDJR01; family JAWXBZ01; genus JAWXBZ01. The sequence continues at coordinate 11,223 of JAWXBZ010000222.1, forward strand.
GCGGATGCAGGGCAATGCCGATGAGCTGGCGGGCTGCCCCACGGGGAAGCCGCGTGTCGCTGTCGAGGGTGATGCAGAGTCGGATCTTCTGGAGGATCGTCGGCTCACCGACATGCACTTCGAAACCGGTGGTCAGATCGCCACGGATGTAGCGGTTGAACTCCTCGATCTTCCCCCGCTTTCGTTCCCACCCCATCCAGCATTCTTCGCGGGGGTTCCAGCGGCGGCCGCGATGGAGCAGGTGGAACTGGTCGGTGCGCGACGGCCCCCGGCGGGTATTCAATTCCAGGATTCCGGCGCGGGCCGCCTCGAGGATGGCGGCGTCCCCGGGCATTTCCCCCTTCGGTGCGTCGGCGAAATCGGTGACCAGTGCAAAGTGGATACGCGGCGTGTCGTTGGCGAGCGCCTGCACCTCGAGATGATCCAGGAGATCCCGCACACCCTCCACGCTTGTCAGGAGCGTCGGGATGATCACCATCGTCCGCCCGGCTTCCGGGATCCCATCTCTGAGATCGAGCCGCGGCAGTCGGCGGGGTCTGGCCAGGAGCGGCACCAGCCATTGAATGATGCCGATGGCCAATTCGGTAGCCGGGATGACCAGGAGGGCGGTGATCGACCAGTAGAGATCGCCGCCCGGAATGAGGCGCAGGGCCAGCGAGATCAGGATTGCCGTGAGGACGAGGATGCTGCCGAGATAGAGGGGCGTGGCGGCCTGAAACGCCGCGCGCCGGAGCCGCTTCCAGCCGCGAGGCGGCCGGCCGACTTCGGCTTCGAGCTGCTCGCAACCGGGACCGGTGATGTAGTTCCCGACGTGCCCGGCACGCGCATCGCCCGGATCCCGATCACTCCCCCTTCGGGCCAGTTCCACCGCCTTCAGCGCCACGCCGATCTCCGATTCGCCCGTCGGACCCGCCATTGCCTCCACCGCCTCGCGGTAGCGATTGCGGCTGCCAAAATCCATCGCAGGGTAGATGCCGGCGGGGTCACGCCGCAGCGTCTGTTCCACCAGGCTGACCCGCTCGAAATTTCGGTTCCAGTCGAGCGTGGAACAAAGCCGAAGACTGGTGATGGAATTTGCCATCGAGGTCTGTTCGGCCGCCTGGGCCAGGTGCTCGGCCCGGAGCGCGTCCTCGGCGGTCAGGCCGCGGGCGGCCAGCCGTTCGGCCAGCCGTGCGCGCAGACCCGCCACCTTGGGGCCGAACTCGCGGAACCGCTCGAGGAGCTGCGCGACGCAGGCGGCGGGCAATGGATCGGGGAGGACCGGAGGGTTCGCGTTGCTGCTGCCCGCCTCGAACTCGCGGATGAAACGGTCGGCGGCCAACCGCGCCGTGCGGCAGACCATCAACTGCTCGCCCAGCCGGTGGATGTTTTCCACCAGCTCGGCCTTGAGGAAGGTGGGCCAGGCCCAAAGTTCACCGATGGTGAGTGGCGCCAGCGTCTGATAGGCACTGATGAACCGGATCAGCCGCCCGAGATCGAGTGAGGAATCGCTGTGACGCAGGAGTTCGACCGCCAGGGCCTGGATGCGGGGTCGCCCGGCGTGTTCGCCACCGGTCACGGCCGGGAGCCGCTCAATGAAGCGGCGGGGCAGATTGCGGCGGATGTCGGCAATCTCGGACTCGACCAGATGAAAATTGTCGAGCAACCATTCGGCGGCAGGGCGCGGCGATTCCGCTCCGGCCGCGTCGGCTGCCAGCTTCCGATAGGCGTCGCGCAGACGTGGCGCGCTGCGGGTCAGCCGTTCGTGGAAATCGCGGCCGGTTCCCGGCGGGGCAAAACCGGCACCGAACCGCCCGGCCAACAGCCGGGCGTGCGCCTCCAGACCCTCCGGGCTGAGCAACTCGTCGCGAAGGGGGCGGTTCAGAAAGGCGTCGGTGATGTCAGCTTTTGAAACCGCTGTCGGCGTCGTCATCTTCGGGGGGACACCCTCTGAACCCGTGGCTGCCGAGGTTCGACGAATCGACCCGCCGGGCCGACGGCGCCTCCGGCGGTCTGTCTGCTAGTCAGTCTGACTGATAAAGGGTGTGCAATGGACGGGCCAGCTGACCGCCGGTGGGCATTCGCATCCAATCTATTGATTTTATGTGACTTATGGGATTGCCCGAGGGGTCGACGGGGAAAGATGCGAGTCAAGAGGTTAATAGAAAGGAAAAAATTACCGGGTTGGTAGAAGTTACGACGAGAACGCCGGAGGGGTGACCCTCCGGCGTTCTCTATTGATTTTAGTTGCATCGACTTGCGGGCGGACGGTCAGGCCATCTTGATCGTCTCCGCATCCGACATCGTCAGGATGGCCTCGCGGGCCGGTTCCATGAGGGCGTCGGACACTTCGGCGGTGGTCTCGTCGGTGACGACCTGGAGCCTGCGGTAGCGCGCCAACCCGGTACCGGCCGGGATCAGGTGACCGATGGTGACGTTTTCCTTGAGGCCGCGCAGGTAATCAACCGAGCCCTTGATCGAGGCTTCGGTCAGGATGCGGGTGGTCTCCTGGAACGACGCCGCCGAGATGAATGACTGGGTCGACAGGGAGGCCTTGGTGATGCCGAGCAGCAACGGCGTAAAGGTGGCCGGCTGCAAGCCCTCGCTCTCAAGGCGCTCATTCTCCTCGCGGAGCATGATCTTGTCGGCCTGGTCACCCTCGAGGTACTGCGTGGAATCGCCCGGATCCTCGACTCGGACCTTCTGGAGCATCTGGCGCACGATGACTTCGATGTGCTTATCATCGATGCGGACGCCCTGGAGTCGGTAGACCTCCTGGATTTCGTCGACCAGGTACTCCTGGACCTGCTTGATTCCCTTGATCTTCAGGATATCGTGCGGGTTGATCGGGCCGTCCGTGAGCCGCTCGCCGGCGCGGACATGCAGACCTTCCTGGACGACGAGATGCTTGCCCTGCGGTACGAGGTACTCGCGATTCTCGCCGTTTTCATTTTCAACGACGATCTTGCGCATGCCTCGGGTGATGCCGGCGAAGCGGACCACGCCGTCAATCTCGGTGACCGTGGCGGCGTCCTTCGGCTTCCTGGCCTCGAAGAGCTCGGAAACGCGGGGCAGACCGCCCGTAATGTCGCGGGTCTTGGAGATGTCGCGGCGGATCTTGGCCACGACCGTACCAGCCGTGACCTTGTCGCCGTCCTTGATCAGCAGCATGGCGCCCGTCGGCAACGGATAATGGGCCAGGCGCTGGCCGGCCGCACCAATGACATCGATGTGCGGCTGGAGAACCTTTTCCTTGTCGTCGACGATGACCTGCTGGCGAAGACCGGTATTTTCGTCCAGAACGTCCCGGACGGTGACGCGCTCCTTGATGTCGCCGAAGCGCACCGTACCGTTTCGCTCGGTCAGAATTGGCGTGTTGTAGGTATCCCACTCGAAGAGCGGCTGGCCTTCCTCGACATTAGCGCCGTCGGCCACGTGAATCGTGGCACCGTACGGCGGGCTGTAGCGGTGCCGCGTGCGCCCTTCATCATCCACCAGCTCCAGGTCGCCCTTGTGGCCGGTGACGATCCACTTGCCGGAGTTCACCCCCTCGCCGATCTCGACGACCGGCAGCTTGGGGTACTTCACCAGCCCGTTGGTGCGGGCCTTGATCTGGCTCTGCTCGACGATACGGCCGGCAACGCCGCCGATATGAAAGGTACGAAGCGTCAGCTGCGTGCCCGGTTCACCGATTGACTGCGCGCCGATGACGCCGACCGCTTCACCAAGTTCGACCATCCGGCCATTGGCCAGGTTTCGACCGTAGCAAAGAGCACAAACGCCCCGGCGGGCGGCACAGGTGAGCACCGAACGAATCCGGACATGATCGATCGACGAATCCTCGATTCGGGCGGCGTGTTCCTCGCGGATTTCCTCGCCGGCCCGGACAATGATCTCGTTGGCGATCGCATCAAAGACGTCTTCCGCCGCGACACGACCCAGGACGCGCTCGCCGAGGGGCTCGATGATTTCCTCGCCCTCCTTCAACGGTCCCATGTCGAGGCCGAGGATCGACTGGCAATCCGGCTCGTTGATGATGACATCCTGGGCCACGTCGACCAGTCGACGGGTCAGGTAACCGGCGTCGGCCGTCTTCAAGGCCGTGTCGGCCAGACCCTTGCGGGCACCGTGGGTGGAGATGAAGTACTCGAGAACGGTCAGCCCTTCCTTGAAGTTACGGATGACCGGGCTCTCGATGATTTCGCCGAAACCACCCGTGATCTTCTTCTGCGGACGGGCCATCAGCCCGCGCATGCCGGCCAGTTGTCGGATCTGCTCCTTCGAGCCTCGTGATCCGGAGTCGGCCATCATGAAGATCGGGTTGAACCCGAGCCGGTCCTTGGCCAAGCCATTAAAGGTGACCAGCTCGACCGCGGTGGTGGCGCGGGTCCAGGTGTCGATGACCTTGTTGTAGCGCTCGCCATCGGTGATGGCACCGTCCTTGTACTTCCTCGCGATGTCGTCGACCTCGGCCTGGTGCTTCCGGACGATGGCATCCTTCTCTTTCGGAATCATGATGTCATCGATGCCGACCGTGATGCCGGCCATCGTGGCGTACTCGAAACCGGTACGCTTCAGATCGTCGAGAAAAATCGCGGTCTTCTTGTTGCCGAAAAGTCGATGACACCGCGCCACCAGGGACTCGAGCGACTTCTTCTTCATCTCGTCGTTCTCGAAGCCGAGGCCGGGAGGCACGATGTCATTGAAGAGAATCCGACCGACGGTGGTTTCGACCATCTTGCCGTCGATGCGCACCCGCACCGGCTCGTGAAGCGGCACCGCGCCATGATCCCAGGCGCCACGGACATGGACCACGTCCGGGAACGACCGGAGACGCTGCCCTTCCGGCAACGGGCGGAGCTTGGTCAGGTAATTGCAGCCGAGAACGATATCCTGGCTGGGCGTTGCCAGCGGCCGGCCATTGGCCGGTGACAGGATGTTGTTGGTCGACAGGATGAGTTCCTTGACCTCGATCTGGGCTTCCCATGACAACGGCACGTGGACGGCCATCTGATCGCCGTCGAAGTCGGCGTTGAAGGCGGCGCAGACCAGCGGATGGATTCGGATGGCCTTGCCCTCCACCAGCACCGGCTCGAAAGCCTGGATGCCGAGGCGGTGCAGCGTCGGAGCGCGGTTCAGCATGACCGGGTGACCCTTGATGATCTCGCCCAGGATGTCCCAGACCTCGGGCCGCTCGCGCTCGACAAGCCGCTTGGCGCTCTTGACGGTGGAGACGTACCCCTTGTCCTCGAGGTTCTTGATGATGAACGGCTTGAAGAGCTCGAGTGCCATCGACTTGGGCAGGCCGCACTGATGAAGCTTGAGCTCCGGCCCGACGACGATGACCGAACGGCCGGAGTAGTCGACGCGCTTGCCGAGAAGGTTCTGACGGAAGCGCCCCTGCTTGCCCTTGAGCATGTCGGAAAGGCTCTTCAGCGGACGGTTACCCTGGCCACGGACCGCGCGCGAACGGCGGCCGTTGTCGAACAGGGCATCCACGGCCTCCTGGAGCATGCGCTTTTCGTTGCGGAGAATGACTTCCGGTGCCTTGATCTCCTTCAGCTTCTTCAAACGGTTGTTCCGGTTGATGACGCGTCGGTACAGATCGTTCAGGTCCGATGTGGCGAAGCGGCCGCCTTCCAGCGGCACCAGCGGCCGGAGATCCGGCGGCAGGACCGGCACGACGTCGAGGATCATCCACTCCGGCTTGTTGCCGCTGTGGCGGAAGGCCTCGACGATGCGCAGGCGCTTGAGTGTTTCCTTCTTGCGCTGGGCGGACGTCTCCACCTTGATGACCGTGCGCAATTCGACGGCCAGCGAGTCCAGATCCAGGTTGGCCAGAAGCTCACGAATGGCCTGGGCACCCATCTGGGCGTTGAACTGGAGTGAGGCGTCGTTGGCCAACTCGGCATAGGCGTCCTCTGTCAGGAGGTCCTTTACCTTATGATGCGTGTTGCCGGGCTCGATGACCACGTACGACTCGTAGTACAGGACCCGCTCCAGATCGCGGACCGACATGGAGAGCAGGTGCCCGATACGGGAGGGAACGCCCTTGAAGTACCAGATATGGCTGACCGGAACGGCCAGGTCGATGTGAGCCATCCGCTCACGGCGAACCTTGGCCTGGGTCACCTCAACGCCGCAGCGATCGCAGATGACGCCACGGTAACGGATGCGCTTGTATTTACCGCAATTGCACTCCCAGTCCTTGACGGGACCAAAGATGCGCTCGCAGAAGAGGCCGTCCTTTTCAGGCTTGAACGACCGGTAGTTGATCGTTTCCGGCTTGGTCACCTCGCCCGAGGACCAGGACTTCATGACTTCGGGTGACGCCAGCTGGATCTTGATGGCGGTGTAGTTGATCTTGCGACGCGGCTCTTTGCTTTCCGACTTGGTGATCATGAGCTTCCCGGTGGACAGACCCGGGAAGAGCGGTGACTGGAGTCCTGGGCTTTCCTGCATGTTCTCAGCCCTCCTCGAAGCGGATATCCAGACAAAGGCTCTGGAGTTCCTTGACCAGTACGTTGAATGACTCCGGCACACCGGGATCCGGCGGGTTCTCACCCTTGACGATCGCCTCGTAGATGCGCGACCGCCCGCTGACGTCGTCGGATTTGACTGTGAGCATCTCTTGTAGTGTGAACGCGGCCCCGTACGCCTCCAGCGCCCAGACTTCCATTTCGCCGAACCGCTGGCCGCCGAACTGGGCCTTGCCGCCCAGCGGCTGCTGGGTCACCAGCGAGTACGGCCCGATCGACCGGGCGTGGATCTTGTCGTCGACCAGGTGGGAGAGTTTCAGCATGTAGATGTAGCCCACGGTGACGCGGCTGTCGAACTTCCGGCCGTTGCGGCCGTCATAGAGGATGGACTTGCCGTCATCCTCCATGTCCGCTTCGCGCAACGTGGCCTTGATTTCCTCAACCGTGGCACCGGCAAAGACCGGTGTGGCGACCTTGATGCCGAGCTTGTTGGCCGCCCAGCCCAGGTGGGTTTCCATGATCTGGCCGATGTTCATTCGGCTTGGCACACCGAGGGGATTCAGCACCATGTCGACGGGCGTGCCGTCCTCCATGAATGGCATGTCCTCCTCGGGGAGGATCTTGGCCACGACACCCTTGTTACCGTGGCGGCCGGCCATCTTGTCGCCGACCGAAAGCTTGCGCTTCTTGGACACGTACACCTTGACCAGTTTGACCACGCCCGGCGGCAGTTCATCGCCCCGGGTGATCTTGTCCACGTCCTTTTCGAGATTTTTCTCGATCCGGTCGAGGGCGCCGGCAGCCAACTCCATCTGCTTCCAGACGGTGTCGTTGACCTTGCGGCTCTTGGTCAGGGGGCTGTTCCACGGCAGCTCGTCGAGCTCCATACGGGCCAGGGATTGCTTGGTGATCTTCTTGCCCGCCTTGATCAGTTCTTCGCCGGACTTGGCCGAGACGAAGCGATTGGCGAGCTGGTCGACGAGAAGGTTCACGACCTCCTGGTCACGGATTTCAATGATGCGCGTCCGTTCCTTGCGGGCGTAGCGCTTGAGACGATCGATCTTCTTCTTGTCCTGCTTCTTGGTGGCCTCGTCCTTCTCCCGGCGGGAGAAGACCTTGATATCGATGACGATGCCGTCCATGCCCGGAGGCGCCTTGAGCGACGCGTCCCGGACATCTCCCGCCTTCTCACCGAAAATGGCCCGCAGGAGCCGCTCTTCCGGCGACAGGTCGGTTTCACCCTTCGGCGTCACCTTGCCGACCAGGATGTCGCCGGCCTTGACCGGCGCGCCGATCCGGATGATCCCCTCGTCGTCGAGATTCTTGACGGCGTCATCGCCGACGTTGGGAATCTCGCGGGTGATTTCCTCGACGCCGCGGTTGGTATCGCGGACCTGGAGTTCAAACTCCTCGATGTGAATCGAGGTGAAGGAGTCGATCCGGATCAGACGTTCGGAGACCAGGATGGCGTCTTCAAAGTTGTAACCGCCCCAGGGCATGAAGGCCACCTTGACGTTTAGGCCAAGGGCCAGTTCACCATCCTTGGTAGCGGCGCCGTCCGCAATGACCTGGCCCTCTGTAACCCGCATGCCTTCCTTCACGAGAGGCCGCTGGTTGATGCAGGTGTCCTGGTTCGAACGCTTGAACTTGGTCAGGGTATACATGTCGAGACCCGAGGCCTCGGAGAAATCGACCACGTTGGCTTCGGTCTTGTCGCGGTCGTACTTGATCGCGATCGAATCTCCGGCCACCGATTCCACGACACCATCCCGGCGTGCATGGACGAGGGCACCGGAATCCGCCGCCACCTTGCCCTCGAGCCCGGTGCCGACCAGCGGCGCCTGGGTGACGAGAAGGGGTACGGCCTGCCGCTGCATGTTGGAGCCCATGAGCGCACGGTTGGCGTCGTCGTGTTCCAGGAATGGAATGAGCGCCGCGGCCGGTGACACCAGCTGAATCGGCGAAACATCCATGTAATCAACATCCTTCGGCGTGACCATGGGCAGCTCGCCACGGTTCCGAACGATCAGGTTCTGCTTTTCGAAGTGCCCGCTGGCATCCACCGGCTCGTTGGCCTGGGCGATGTGGCATTCATCCTCGATGTCCGCCGAGAGCCACGCCCAGTTCTTACGGTCGACCGTGCCGTTGGCGATCTTGCGATACGGGCTCTCCAGGAAGCCGAGGTCATTGACGCGGGCGTAGGTCGAGAGCGACGAAATAAGGCCGATGTTCGGACCTTCCGGCGTTTCGATCGGGCACATGCGGCCGTAGTGGGTGTAATGGACGTCGCGAACCTCGAAGCCCGCGCGATCACGGGTGAGGCCTCCCGGTCCAAGGGCCGACAGGCGTCGCTTGTGAGTCAGTTCGGCCAGCGGATTGGTCTGGTCCATGAACTGGCTGAGCTGGCTCGAGCCGAAGAACGACTGAACCACCGCCGAGATGGTGCGGGCGTTGATCAGGTCGTACGGCGTCACCTGCTCCGAGTCTTGCAATGACATGCGCTCGCGAATGATGCGGGCCATGCGGGTCAGGCCGATGTTGAACTGGTTGGCCAGGAGTTCGCCGACCGAACGGACCCGGCGGTTGCCGAGATGATCGATGTCATCCGTCTCCGCCACGACCCCGTTGTCTTCCTCGCCGGTCCGCAGCATGACCAGGTACTTCACGATGGCCACGAAATCCTCGGGTGAGAGAATCGCGTGGTCGTTGGCCGGCCGTGTCAGGCCGAGCTTCTTCATCCTGGCCGGCCCGCCCAGCAGCTTCTCGTGGTTCAGCTTCTGGTTCAGCTTGTAACGGCCGACCTTGGCCAGGTCGTAGCGTTTCGGATTGAAAAACAGGCGGTTCAGGATGTCGCGGGCCGTCTCCGAGCGGGGCGGCTCACCCGGGCGGAGGAGGTTGTAGATGCGGGAGAGGGCGTCTTCCTCGCCGGTGGACGAATCCTTCTTCAGCGTGTTGCGGATGACGTCGGCCTCATCCTGCAGCGCGATCTTGAACAGCTTGATTTCCTTGATCCCGGCCTTGGCCAGGTCCTTGATCCGGTCAACCGTCAGGTCGTCGTTGGTCTCGATGAGAATTTCGCCGGTTTCGGTGTCAACCACGTCCTCGGCGACGATCCGGCCTTCCAGCGCCAGATCCTTCTGGCTCCGCCCGGAGCCCAGCTCGATCGCCTCGGTGGCATAGAAGAGATCGAGGATATCCTTGGCATTGGTGTAGCCCAGCGCCTTCAGGAGAATGGTGACCGGGAGCTTCCGCTTCCGGTCGATGTGCACGTACATGATGTCGTTGACGTCGAGGCTGAATTCCACCCATGACCCGCGGTAGGGAATGATCCGCGCCGAGAAGAGCTTCTTCCCGTTGGGATGGATCGACTCGTCGAAGAAGACGCCCGGCGACCGGTGCAACTGGCTGACAATGACGCGCTCGGCGCCATTGATCAGAAAGGTGCCCTTCGATGTGATGAGCGGAAGCTCACCGAGATAAACTTCCTGCTCGATGATTTCCTTGTCCCGCTTCTGGCCGTCCTCGACCTCGCGAATGCGCAGGCGGAGGGTGCACTTGAGCGGGGCGGAAAAAGTCAGATCCCGTTCCTGGCACTCCTCGACGGAGTACTTGGGATCGCCGATCGCGAACGCGACGAACTCGAGAGAGAACATCTCGCGGGTATCGGAGATTGGAAACACGCTCGTGAAGACCTCCTGGAGGCCCTCGTTCTTGCGCTGTTCCGGCGGAACGTCATTCTGGAGAAAACCCCGGAATGACTGGAGCTGAACGTCGAGAAGGTTCGGAATCTCGACATCCCACTTTTCCTCGATCTTGCTGTAGCTGCGACGACTTCCATTGCTCTTCAAGGCGCCACCTTCTTTTGTTTGGGCTGTGTCATTGGACCCGGGACCGGCGGCTCACCACCGGCCCCGGCTCACGCCCCAACGCCCTTCCGGGCGTACTGCCTGTTTGGACGGACTTACTTGATGTTGACGACGGCTCCCTGCTCCTCAAGCGACGCC
>JAWXBZ010000223.1:0-4355 GCA_034440375.1 Candidatus Eiseniibacteriota bacterium
CCAGTCATCGACATCCATTCACTCTGACGCGCCCCCAACGGCTGCGGCGGAAGTGGCCTGCGCCCACCGTGAAAAACCAGGCTCCCACGGCTGTTCTCATGGGAATCGAAGGCCGGCCGTCGCGCCACAAGACAGCCTCGAGCCCGATTCGGCTACGCTCAGAATCCGACCAACAGCCATCACCACGTGGCGGAAGTGCCGTTGACCGTCCTATCGTTGACCGTCCTATCCTTGTCACAGGGAGAGCGGGTGTCGGTGATGCAGGGTTCACGTGGCGTTACGCCTGCGCTTTCTCTGCCAACGCAACGTCATCCGCCACCAGCGGGCTGTGCAGTTTCACCGGCGTCGACGATTTCTTTTGCATCTTCATGTTCAGCAGTTCGACACCCAGCGAGAACGCCATCGCGAAGTAGACGTAACCCTTGGGAACGTGGACTTCCAAGCCTTCGGCGATGAGCGTCACGCCGATCAGCAACAGGAACGACAGGGCAAGCATCTTGATCGTCGGATGACGATCGACGAACCGGGCGATGCTCTCGGCGGCGAAGAGCATGACGCCGACCGACACGATGACGGCGGAGATCATCACCGTCAGACCGACCCATTCCTTGCCGGGTGCGGTCTTGACCATGCCGACGGCCGTGATGACCGAGTCGAGCGAGAAAACGATGTCCAGCAGGACGATCTGGACGAGCACCTGGCCGAAAGCCGCGCTCACCTTGCCGCTGACGGCATGGTGTTCCTCGCCCTCGAGCTTGGTATGGATCTCGCGGGTGCTCTTGGCGATCAGGAACAAGCCGCCGACAAGCAGGATGAGGTCGCGGCCGGAAATGCCATGGGCGTCGCCATCGGTGCCGGTCCAAAAGGCTGGGATCGCGAACAGGTCGGTGGTGAGCCCCATGATCCACCCGATCGCCAGCAGGAGCAGGATGCGCATGCCCATCGCCAGGCCAAGGCCAAGTTTGCGGGCTTTGGGTTGGTCCGCCACCGGGAGCTTGGCGACGAGGATCGAGATGAAGACGATGTTGTCGATGCCAAGCACGATCTCGAGTGCCGCGAGCGTCAGGAACGCAATCAGGGCCTCGCCCGACATCAGCGTGTGAAGGCCCCCAGCGCCGCCTACCTGGGTGGCGGCCAGCGCGGCGATGGATGCGAGAAGCGTAAATAAGTGTGATCTCCCGAAGAAACTCGTGCCTGGCGGCGAATTGGTGAACCGACGTTGCGGGGGGGGAGTGTAGCGTCCGACGCATTCCTGTGGAACCGGACAGCCTCGGGCCGGATCGGCTACGATCAGTACCCAACAAGCAGCCAGCAGACCATTGCGAAAGTGCCGTTGGCCGTCCTGTCCTGCTTGGCCGAACACGATGAGCCGCATGCCGGACAGCCGGTACGGTGAAGGCCTGTCGATCCGAACTGAATACGAAAGGGTGATACCATGCGTCAGCTTTCCCGCGACGACCTGTCCGCACTGTTGGCGAGCCACGAATCGCCGTGCATTTCAATCTACCTTCCGACACATCGGGCGCACCCTGAAAACCAGCAGGACCCGATCCGCTACCGGAACCTGCTGCGGGAGGTGGAATCCTCCCTCCAAAAGACGTACCCCACGGGAGAGCTCCGCCCGCTGTTGGAGCAATTCCAGTCGCTGGCCCACGATGACGGATTCTGGAACTACCGGACGGACGGGCTCGCGGTCCTCGGCGCGGCCGGCACGTTCCGGGTCTTCGACCTCCAGCGGCCGGTGCCGGAGCGGGCAGTCGTGGCCGACAGCTTCCACCTGAAGCCCCTGATTCGCATCCTCCAGTCGGCCGACCGCTACCAGGTTCTGTGCCTGAGCCGCCACGAGGCCAAGCTCTACGAGGGGAACCGCGACGCACTGGATCCGGTCGAGCTGCCGGAGGTGCCATCGACCCTCACGGCCGCACTGGGCAGCGAGCTGACCGAGCCGCACCTGACGGTCGCCTCCTATGGCACGGGACCCGGGCCGGGAGGGCCGATGCACCACGGACATGGCGGGAAATCGGACGAGGTCGATAGTGACCGCGACCGTTTCTTCCGGGTCGTCGATCGAGGCATCCTCGAACACCACTCGCGGCCGTCCGACCTCCCTCTCCTGCTAGTCGCACTGGCCGAATACCACGCGCCGTTCCGCGCGGTCAGCCACAACCCGGCCCTCTTGGCGGCCGGCCTGACGACCAACCCTGAAGCCCTTTCCATCGACCAACTCCGGGCGAAAGCGTGGGAGGCCGTCGAGCCTTCGTACCGGCAGCGACTCGCCGGATTGGTCGAGGATTACGGGCTGGCGGCGTCCCGCCAACTCGGGTCGGACGACCTGGCGGAAGTGGCCCGGGCCGCGACGGCCGGGCGCGTCGCCACCCTCCTCGTGCAGGCCGACCGAGTCATCGCCGGGCGACTCGACGCGGCAACCGGGCGGATCGAGTCGGGCGAGCTTTCCGTCGACCCTGGAACCGCCCGAGGTCACCTGGTCCACGGTGCAACCGGGCGGATGAAGCCGGGCGAGCTTTCCGACCCCGGGATTGACGACATCCTCGACGATCTGGCCGAAGCCGTGTTACGGACGAAGGGCACAGTCGTCGTCGTTCCAGCAGACCGTTTGCCATCGGACACGGGTGTGGCGGCGATCTACCGATACTAAACGGATTGTCGCGCGGGGGGTTGATTTGAATGCGGTTTTCGTTTTCGCCGCAGCCTGGCTATTGGTCGTACTGACGGATGTCCTCGTGGCCCACTGGCATCACACGTCTGCGGCTTCGCGCTACGGCGGTCCCGTTCCGGATGCCGAAACACCATCGCCGTCGAAGGAGGGAATGACATGAACAAACGACTCCCACGCGCGGTCCTGTTTGGTGTTGTGTTCGGCGTGCTGACTACGTCCGTCATCGCGCACGGGCAACCGGCCGGCCAACCCAAGCAGACGCAGAAGCAGCCGCCCCCCAACGACGACGAACTGTCCGCCGCCCCCGCAAAAGTGGATGTGCAACCGGTCGCGCGGGACGAGGAGATCCGCGAGCGTCTCCAGAGCGTCCTGGAAGCCACGGGGTGGTTCGTCGAGCCGCAGGTCCGGGTCGAGGAGGGAGTCGTCTTCCTCAGTGGGCGGACGGACACGGACGAACTCAAGAAGTGGGCCGGCGACCTGGCCCGGAACACGCAGGACGTGGTCGCGGTGGCCAACCGGACCAAAGTCTCCCAGCCGTCGGTGTGGGACTTCAGCGCGGCGTGGGGCGGCCTGTCGGCGTTGTGGCGCGACTTCATCCGCTTCCTCCCCTTCCTCGTCTTCGGGTTGTTCATCCTGGCCCTGTCGGCGGGGGCCGGCTGGCTGGCGACGCGGAGCGTCCGAACGCTCCTCCACCGGCGGGTCCGGGCGAAACTCCTGCGGGGCGTCCTCGCGTTCGGGGCGGGCGTTTTCGTGTTCCTCGTCGGCACCTACGTCGTGCTGAGGGTGTCGGGCCTGACGCAACTCGCTCTCACGGTGGTCGGCGGGACCGGGCTGATCGGCCTGGCCGTCGGCATCGCCTTCCGCGACATCACGGAGAACTTCCTGGCCAGCATCTTCCTCAGTATGCAACAGCCGTTCGGGACGGGCGACCTGATCGAGGCGGCCGGGGTGACGGGGTTCGTGCAGCAACTCAACGTCCGGACCACCGTCCTGATGAGCCTCGATGGCAACCTTGTGCAGATCCCCAACGCCACGGTTTACAAGAGCACACTTCGCAACTTCACGGCCAACCCCAACCGGCGCGAGGACTTCGTCGTCGGCATCGGCTACGACGACCCCATCGACGAGGCCCAAGAAATCGCCCGGCGGGTGCTAGCCGACCACCCAGCCGTTCTCAATGAACCGGAGCCGTGGGTGCTGGCGGACGGGTTCGGTTCGGCGACCATCAACCTGCGGATTTACTTCTGGCTGGACGGCCGGGAACACAGTTGGCTCAAGGTGCGGTCCTCGGTGATCCGCCTCGTGAAGCGCGCCTTCCAGCAACACGGCATCTCGATGCCGGACGAGGCCCGGGAGGTCGTCTTCCCAAAGGGCATTCCCGTCACGCTGCTCGACGGGAAGTTGGACATCGCTGCCGCGACCGGGCCGCCGGAACGGGCCGGCACCCCGCCAACTTCGCAGGACAGCGCGGTGTCCACGAAGGCCGAGGCTGGGCTGTCCAGCGAAGCCGCAGTGATCGAAGAACAGGCCCGCAAGGCCAAGCCGTTGGACGAGGGGGAGAATCTCTTGAAGGCTTCCCTGGCACCCGGCCGGCCGCCTGATCGTCCTCCCGGTCTAGAGTCCGGCTCAGCGTAGGTGAGTTCGAGATACCTGAATTTGCAATGGTTTCGCCGTCCAG
>JAWXBZ010000224.1:0-4332 GCA_034440375.1 Candidatus Eiseniibacteriota bacterium
CGCCGCGACATGGCCCACCTGGCGGGATCGAGCGCCACCGCGGCCCCCCTAGCGGACCGGATTGCCCCATCCCTGCTTCCCCCATCGGTCCAGCGCGCCAACCCGGCCACCGAAGCCCGCGTGAGCGACTGGATCGAGGAGGCCACCTCCGGCTGGAGCCCCAACCTGGGGCAGATTGCCGACAGTGACGGGCGCGTGGCGACCGAGGTCCTGTATGTCGCGTCGACGCCCAATGCGCAGGTGTACGTGACGTCGAGCGGCTTGACCCACCTGTTTGTCGCGCGGGGTGGAGACAGCGACGTGCCGGAATCAGCGGGGGGCGATGAGGCGGAGCCGTCCATCTACCACTGGGCTCGCCTCGACGTCTCGCTGGTGGGCGCCACGATCGATGCGGGTCGCGCCATGACGCGCGGACGGATCACCGGCCTGGGAACACAGAACTACTACCTCGCACACTGCCCGGACGGTGTCCTTGAGGTGCCGACCTACGCGGGCATCACCTTCCCCTCGGTTTATCCCGGCGTGGACTGGGTGGTTCGCAGCGAGCCGGGCGGCGGCGTCCATCACGACTTCGTGGTAGCGCCGGGGGCGGATCCCTCGGCCATCCGGCTGCGGTACGAGGGTGCCAGCTCGATCACGGTTTCGGACGACGGCCAGTCGCTGATCGTGAAAACTGCGCTGGGCGAGGTTCGCGAAGGTGCCCTCTCCTGTTTCCAGGGAGATGCCTCGCGCCCCGTCGCGGCGCGATTCGAACTGCAGGGGGACGAGGTCACCGTCCGGTTGGGCGAGTACGATCGAAGCCTTCCGCTCGTAATCGACCCGCCGCTGGTCTGGTCCACCTACTACGGCGGTCTCTACTACGACGGGCCTCGCTCCATTTACTGCGACAACGCGAACGGCACGGTCTACGTGGTCGGGTACAACGGTTCCTTCGACCTCCCGGCATTCAACCCGGGAGGCGGTGCCTACTACCAGGGCACCTCCGGCGGTGACCGGGACGCCTTCGTCTGGAAGTTCACCCAACTGGGCATTCGGCTCTGGGCCACCTACTACGGCGGCTCGGGCGACGAGGGAAACTCCGATTGCGTGGTGGATGCCGCCGGAAACCTCTACGTGGGCGGCTACACGACCTCGACGAACCTGCCCGTACTGCCGCTGGGGGGCGCCTTCAACGACGGCTCCTTCAACGGACTGACCGACGGATTCTTCGTCAAGTTCAATTCATCGGGCGTGCGCCAGTGGGCCAGCTACTTCGGCGGAGCGAGCTTCGATCGCCTCGAGGGGATGACGGTCGACACCTCCGGCCGGTTTTACATCTGTGGCGCTACGTCCTCCTCCGATTTCCCGACCATCACGCCCGGCGGCGGCGCCTACTTCCAGCCGGTGCTGGCCTCAGCGACCGACGCCTACGTCTCGCGATTCACCACGGCCGGCGTGCTCGACTGGTCGACCTATCTCGGCGGTGCCGTCGACGACGACTACGCCAACGGAATCCTGGCGAACGCGAGTTCCGTGTACGTGACCGGCGTGACGCTCTCCTCCACGTTCCCGGTATTCAATCCGGGTGGCGGGGCCTATTTCCAGGGCGCGCTCGGGGGGGTCCAGGATGCATTCATCGCGCGCTTTTCGATGGGTGGCGTCCAGCAGTGGATAACCTACTTCGGAGGGACCGGCATCGACACCGGAGATGAACCGGCCCTGGATGCGGCGGGCAACGCCTACCTGTACGGCAGCACCTTTTCGACCGATCTCCCCACGCTGAACCCGGGCGGCGGCGCCTACTACCAGCCGGCCTTCGGCGGCGGCAGCTCGGACCTGTTCCTGGCCAGGTTTGATGCCGCCAACGCGCAGATCTGGTCCACTTACATCGGCGGCGCCGGACTGGACGCGCTCAACGGGCCGGGTGGCAAGCCGATCACGGTGGATACGCAAGGTCGCGTGACGATCACCGGCGTCACCGATTCGCCCAACTACCCACTCATGAATCCCGGCGGCTCGTACTTTTTGGGGACCTACGTCGGACTTCAAGACGCTGTCATCACGCAATTCGGCGTCAACGGCTCGCTGCTCTGGTCGACGTTCTGGGGCGATTCGAACACCGACTTCGGTACGAGCGTATCGACCAACGCCGACGGCTGCGTCTTCGCCACCGGCGAGTCGGTAGAGTTCGGTTCGATGCCCACGGTGAACCCCGGTTTCGGCGCCTGGTACCAGGCCAACAACGCGGGATCGGATGACGGCTACATCGCCAAGTTCTGCTCGCCGTCATCGGCCTGCTGCATTGATTTCACCTGCGTTGGAGTCTCATCGGCGGCTGAATGCAACAGCATCGGGGGAACCGCGTTCTTCCCCGGCCAGCCATGTTCCACCACGGTCTGCATGGTCGACTGCACCATCTGCGGCACCAAGTTCAACGATCTGAATCGCGATGGCGTGAAGCAGGGCGGCGAGCCCGGCCTCGCCGGCTGGACGATACTGTTGAGCTATCCGAACAACACGGTCTATGCCAGCACCGTCACCGACGCGATGGGCAATTACTGCTTCACCGGCGTTCCGTGCGGCCCCTGGCTGGTGAGCGAAGTGTCTCAGCCCGGCTGGATACAAACCGCTCCCCCCACTTTCGTACACACGCTGAACACGACGACCGGTACCACGACTACCGGCATCAACTTCGGCAACGCCGCCTGCACCACCACGCCCCCCTGTGCCACGCCGCCGACCGGCCTCGCCGCCTGGTGGCCGTTCAACGACCTGCCGCCGGCCGGCATTGCCATGGATGTGACCCATGGCGATCCGGCGTGGAACGGCGCGCAGTTGAATCTTTCCGTCGGCGCCCCGGGCGATCCGACCGCGCTCTGCCTCACCTCACCCGGGGACTACGCGATCGTGCCGGTCGCCGAGCAACTGGACCTGGACTTCGGCGATGGCTCGTTTGCCATGGCCGCCTGGCTGAACATGGAACCCGCCGGCGCCGGCGCGCGGATGGTGGCCGACCAGCGCGCCGAGGACTTTTCGAGTGGTGCGCCCGGCACGCGCGGCTGGGCCATCTGGCTGGATGGCATGCAGAGCTACCTGTCGATCGGCACCGGCAGCACGACCCAGGTGGTGCTGGGACCGATCCTGCCGGCCAATAGCTGGACGCATCTTGTCGTGTCCGTCGACCGCACCGGCCACAGTGGCCGTTGGTACATGAACGGAATACCCGAGCCCGCCTTCGATTTCACGCCGATCGACGGCAACATCGACAACAGCGCGGATCTCCGCTTCGGACAGTCCAACCCCGCGTTCGGAGGCGGCCTCGCATTCCACGGCTGCATCGGCGACATCTCGCTCTTCCGCGAACCGCTCGACGACGCCACTGCCTACAAGGCCTGGCTCCCCGGACCGATCGGCGTCTATTGCCCCGAATACGCCTTGATGCCGTCGATGACGACCTACTGCCCGACCCAGACATCGAAGCAGGTCTGCTTCAAGATCGTGAACCTCACGGCTTCCGCGCAGAGCTATCACTGGGCCCTGGCGCCGCTCCCCGCGAGTCCCGGCTGCACCGTGGCCGGCCCATCGCTGATCAGCCCGAGCGCCGGCACCGTGACGGTATCCGCCGGCGGCACGTCCGCCGCGATCTGCGTGACCGTGCAACGCCCGGCCGGAATGACCGCGCAGAACGCCACCGCCTGTTTCCAGTTGACCTTCATGAACGACGCCACCGGCGTCTGCCGCACCCGAACCAGCAAGCTGCGCGCCGACAACACCTGCTGGTGCGCCACGCCCACGCAAGCCAGCGTCGTCGGTGTGCCGGCGCGTGTCGCCGCCGGCGCCTCCATCGGCGTTGGCATCGGCATCCCGTGCGACCCTGTGGCGCGGGCCTACCAGTGGCGCGCGGTGTGGTTGGATGACGATCACGACGACCCGCTGGCGCTCTCCCTGAACGGCCTCCCGCCGGGCGAACCGGTCTTCGGCACGCTCACCGCTGCGGTTGGCGGCAGCGAAGAACTGACCGTGCAGGTGAGTTACCCGGGCGGCTTCGATCCGACCGGCCTCTACGAGATCGTGCTGGAAGCCGACACCGACGGTGACGGCCTGATGGACCGCCTGGTCGGCACGGTGGTGCATCCGGAGTCGGGGCCGGGCACGGCGAGCGTTCCTCCGCCCGCCACGTCACCGGTACGAGGGACGGCACTTGTCCTGCGCGTGAGTCCCAACCCGTTCCTGAACCGCGCCACGATCGCCTTCACGCTGCCGGCAGCGTCCGAAGTGACGCTCGGCATATATGACATCACCGGCCGCCTCGTCCGCCGGATGACCCACGGCCGCCTGCCCGCCGGCCCGCAC
>JAWXBZ010000225.1:0-7464 GCA_034440375.1 Candidatus Eiseniibacteriota bacterium
CACCACCCCCATCACCAGGAGCCCCGCCGTCAGCGCCACCAGGATGCTTGGCGAGGCCGGCGCATCGAAGTGGATCGAGCCGATCAAGCCGACGACCGAGGCCACGGTCGCGAAGATCCAGCCGATGATGAGCGCCGCGCGCGCGCCGCGTGAGACCAGCAGCCCGGCCACGGCTGGGATGACCAGCAGGCCGAAGACCAGAAGAACGCCGGCGAGCTGGACGGAGCTGGTGACAACCAGGCCGAAAAGGCCGTAGAAGATGAAATCCCACCAGAAGAGATCGCGGCCGCCGGCACGGGCGGCCACCGGATCATTGGTGATCTCGAAAATCGGCCGCCGGGCCAGCCAGTGGACGAGACCGATCAGGGCGTAGCCGACGGCCACCAGCGCGACGTGCTTCGGATCGACGGTGAAGAGGCTGCCGACCAGCGTCTCCTTCAAGTGCTCCGGTCCGGCGGGACTTTTCTCGAGGACCAGGAATACGGCCGCCTGGGCCGTGACGAAGACGATGCCGATGAAGGCCTCGAGCGGCGCGTGGTGTTCCTCGCGGCGCAACCAGGCAAAGCAGGCCGCGCCGACGAGTGTCATGCCGAACGACAGGAGATACGAATGGAGCGGATTGTGTTCCAGGCCAAGCACGACGGCGATGGCAAGCCCCAGGGCCGCCATCTGGGCCATCGCGAGATCGACGAAGATCACTCCCCGTCGGACCACGTGGTAGCCAAGATAGGCATGGATGCCGGCCAGCACGAGGATGGCCAGCAGCGCCGTGCGGAAGAACGGGAGTTGGAAGGCTTCGACCATCAGGGCCTTCCGCCTTCCAGAAGTCGGATCAGTTCCTCGAAGTGATTCAGGTAGCTGTCGGCGGATGCGGTTCCGCAGGCCGGGGAGGCCACGACCACCCGCACGCCGGTTTCGCGGGCCAGGAATTTGACGGCATCGTCCGAGAAGTAGGGTTCGCTGAGAACCAGCGCCACCTTGCGCTCGCGAATCGCGTCCACCAGCTCTTTGAGATGGCGGCCTGTTGGCGGGATGCCCGGCACCGGCTCAATGGTCGAGACGACCTCGACACCGCACGCATCGGCGAAGTAACTCCACGAGCGGTGATAGGTGATAATGGCGTGTCCCGGCAGGCTCCTGCCTGCTGTCGCGCAGCGGACGGACATCTCGGCGGCCGCCTTCTCGAAATCCAGGGCGCGCGCCTCGAATCCGGAGGCCCCGGCCGGATCGAGCTGACCGAGTGCCCTGGCCACGGTTTTCGCCGCCACCGCCCCATTGGCCGGGTTCAGCCAGTAGTGCGGGTTGCCATTGAGATGGATGTCGCCCATCGACGCGTCAACCATGCCGGTCGGCTTCTCCAGAACCGGCACGCCGGCGGAACAGTCGACCACCGTCAGCCTGCCGTTGTGCGAACCGTCAATGATCGCGTCCGCCCATTGGTCCAGTCCAAGGCCGATCTTGAGATACAGGTCGGCCTTCGCCACCCGCACCATGTACGAGGGCAGGACTTCAACACGATGCGGATCGGATGTCGCGCGACATATCGAGCCGGCCTCGACCCGATCCCCACCGACGTACGCGGCAATCGACGCCAGATCGTTGGTCGAAGCCACAATTTTAATCGCCGCGCCGGCAACGCCGGCATGGCCGGCAGTAAACATCACCACAACCAACGACATCGCGATGATCTGGATGCCCGCCATGAAGGTCGTTTTCATCGTCAACTCCTTGAAGCCAAAGCCACGAGAATGCATTGCCATCAGAACTGATGAGCCTTGTGCGGCCCCATCGAGAAGATCACGCGAAGGTTGACGCGATTGAACGCATCCCCGAAGCCCTGGTCGACGCGCCGCCAGTCCAGCCGAAACACGGTCGAATCCTCGAGGAGCGCCAGACCGGCGAAGGCGCCGATCGACGATTCCGTCACACCGACAGCGCCTGGAACGGCGAAGCTCTCGTACGAGGCGCCGGCGTTGTATCGGCGCGCCCAGTTGTAGTCTGCGTAGACGTACCCTCCGGTGCCGTCCGTATCGGTGGTTCCGTACCCAGTTTCGGGATCCCAGAATGCCTCCTCGCGGTCCTGCCGCAGCACTTCGCCTTGCACGACGACGTAGGCATCACTCGACGTCCAGAGTTTGACCTTGGCGTCAGCGCCGAGCACCAGGCTCCGGGCTGCCGCGGCCACGTTGTTGGTGCCGCCGGTGGCCGAGAGGCCGACCTCCAGCCCGGACACATCCCCCAGCAGGGCGAAGCTGGAAGCGCGGGCCAGCCAGGCGGACCGGGTCAGGCCCGCGTCGTCGTCGCCCCCCAGGACCAGCGGATCGTCCTCGCCATTCGGATCCCGATCCCGGCGAAAGGCGCCTCCCCGCAGCCAATCGGCGGCCAGGTTGAGGGAGGCCTCACCCGGAAGCGCGAACCGCCGCGACAACGACACGCCAACGTCGTTGAATGCTTCATCGCCGGGAAGGTACGCCGCCAGGACATCGAATCGCCCGGCGAACGGGTAGGCATGCGGGTGAACCGGATTCAACCGGCCGAAGCCGACCCGGTACTGCCCGCCCTTCAAGGCCAGGTCGAACGGAAGACCCCGATTCAGCGTGAAGAAGCCTTCTTCCAGCTCGAGCCCTTCCTGGGCGATCGCCAGCGTAAAGAAACCACGGGCGTACGGATTGAGGGCCGCGTCGAAGACGATCTCCGTCTCGCCGATGTCCGGGTGCAATCGGAGCCGGTCTGGATCGCCCGGGTCGTCCGTCCAGCCGAGGAGCGGCTGGCCGATGACGGAAATGTCGGGATTGGTGACGCCGGCGCGGCAATTACTCGACGCAGTCAGAAATGTCATGAGCACCGGCATGATCGCGATCGCCCGGCAAAAAAAATGATCACGCATGAGTCCCTCGCGATGTCGGAACCGCGGGCGACAAGCGGCGCCCCGGGTTCGGTGCGATCACGGCGCGCGAAAGCATTTCTTTCGCTCGAGCTCGCGATCGTGACGGACGGATGGGTACTCGGGTCGCGGACGCGACCTGTTATGCGGTGGGGGGGGCTCGCAGTTGATTGGCGCCGCGCGCCACGACGGGCACGGGCGCTCCTTCCGGCGCGACGAAGGGGGCCGGAGCGGCGGGGAGCAGAATGCCCTGGGTGGCGGTGGGCCCCGGCAGAGCGCCGGTGGCATCGTCGGCAAGCCGACAGGTCGGACAGCCGGTTTCATGGCCGGCCGCGTGGTCGTGGTGCCCGCCGACCGTGAGGAAACCCGTGATCAGAACCAGCACGGCCAGGAGGAGCGCAAGGCTCCCGCGGTGGCAACCGGTCGACATCATCGGGTTCTGCATGGCGCCGACCTTACACCCCGAAATGAAAATGGGTCAATCTGAGATCCCTCAGCGGGCCCGTTCCAGAACCTGCTCCGACCAGTCGAACAGGCGCTCATAGCGACGCCGGAGCGCCCCGAAATCAAGTTCTCCGGCCGTGCCGGTCAACAGGCGGACCTGTTCCCGCTCATCCCTTAGGGCCCAGCCATCGCCTGTTTGGAATATCGGGAGATCGGCGACATTCGGGCTCAAAAACCATTCGGGGCCCAGATCCGCGCGAAGCCGCTCTTCGACGGCTGCGGCCAGCGCTACACCCCGCGCCTCATCGAGACATCCCAGAAAGTCATCGCCGGGGCGATAGGCGTCGTACGCCTCCGCGGAGGTCAGTTCCAGGCCGCGGGCGAAGCCCCGGATCTGGCGTATCATCTCGCGAGGATCCGCGCCGACGGGAACGAAGATGTAGGGCATCCAGAGGTCCGTGCCGGCGCGATGCTGCATCAATTCCGTGAGGAGACCGGACGCCAGTTCCGTACGAACCCACTTGAGATCGCACCAGAGGCGCCAGCGAATCAAGCGGGCCAGATTGGGATCCGAGAGGCGGGTAATGTCGCTGTCCCGTCCGGTTTCCCGGTCGAGGCGTCTGTGGGTTTCATACCACTCGGGCGTTGAGACCAGTCCGGCGTAAAGGTGGCCGGCCGCCGCGGCCAGAAGATCGGAGCCCGCCTCCCGTCCTTCCGGCGACGATTCCGCCGTGCCGTTCCGCTGCCGCGCGGCACCGGCGGCCGCGAGCGCGGCGCGGGCGGCCGCTACGCCGGTCAGCCCGGTCACCAGAATCCGTATATCGGCCGGCGGATCGATCGCCACGACATCGGCGCGGACGTCATCCAGGGAGAGGACAATCGGCGGGTGTCCTTCGCGAGTTTCCTCCGGAGGCACGACATGGACGGCCGGCAGCGGACGCCGCCCCGAATCGGCATTGGAATGAACCGTGCTGTCAAAGGAGCGGGCCAGCGCCGGCGAGGAATCGACGTAACGGTCGAACTCCTCCGTCCACTCCAGTCGCACCAGATCGCGGGTCGACAGACGGTATCTCCGGCTACCGCCGCGTGCCGGCGCGGGGCCGATTGGTTGGGTCAGCTCCCGGGTCAGGACCTGGTACATCGTGTCCGTCGCCCGGACGAGGGTCATCAGGCAAGCCATGATCTGGCCGGGATCGGAACGGCGCAACCGGGTGCTGAATTCTGTATAGCCGCCATAGCCGAGTGCAATGGCCAAGCTGTCGATGGTCGTCCGTCGGTGCTCGAACAGTGGGTCCAGCCGGTCACGCCAGAGAGCAAGGCGGACCGACTCCAGCATCCGGACTCGGAGCGAGTCCGGGTCACGGGCGATCCAGCGATCCAGTTCCTTGAGCGTGAGTGGCCGGGGATAGTCCTCGACATCCGCCTCGAGCCCCGCCATCTGTCGGGCAATTTCGTCGTCGAGCGATGCCACGCCGGCGAGCATCATGAAGCGGGCCAGATCGACTTCCAGGAGTTCGAGAACGCGGATCTCACCCGAGTCAGCCGCGGCGGCCCGGGCCGTCCGAATTTGCTCCAGCGTGGAGGGCAAAAGGAGTGCGGCATGGGCCCGAAAGAGGTTCGCCCGCTTTTCCGGGCGCGCCTTCGTGAGTGCCGCCCACTGTTCCCGGGCCAGGTCGGAGCGAAGTCGACGAGATTCCTCCCGGATCGCATCGATGTCGCCCGGTCGCTCGTCCGCAGAGGCCCCTCTCACTGACGATCCGAACGAAGTCATGCCACTCACTACCAGGGCCGCCATGAGGAGGCAGGTGGCTGCCGGACGGATGGTGAGCGGTGGCATCTGGGCGACTCCGTTTGCGTTGGACGTTCGGTCGACAGTCGGGAAGTGGACAAGGCTAGCAGGGGGCCAGCGAACCGAAAAGTCGGTCGATCTGGCCCCGCCCGGGAGTCCGTTGAATTATTCTTTGTAATCCGACGCCCCAATCTCGTAGATTATGCGCGCTCCGGACTGTTCCATGCGCCCCAGCCGCCCGGATACGCGGCCGGCCAACCTCCGAACAACCATGCGGCGGCGCATCGACTCCGGCGGCTCGTCCGACGGACACACAGAGGACACACAGGCGGCGGATGAAGACACACCTTGCAGAAAACCTGAAGACCTACGGAATCGAGAACTGGGGCGCCGGCTACTTCGAGGTGTCCGACGAAGGCAACCTGGTGGTCAGCCCGGACAACCACCGGACTGTGGAAGTCATGCGGATCGTCGAGGACTTAAACAAGCGGGGGGTCACCTGCCCGGTGGTCCTCCGTTTCCCGCAGATCCTGGCAGCCCAGGTCCGGAAGCTGAACGAGTGCTTTCGCAACTCGATTTCCGAGTTTGGCTACACGAAACTCTACCGCGGCGTCTATCCGATCAAGGTCAACCAGCGGAAGGAAGTCGTAGAGGAGATCCTCCGGGCGGGCCAGCGCTACGGTTTCGGCATCGAAGTCGGCTCGAAGCCGGAGCTGATGGGGGCTCTCTCGCTTGAGCAGTCGCCCGAATCGCTTCTGATTTTGAACGGCCTCAAGGACGAAAGCTACGTGGCCTATTCCTACCTGGCCGCCCAGATGGGGCGCAACGTGGTGGTCGTCTGCGAGAGTCTTCAGGAGCTGTTCCATGTCGTCCGGATGCGCAAGAAGGACGAGCCGATGCCCCTCCTCGGTTTCCGCGTGCGGCTCAATGCCCGGGGCTCAGGCAAGTGGCAGGAATCGGGGGGCGCCACGGCCAAGTTCGGCCTGTCGGCCACCGAGCTGCTCGAGGCCATCACCATCCTGACCCGTGACGGCCTGATCGGGCAGATGAAGCTGCTCCACTTCCATATCGGCTCGCAGATCACCCAGATCAAACGGCTCAAGACGGCCATCAAGGAAGCGGCTCGCGTTTACGCAAAGGTCCGCCGGATGGGTGTCGAGATCGAGTACCTGAACGTGGGCGGGGGCCTGGGCGTCGACTACGATGGCTCCAAGACATCCTCCGACTCCAGCATGAATTACACGATGCAGGAGTACACCAACGACGTCGTCTACACGATCAAGGACGTCTGCGAAAACGAGACGGTACCCGAACCGACCATCATTACCGAGAGCGGGCGCGCCATCACGGCCTACCACCAGATGGTCATCACCAACGTGGTCCGGGCCATCGACGTGGCGCGCGAGGTCAACGGCCTGAAAGTGACCGACGACGACCCGCAGGTGGTCAACGATCTCTACCACATCTGGAAGAACGTCAATCCGAAGAACTACCGGGAATTCTTCCACGACGCCAACGAGCTGAAGGACGAGCTCTTCACCCTTTTCAACCTGGGCTACCTGACGCTCGAGGACCGTGCCCGGGGCGAAACGCTCTACTGGAACGGCTGCAAGAAGATCTTGAAGTACGCCAAGAGCGCCCGTTACTTCGCCGAGGAATTCGAGGAGCTGCAGAAGCTGCTGGCCGTGAAATACGTCTGCAACTTCTCGGTCTTCCAGTCGATCCCTGATTTCTGGGCGGTCGGCACCCTCTTCCCGATAATGCCGATCCACCGGCTGAACGAGCTGCCGACGGTCAATGCCACGCTGGCCGACATCACCTGCGATTCCGACGGCAAGGTCGACCAGTTCGTCGACCTGAAGGACATCAAGGATTTCCTCGAGCTGCATCCCTATCATCCCGAGCAGCCCTACTACCTCGGCATCCTGATGACCGGCGCCTACCAGGACATCATCGGCGACTACCACAATCTGTTCGGCATGGCCAACGAAGCGCTGGTCATCGTGGATGAGAATGGCAAGTACCACTTCCAGCAGGTGATCGGTGGCGATCAGACCGGCGAGGTCCTGGGCTACTATCGCTACCCGATGAAGGAACTGATCGAGGGCTTCGAGAAGAACCTCATGATCCGCGTCCGACAGGGGGACCTCGATGCCGCGCAGGCCAAGAAGCTCACCGACCGCTACAAGGCGGACCTGGCGCGGTATCCGTATTTGACGTAGTCGGCGATCGGCCCCTCGGATCGCCGACACCCCAGGGCGTTGAACTAATCGAGTCCTCCCCCAATACTCCCCACCCATGCGATCTCTCTTCCTCTTCGCGCTCTTCGTCATCGGCTTTCTACCAC
>JAWXBZ010000226.1:0-20406 GCA_034440375.1 Candidatus Eiseniibacteriota bacterium
CCCCCACCCCCACGGCGCGCACCTGGCGTGCGACCCCCGACGGCCGGGGCGCCGACTGCCCGACGCCACAGGCGTGCCTTTCGGGAGCGGCCGCCGGTGACACCATCGAATTTGGCGCCGGCACCTACGACGCCGTGGCCGACACGCTGGTCGATGACGGCATGGGAGGGACGGTCACGGCAATCCTCGTGGCCCGGCGTTCGACAATTCTCCGGGCGGCCCCCGGCGCGGACGTTCGGATCAACGGCCTGTGGCAACCGGGGCGTATCGGCCTGGTCATTCCGGCCGGTAACGACACGATCGAGGTTCGCGGGCTCCGCTTTGACAACTGCGACGCCGGCATCCGGGCGACCGATGTCACCGTCCGCATCGAGGATTGCGAATTCGTCTCCGGACAGCATGGCCTGGTGGCGGACGGCGCGGCTCTCGATATCCGGCGCACCAACTTCATGGAGTTCGCCGCCGAGGCCATGGTCCTCCGGGCGTCTTCGGGATCGATGTCCGGCTGCGAATTCTGGGGGAACAACTATGGCGCGTACATCGCCGGCGGTCGCGCATTTCGGATCGAGAACACCCTGATCGCTTTCTGCTGCCTGACCGGGCTTCGCATCGAGGAAGGGGGCACCGTCACCCTGTCCAACGTCACGCTGACGGGGGCGGGAATGGTGCCAGATGATTCGACTGGCATCGTCGTGGCCGGCGGCGCCCGCGCCGTCATCGAGCGCTGCGTCATCGCGAACAACCGGGGTTTCGGCATCGATTGCCGTTCCGGAGGAACGGTGGAGGTGCGCTGCTCCGATATTTTCAATCACTCGTCGGGCAACTATCGGGGATGCCCTGATCCGACCGGCACGCAGGGAAATCTGTCGGCCAATCCGCTGTTCTGCGCACCCGAAAACCTCGACTTTCATCTGGGACCCGGCAGTCCCGCCCGATTGGCGGCCTGCGGCCCCATGGGCGCCTTCACGGATGTTTCGTGCGGGGCCCTCAGCCCGTCGTCGTGGCGCTGGTCGGTTGCCCTGGACGGGTTCCCCGCGCGCGACTGACGCAAATCGCACCGACCGTCATCATGCCGATGCTGATCCATTGGGCCAGGGTAAGCCCGGCCGCGAGCGGCTCGTTCGTCCGGTAGAACTCCACCAGGAAACGCTCAGCGCCGGCGATCAACAGGTAAAGCCCGAACGGCAGTCCCGTGCCAAGATGGTGGTCCTTGAATCGGGACAACAGCACGAAGATGAGGACGCCCCCCAGGACTTCGTAAAGCTGAGTGGGGTGCACCGGCGTGGTCGTTGGCGGAGTTCCCTTCGGGAAAGCCATCGCCCACGGGACGGAGGCGGGCCGGCCGTAGTCATCGCCGTTGAGGAAGCATCCAAAACGGCCGATGGCGTAGGAGAGGCCGAGCATCGGTGCCGTCAGATCGCACAGCCACAGGAGCGGCACGCGGCGCCACCGCGCCACGGCCAGCGAGCCGATGATGCCGCCCAGCAATCCCCCGTACCAGGTGAGACCTGAACCTGAAAAGATCATCGGGATGGGATCGGCCACGAGGTCCGACCAGTGGTCGATCAGGAAATAGATCTTGGCGCCGAGTATTCCGCCAACCATGGCGCCGAGCCCCAGCTCGCTGGCCCGATCCGGGTCCTTGCCCATGCGTCGAAACCGCCGGGCAACCAGAAGCGTGGCCGCCAGGAACGCCAGCGCCATCATGAGGCCGAACGAATGAAGCTTGAACGGGCCGATCTGGAAGAGGACGGGAATCATCGCGGGGCGACTCTAGCAGTCTGTCGACCAATGGTGAAGTCACATTCAGCGTCAGGCTCCCGATTGACGGAGTATCCACCGGGCGATGTCATTGAAAATCGGTTCGCGATCCAGTTCGACAAGAAGGCCGTGCAACCGGCCGGGATATTCAACCAGCGTGCGGGAGGCCTCGGGAAGGCCCTGGAACCAGGCCTTCGTGGCCGCGGAGTCGATCATCGAATCATCGCCGGGCAGGAAGACGGCCACCGGCAGCTTGAGCGTCGGCGCCGCCCTGATGGCCCGGGCCGTCACCGGCAGCCAGGCAAAATAAAATTGAGCCGTGATGCGCCGCACCTCCAGCGGATCCGCTTCCAGGATCCGGATAATTTCCGGATCGCGGGTGAATTGGTGGGGCTCGAATGGGACATCGTAGTACTTGCGTCGTCGGATCAGGACGTGAAACAGCGCGTCGAGCTTCTTCCAGAGCGGTACGTGGAGGCGATCCTTGAGGGCCGGTGCCAGCAGCAGGAGTCCCGACAGGAGTGCCGGCCGTCGGGAAACCCAGTCGATGGCGATGGCGGCCCCCATGCTCTCGGCCAGGAGGAACACCGGGCGGCGTGAATTTTCAGCCATGACGCGCGCCACCAGCGTCTCGATCAGGTCAAATATCGGCTCGAAGGAATCGAGATGTCCCTTCGGTCCCGACGAGTGCCCGAAGCCCGGCAGATCGGGGGCGTAAACTGAAATCCCCATTCGAGACCAGTGGTGCCCGCATTCGTGGAATCGATCCGAGTGTCCACCCAACCCGTGGAGGACGATGACCGCGGCCACCGGTTCCGTCGCGGGCCACGCACGATAGACAATGGACGCCGGTGGACGACTGCCCCCCGCGCTGCTTACGATTGTCTGGATGTCACCCGAACCGATCATCGCAATCCCCCGCCGCGCCGCATGGATTCTGGCCGGCCTATTCCTTCTGGCGGGCGCCCGAGACGCCCCCGCCCGTGTCTGGCAGCTCGTGCCCGGCGGCGGCGATGCCTCCGCCATTCAGATCGCCGTCGAGTTCGCCGCGGACGGCGACACGATCGATCTCGCTCCCGGGTTCTACAGCGAGGCGACCTCGGTCGTCAACAAGACGCTCCTGATCCGGGGCGCCGGCCTCGATGTCACGACGTTGAGCCTCGGCGGCCATGGCCATACGGTGGCCCTGCGCGGCGCCAACAACTTCACCGAACTGCGCGATCTGACGATTCAGGACGGTAGTGCGAATTCCCGCGGCGACCTGCTGGGAGGTATCTACGGCGGCGGAGTGCTGGGCGAAGAAGCCTACTTCGCGCTGATCCGCTGCCGGATCGCGAGCAACAGTTGCGAGAGTCTCGGCGGCGGCATCTACGCCACGGCCGTCTCGTTTGATCACGAATCCGGGAACTCCCCGCGACGGGGTCCGCGATCGCCGGGTCACCGGCCGGTACCCCGGCCTGGCACAAATCCCCTGGGCATCATCCGCGATCATGTCCTCCTGAGTGAGTGCTTGATCGAATCGAACTTCGGCGGCTCGGAGGGTGGCGGCATCTGCATGGAGCTGGCCTTTTTTCGCATCGTGGATTGTGTCATCCGGGGCAACTTCGCCGGCCAGGGGGGGGGCGTGGCCCTCATCAATTCGGTCGGCGAAATGACCGGCTGCCTCATCGATAACAACGAGGCGCTGCTCGATGGCGGCGGCGTCAAGCTGGATACGGGGCTGGCGATGCCACCGCCGACCGTGCGCGTATCGCAGTGCACCATCGTGCGCAACCGGTGCGACCGGTACGGATCCGGCGTCGCGCTGACCAGTGGTGAAACCATCGAGATCAGGAGCAATCTGTTCGACGGCCAGACCGGCTCCGCCTTCTCGGTCATCGGATGCGCCAACGCGGCAGTTTATGCCGGAGGCTGCAATCACTTCGGCGTCAACGCCTCGCCGCCGGTGGATGGATGTCCATTGATCGCGACCGACACGACCGGCCCTCCCCTCTTCTGCAATTCACCTGTTGGCGACTGGCGACTCTGTTCAAACTCACCGGCACTTCAGACCTCCCCGGGTTGCAACCTCTACCGGGGGGCCTTCTTCGTCGGCTGCACCGGCAATGATTGCGCCACCGCCGTCCTGCCGACCACGTGGAGTGCCATCAAGAGTCTCGCTCGCTGAAACGGCCGGCCGCCGCCAGCAATACCAGGATCGGCATGACCGGAAAGAAGTAGCGTGCCCCCCCAAGGAAAGCCAGGTGCACGACGACCCAGAGGCCGATCGCGAGGCTGCCGAAGAGGACGGCCGGGTGGTGACGCCGCCGAATCAGGGCCAGGAGCGCCAGCCCCCAGAGCGCAACGTGCACCAACTGGTCCAGAATCAGCAGGCCGAGCGCCAAAGGCAAGGGCCACTTCGCCCGGAGCTCCGCCCGATAGGTCAGGAGTGGGGCCGGCAGCGTCAGCCGCACCAGCTTACGCGGCAGAATCGACAGGAACTCGAGCGGCCTCGCCTGAATGAATTGAAGGCCGCGACGGTATCCCTCGCGGTCGTCCGCCACCTCATCACCGGTATCGGGCAGGCCACCCGGCGGCACATGGCGCGCGCCGGTCGCTCCGGCATGATTGCCCATCAGGAAATTCATGCCGCCATCGTTTGCCACCAGCACCCACCGATCGAAGACGCCATGATTGCGGATGGCCCACGGGGCAACCGGAAGAAGGAGGCCCAGTCCAAACAGGAGCGCGGCCACGATCGACGCGCCCGGCGTGGCCTTCCGGCCAAAGCGCGCCCAGGCTCCGGCCAGGAGCGGAAAGACCAGCGCCGGCCCCCGCACGAGCGTCGCCGCGCCCATCAACAAGCCGGCACCGACAAACCGGGCACCCGACGCGAAAACCGGCCCCGGGGAAAAAGTCGGCATGGTTGCCAGGACCGCGAGCGACCCGATGAAGAGAGCGGTGAAGGCCGGCTCCGACATCAGAAGGGCCGGGTAGACCACCTGGTGAGGCGAAAGCGCCAGGACGAGCGCGGCGAATCGCC
The DNA here is from genome assembly GCA_034440375.1 of Candidatus Eiseniibacteriota bacterium. Classification (GTDB taxonomy): domain Bacteria; phylum Eisenbacteria; class RBG-16-71-46; order JABDJR01; family JAWXBZ01; genus JAWXBZ01. The sequence continues at coordinate 4,784 of JAWXBZ010000226.1, forward strand.
CCGACCGCGCCCCGAGGAGTCCGCGAGCCATGGCCCACCCCCCCGCCACGATCGCGAGGCTGAACAGAAGATTGACCATCTGCCCGCTGCGCGCCGACTCGCCGCCGATTCGATACGCAAGCGAGAGAATCAGCGGCCAGCCAATCGGAAAGAAGGCGGTCGGTTGCCCCCCCCACTGATAACCCTGGCCTTTGGCGAGTGAACGGGCGCCCTCATCGTAGAAGGCCGTGTCCTCTGTATTACCGACAAGTGGAAACACCGGAAAGGCCAGTAGTGCCGCCAGACGCAACAGGACTCCGAGGAGGAGAAGCAGCGGAAACGCCCGGCCATCCAGGACGGCGTCGGTGGGCAGGGCCAGCCGCGAGGTGCTCATTCGTTCAGCCAACCCGGGACGCCGTGACGCCGTTGATCGCCTCTTCCAGTCCCTCGAGGTGGGCGGTCCCGTTCCAGAGCCGGAGTGCCCACCCATCCTGAAACGGTTCGAAGATGGAAATCGAGGCGTTATCCTGACGAAGACGTCTGGCCGACTCGAGCGGCATGCCGAGGAGGTGCGCGGCGAGGAGTCGATTGATGCCGCCGTGAGCCACAACGAGGAGCGCCCCCTCCCCATTCATTTCGGAGAGGACGGCTTCGAGGAGCGGCGTCGCCCGCCGCTCTGCCATCGCCATCGACTCGCCGCCCGGAATCGGCGTCTCGGGATCGTCGAACCAGCTTTGGAACCGCTCCCGGTCATCGGCGCGGATGTCGAGGTAGGGGCGCCCCTCCCACTCGCCGCAGTGATACTCGCGAAGCTCCGGGTGGCTGCTGACGGGAAGCCGGTGGGGCTCCGCCACCCGTTCCGCCGTCTCACGCGCCCGGGCGAGATCGGAGGTGATGATGCGGCCAATGGCATGGGAGGCAAGAGCCAGGCTGAGTCGAGACGCCTCTGCGCGCCCCGAATCGGACAGGGGAATGTCGGTCCACCCCTGCACCAGGCCGAGCCGATTCCAATCGGTAACACCATGGCGAACGAGGATCACGGGAACCCTTTGCTCCGGGTGAGCGTTCGACGGGCCGGTCATGGCCTTCCTCATTCTGGAGCAGAGAGACTGGAGCCATCGACGACCGCCTTCCGGCAACCGCCGGCGGGGCAACTGGATTTGCCGGGCCTCGAAAGCTACCATCAGCCCCATTCGTTCGCCAACCGCAAGGATTCCTGAACATGACTGACTCGATTCAATTGCCTGTCCGATACCCCGCCTGGTGTGCTGGCCTTCGCGCCATCGGGATCCTGTGCTATCTGCTGCTTGCCGTGGTGCCGTCGGCTCGGGCCGCCCAGTTGGAATTCTTCGCTTCCGAAGAGGAACTCGAAAGGGAGCGCACCATCGATCACCTGGCCGTCCAAACGCGCGATGGCCTGGAGATGCTGGCGCGCTGGTACATCCAGGGGAGCATGACCCCAATTCCCGATCCGACGGTGGCGGAATTCCTGTATGCCCGCGCCACCCACCGCGGTGAATCGAGTTGGCGGGATGCGGCCCTCGGCATGACCGGAAGCTGGGCCGGCCTCCACCTCAACGATTTTCTGAAATGGGGGGCGGTTGATTCCGTCAGGAGCGATATCCCGCTCCTTGCAGACGGCAAACCCCGCAAGATCAAGACGCTGGCCGGGCAGGCGGCCCTGGTGCATCTCTTCACCATGGCCTGGCAGGTGAGCGACAAGGAGATGTTTCGACGCGCCGCCACGCGCACGGCGGACGATCTGGTCGGCTGGAGTTTCCGGGGGGAGACACTCCTTGCCTGGACCTCCAACGACCCGGACACGCTGGCAGGACCGGCGGCCACCGCAGACGAGATGGGAAGCGCCTCGGCGCAACTGGTCGAGGCGGCGGTGGTTTTCCAGGAATTGCGATGGGCCCCTGAATGGCTGGTCCCCCTGGTGCCCGAGCCGGCCCCGTGTTCCCCGGAGCCGGTGGGCATGCCTTCGTCACCGGCCGACACGATCGCGGCCGCACGCTCGGCGCTGGCCCTGATGCGCTACGGCAACTGGACGCATTCTGATTCTCTCCTCGAACACGCGGCCTCGTACCTGACGCCGCTTTCGTTGGCGGGCACCGTGCCAACGCATGACATGCCACTCTTCGTCGCCCGCGCCACCGCCGGATTGACCCTCGAACTGCTGGCGCGGCCCAGTGTCATGGCCTACATCGTGGGCGAGCCCACGGACCCCGCCACGCGCGCGCTGCGCGATGCGGCCATTCGGGCCTGGCGACCGGGTCGTCTGGTGCAGGTCCGATCGGCCGACGCCCCCGACCTGCTGTATCCGCCGTCCGGTGATGACAAGCCGCTTGCCTATGTCTGTTCGGGTGAACTTTGCGCCCCCCCGACATCGGATGCGGCCGAGGTCAACCAGCTGGTCCGTACTTTCTCGCTTCCGGATCCGCCGGCAGTGACCGCACCCACGGGTCATTAGGTCAGCGCCACCACTCGGGGCGAACCAATCCGATGGCCGACGACTCCCAAACATCGCTCCCTGACGTGCGTCACCCCGTCCCGGTGTACTCGGGCGCCCGGCAATTGCGGGTACTGGCCCTCTTGAACGCGGACGCCGGCCGGGGAGATATCGAAAAGATTCGCGAGGGGATCCAGAAGGGCCTCGAGGAAACCGATGCGGTCGTCGATTTTGTCGAGGTGGGTGGCAGGGTGCATTGCCATGACTTGACGGCCAGGGCCATGCAGGATGGTTACGGACTGATCCTGGTGGCCGGCGGGGATGGCACGCTGGCCGACGCGGCGCGAGGGGTGGTCGGTCAGTCGATTCCGCTCGGCGTGATTCCCGCCGGCACCGGAAACATCGTGGCCATCAATCTCGGTATTCCGATGGCCCCGCGGGACGCGGCGCGGGCCGCCATCGAGGGAACTCCCGAGCCGTATGATGTCGGGCGCCTGGACGATGGTCGCATCTTCATACTCAGCGCGGGGGCCGGTTACGACGCCGACCTGATCCGCGATGCCGATCGCGAATTGAAGCGCCGCTTTGGTCCCCTGGCCTACCTGTTCGCGATGTTCAAAAATCTTGGGGTCAAGCGCGCGCGCTATATCCTGGAACTCGACGGCCGCGAAAAAATCCACGTCCTGGCTAAAACGGTACTCGTGACCAATGTTGGACGGACCATGGGGTCGCTGCCGCTGGCCCCGGATGCCCGCGTCGATGACGGCCTTCTCGACATCGTCGTCTTCACCTTCACCACGCTCCCCGGGTTGGTGATCACGTTTCTCAAAGCGCTGTTGGGCGGCCTGAAGGACGACCCGCGGGTCCGCTTCTACCAGGCGAAGACGGTGCGGCTCCAGGCCAGCCGGCCGATGCCGGTGCAGGTCGACGGCGAATTGATCGAGCGGACCACGCCGATCTCGATCGAGGTCCTTCCCGGTGCCATTCGGATCATGCGTCCGCCGATCAAGCCACCCCTCGACCTGGCCGGGCTGGCCGAGTCGGCCATCAAGGCGATTCAGACCAGTGTTCGGACCACCGATCGTACGCCAGAATCGAAGTAAGCGGCCGACGCACCCGGGGCTTTGCTTCCTTCTCACGGGTAGCCGGGTCGAGCGCCTCCGGATCGCCTTCATGGCCGACAGCCATGACGACCGTAGGTTGGTATCCTGATGGAATCCCGAGTTCGGCCATCAAGGCCTCACCGTTCCACCCGGCCATCGGGTGAGCACGAAGGCCGCGAGTCTCGGCCTCGACGATCAGGCACATCACCGAAAGGCCACTGTCGAAGAAGGCGTACGGCACCCCGTTCGATTGACCGGCATCCGCAAGGCGGGTCACCTGCGTGATCAGGAGCGGCGCGGCGAGGGCCCACTGATTGCCGCGATTCAGGCAGGCACCGAGGGCCGCACGGGCCGGGCCGGCCACCCGGAGGATGTATCGCCAGGGTTGGCGGTTTCCGCCGGAAGGTGACCATCGGGCGGCCTCCATCATGCCCTGGATGTCGTCCGGTACCACTTCGCGTGGTGAAAAGGAACGAACGCTCCGGCGACCATTGAGAACTTCGGACATTGACACCGTGGAACTCTCCATTTCCGTCGACCCGGCAACCGGGGTCAGCATCAGGGGCCTTCCCGGGAGACGTCGTCCGGAGGCCGGCTTGTCGCTCCGACCGCACCGAAGAGGCGACGGCCAGCCGGTCCGAGCGACAGGACCAACCCGAGAATCACCCCGGCAAGGTATCCCCCGAGGTGAGCCCGCCAATCAGCATGAAAGAGGGCGGGCGGCACCAGGACCAGTATCAGGGGAGCATAGACACGCCGTGCCTTCCAGCGCTGGCGCTCATTGAATGAATGGCCATGCCGGATGAGAAACCCCGTCAGGACACCGGCCAGTCCGAAAATGGCCCCCGAAGCACCGACCGAGAGGGGCGGTCCGCCACGGCCCCAGAAGGAGACCGCCGCCGCCGCCAGTCCTGTGGCCAGGTAGCAGGCCCAGGTTCGGGCACGTCCGTAGAACACCTCCACCCCGCCCGTCATGACCAGCAGCGCCCCGAGATTGCGCATCAGATGCCCCGCGTCCGCGTGCATCACGATCGTGGGCACCCAGCGCCAGATTTGTCCGTCAGTCGCCACCCGGGTCCACCAGTAGGCCATGGTCTGCCAGAGTTCGGTGGTGTAACCCTCTCTCCAGAGGGCCAGGAGAACGGCACTGACCCCGATATTGATCAGGACAAGCGCCTCCGTGGCTGAGAGGCCCCTCGCCGGAAAGATCGTGTCCCGCAACGAGATGGAGGGCGTTGCCGTGGCATTCGGCTCAGGGCGGAAGAGATGAAAGACCTCCAGATCGTCCGCCCGTTTCCAGGCTCCCCCCGACCATGGGCCGGCCCAGACCCAGGTATCAGCCCCGACCCGTCCGCTCCGGACCCAGGCCTCCAGTTCGTGATCCTCGATCCACAGGACGCTGGCCGCGGGCGCGCCGGGTCCCTCGTCGTTCATCAGTCTCAGTCCGATCATGAGGGAATTAAAGACGATCCGGGGCCGGACCGATACCTCCAAGGGCATGGCCGTCCCATCCCGGGTCGTTCCGATTGGAGGATCTGCCGCATGAACCTGCCCACAGTACTGGCTGAAATCGACAAAATGGATGCGCGCGGCCTCGACCTGGAGGAGATCCTCGAGGCAACGATGCAACTGCTGTCGGAGGTCAATCCGCTCTTTCACTGGACGGGGATCTACGAGGTATTCCCGGATGACGTGCTTCGTCTCGGCCCATTTGTCGGTGCCCCGACGGACCATGTCTTCATCAGCGTAGGACGTGGCGTCTGCGGGCGAGCCGTGGCCGAACGCCGCAACATGAACATTCCCGACGTCCGGCGGGAGAGCAACTACCTGGCCTGCAGTACCCAGACCCGTTCGGAACTGGTGGTGCTCATCCGTCTCGGGGAGATGATTTACGCCCAGATCGACATCGACAGCCACCAGCTGGCCGCTTTCGATGACGAGGCCGTCGCGCTGGTCCAGGGCGTCGCTGATCGACTGGCGCTGGTCTACTCCGCGCGTCGGTCGAACCGATCAAACCTCGGAGCCGCATGAATTTGGCTCGTTCCTCTCGGGCGGGATTGTCGGTCGACATCGACCCCGCCCTCGCGGCACTCACCGCCCCGACACTCAACGAGCGTCTCCTGGCCCTGGCCAGGCTGGCCGCCGAGAGGGCCGGGAGCTGTGCCGCGGCCGTGGGGTTTCTCGATCCGGCCGGGCAACTCCAGCGCGGATACTGGCACGGGGTCGATCCGGTGCGATCCCCCGATGCCGCGAGAATCGATGACATCCTCAAGTCCGCGCTGGACCCCGGCGGTATCGAGTCCGGCCGGAGCCCCGCGTCCATCGAGGCGCACGACATTCGATGCCATACCCTGCAAGGAGAGAGCCGGGGCGTCGTGGCACTGATCCACCCGGCCGGACCCCGACCACTGGTAAACGATGAAGACGGCCCGGCCATCCAGCTTGTCGCACGTTCGATCGAAGCCGAGGCGGCCACACTCCGATACGAACGTCAGCAAGCCCACTACGAGCGCTGGTTCAAACGTCTCGACGGGCAACTTCGCATCCTGGATCGCGAACGGCAGAAGTTTCTGGCCGTGGTCAACCGGGACGACGCCGAAGTCTTCGTGGCCGATCTCGGGCGGACAATTCGTTGGACCAACCGGCACCTGGTTGATTGCGAAGGAGGCGCCGACTCGAACGGATGGCAGGGGCGCCCCTGCGCCGATTTCTGCCGCCACCTGGCCGGCGAAAGCTGCGGCCCGGATCCACTCGACTGTCCCGTCGCCCGCGCCCTGGCCAGCAACGAGGCGGCCCATCGGGAAATCCACCGGACGGTCGGCGCGGAACAGCGCGAACTCTATTTGTCCGCCCTGCCCATTCTCGGCCTCGATGGAAAGCCGGAAGAGGTGGTGGTGCTGATCCAGGACCTGTCGGATCTCAAGATCGTCCAACGCCTGGAAGCGCGCTATCGGACGTTGTTTGATCGGAGCGGCAACGCCATCCTGATGCTCGATCCGGCCAGCCTGCGAATAGTCCTGGCCAATGAGACAGCCTGCCGCCTCCTGGGTCGTTCCAGCTCCGATTTGTCCGAGATGACGCTCGACCAGCTTCACTCACCGGGCGAATGGGGGCGGCTCTCCAACACGTATCGGGAAGGGCTTTCCGGAGAACCATGCCCCTCCTTCGAAGCCACCGCCTGGACTGGCGATTCAGAGCAGCGGGTCGTGGACGTCGCCATCTCCCGACTGGAAGTCGACGCCCGAAACCTTGCGGTCGTGGAGTTCCGGGATCTGACCGAGCGACGCCGGGCCGAGATCGCGCTGCACCACAGCGAGAATCGACTCCGCACCGTGGTGGCCAATGCGCCGCTGGTGCTGTTTACCCTCGATCGCAACGGCATTTTCACGATGTCCGAAGGGCGTGGCCTGGAGCGGATGGGCCTGAAACCGGGGGAAGTCGTGGGTCGCTCGGTATTTGATGTTTACGCCGACAACCAGGATATCTGTGAATCCAATCGGCGTGCCCTGGCCGGGCACGAGTTCAAGGAAGTCATCGATGTCGGCTCGATGAGCTTCGAAACCTGGTTTTCCCCGATGCGCGATGCCCGGGGCCAGGCCGACGGCGTGCTCGGCGTGGCCATCGATGTTTCCACCAGCCGCCGGCTCGAACAGCAACTGCAGCATTCGCAGAAGATGGAGGCCATCGGCCGGCTGGCCGGCGGGGTGGCCCATGATTTCAACAATCTTCTGACCGTCATTCTCGGACACTGCGAGATGATGACTCGAAAAGTCGAACCCGGTACGTCGATACACCGGGAGGCGGAAGCCGTCCTGAAAGCCGGCCGGCGCGGTGCCGACCTGGCCCGCCAGCTCCTGGCGTTCAGCCGCAAGCAGCTGGTCGAGCCCAAGATCATCGACATGAACCGGGTGCTGGCCGACCTGGATGGCATGCTCCGTCGGCTCATTCCCGAAAGCATCGACCTGACCACAGTTCTGGACCCGGGCCTGGTCCGCATCAAGGCGGACTGGGGGCAGGTCGAGCAGATCATCATGAACCTGGTGGTCAATGCCAGGGACGCGGTCGGGCCCGGCGGAAAGATAACGGTCGAGATTTCGACCGTCACGATCGACGCGGCGTATGAGGCCAGTCATCAGACACTGACGCCGGGTCCGTACGTGCAACTGTCGGTGAGCGACACGGGGCGCGGCATGGATGCGGAAACCCGCCTCAAGATCTTCGAGCCGTTCTTTACCACCAAGGAAACCGGCCAGGGAACCGGCCTCGGTCTTTCCATCGTCTACGGCATCGTCCGCCAGTACGGCGGCGACATTCAGGTATACAGCGAAATCGACCAGGGGACCACCTTCAAGGTGTACATGCCGCGGGTCATGCTCGACCCGACCCCGACAACGGCCGCAACGCCGGGCCTGCGCGCCGAGATGGGCTCTGGCACCATCCTCCTGACCGAGGACGAGGAAGGTGTTCGGGCGCTGGCCCATGAGATCCTCGAGATGTGCGGCTATACCGTCCTTACGGCCGCCAATGGCGAGGAAGCGCTGGCGATCAGCAATGGCCACGACGGCCCGATCGACCTCTTGCTGACCGACGTGGTCATGCCGGGCCTTTCCGGTGGCGAAGTGGCCGAACGCCTGCGCGTCCTGTGCCCCGGCATCAAGGTGGTCTTCATGTCCGGTTATCCGGATGACGCCATCGTTCACCATGGCGTGCTCGACAGGGATCAGGCCTTCGTGCAAAAGCCCTTCACGATCGAGGAACTCTCCGGGCGCATTCGGAGCATGCTGGCCGGCTGAGCGAACTCGATTGACGGGGTAACCGACGACTCGTCGATGACGCCTCTCTCGACGTTCGGTGCGTCGGCCGCTAGAATTCGCGGCCTCATGATCGTAATGAAATTCGGCGGCAGTTCGCTGGCCACACCGCGCCGCCTGGAAACCGTGGCAAGACTGGTTCTCGCGGCGCGAAAGCGTCGGCGCGTGGTGGTCGTCGTCTCGGCCTTCCAGGGGGTGACGAACGACCTCCTGACCCTTGCACGAATGGCCGAGAGCGGTGATCCCGCACTGTGGCCCTCCTTTCGACGCCTGGCGCGGCGGCACACCACGGCGCTCAGTGCCGTCGCCGGCGCGGGCCGCCCGGGACGCTCACGCCTCGAACTGGTTACCCGACTCGAGGAACTGCGGAACGCGCTGACCGGCATTCATCTCCTCACCGATGCCCACCCCCGGGCACTGGACCTCGTGGCCAGTTTCGGCGAGCGAATGTCGGCCCTGATCCTCGCGGCGGCGCTGGGCCGGGGGGCTTTCAGCGTCGACACGCGGGAACTGATCGTGACCGACGATCAGTTCACCCGGGCGGCCGTCCTGTTCGAACCGACCAATGAACGGCTGGTCTCCCATTTCCGGCGGCTCATGGCCCGCTCGAAACAGGCGCTTCCGGTCGTGACCGGATTCATCGCCGCCACGCTCGACGGGCGGACAACCACCATCGGGCGAAACGGCTCGGACTACACGGCCTCGATCGTCGGCGCCGCCCTCTCGGCCACGTCGATTGAAATATGGACCGATGTGGACGGCATCCTCTCGGCCGATCCACGGGTCGTGGCCGGGGCCTTCGTCGTGCCGCGCGTCAGCTATGAAGAGGCGATGGAGATGTCGTACTTCGGCGCGAATGTGCTTCACCCGGCGGCCATCCTTCCGGCGGTCCGCGCCGGCATTCCGCTGGTGGTCCGGAATACACTTCGTCCCGGGGCGCCCGGCACACGGATCGCGAGCGGGCCGGAGCCCGATCCGCGCGTCGCCAAGGGGATCACTTCAATCGGCGGCATGACGCTCCTGACCCTGCGCGGCGCCGGCCTGGTCGGCGTGCCCGGCGTGGCCCATCGCCTTTTTGGCGCCCTGGCCTCCCGCGAGGTCAACGTCATTCTCATTTCGCAGGCGTCGAGCGAACACACGATCTGCTTCGCTGTGGCTGAAACGGATGCGCCGCGGGCGCGCCTGGCCATCGCCGCGGGGTTCCACCGCGAGATGACCGAGGGGCTTGTCTCGCTCGAGGAATCAGGCGACCGGACCATCGTGGCCATCGTCGGGGACGGCATGCGCGGGACGCCCGGCGTTTCCGGCCGAGTCTTCGATTCGCTCGGCCGGCATGGCGTGTCGATCAACGCCATTGCCCAGGGGGCCTCGGAGCGAAACATCTCGTTCGTGGTCGACCGGCGGCAGGCCAGCCTGGCCGTCAATGTCGTGCACGAGGCCTTTTTCGGGACGACGCGCAAGCTGGCCATCGCGGTGCTGGGCGTCGGCAATATCGGAAAGGCGCTGCTCACACAGCTCCGAAGCCAGCGTTCCGACCTCTTGGCCCGGGGCTTCGACATCCGGGTGGTGGCCGTGGCCAACAGCCGTCGGCTGCTCTTCAACGCCGACGGCCTCCCGCTGGCCCGCTGGCCGGACGACCTGGCGGCCGCGACGACGGTCATGAGCCCCGACGAGCTGATCCGGCGCCTGGCCACGGTGTCGGTTCCCGATCGGGCCATCATCGACTGTACGGCCAGCGAAATGCTCGTGGCCTCGTACGCCGATTTTCTGAACGCCGATTGTCACCTGGTCACGCCAAACAAGAAAGCCAACGTCCTTCCGCCGGACGCGTACGACAACCTGATGAACCTGGTCGCGAAGCGCCGCAAGCGATTCCTGTTCGAGGCAAACGTTGGTGCCGGACTTCCGGTGATCTCGACGCTGCACGATCTGGTAGCCTCCGGCGACACGGTCGAGCGGATCGAGGGGATCCTGTCGGGAACCCTGAGCTCGCTTTTTAACCGGATGAATGGGAATACCCGGTTCAGCGACCTGGTTCTTTCGGCCCGGGACGAGGGGCTGACAGAGCCCGACCCGCGGGACGACCTGTCCGGGCAGGATGTTGCGCGCAAGCTCCTGATCCTGGCGCGCCAGCTCGGCCGTCGGCTGGCGTTGAATAAAATTCCGGTTGAGAGTCTCGTGCCGGCAGCACTCCGCAAAGGCCCGTTTCGGGAATCGTTCTTCGTCAAATTGGCCCGCCACGACGAGGCCATGAGCCGGCGCTGGTCGGCGGCACACCGCCGCGGCCGTGTGCTGCGCTACGTCGGCACGCTCGACTCCCGTGGTGCCCGCGCCGGCCTGGTCGAGTTCCCCGAGTCCCACCCGTTCGCCCACGCCAGGGGGAGCGACAATGTCATTGTCTTCACGACCGCCCGTTACGCCACCACGCCGCTGGTGATCCAGGGTCCCGGCGCCGGGGCCGACGTCACGGCCATGGGGGTCTTCTCCGACGTGCTCAAGCTGATGCACTCCCTTCCATCCTGATGCGCCGCGTCTGTGTGGTGGCACCGGCAACCATCGCCAACCTGGGTCCCGGGTTCGATGCCATCGGCCTGGCCCTCGAATCACCGGCCGATCGAGCCACAGCCGAACGCCGTCCGGAGCCGGGGATCGAATTTCGGCTCGACGATCCAACAGGCGCCGTTCCCAGGGACCAGGCGCGCAATGTGGCGGCCCATGTCGCCGCGGCCCTCCTCGCCGATGCGCGGCCGGAGTTCGGCGTCCGTCTCACGCTTCACAAGCGGATGCCGGTGGGATCGGGGCTCGGCAGTTCCGCGGCCAGCGCCGTGGCCGCACTGGTGGCCGTCAACGCACTGCTTTCGAAACCGCGCGCGCGCGCGGACCTCCTTCGCTTTGCCGTGGAAGGTGAGCGCCTGGCGTCGGGCGCACCCCATGCCGACAACGTCGCCGCCTGCCTGCTGGGCGGCGTGCAGATCGTCCTGTCGGGCGATCCGCCGGTGGTCGTCCCGGTGCCGTTCGTCGACCGTATCCGCTGGGTGGTCGTGCATCCCGCCACCGTTATCGAAACCCGAACGGCGCGGCGGCGGCTCCCCGGGCGGCTGGATCTGGCCGATGCCGTCAGCCAGTGGGCGCATGTCGGCGCGCTGGTGGCCGGGCTTGCCACCGGAAATGCGGCCACAGTCGGCAACGCCCTCGTCGATCGGGTGGCCGAGCCGGCCCGCGCGCCGCTTATCCCGGGCTTCCTGGCCGTTCGGCAGGCGGCGCTCCTGGCCGGCGCGTTCGGCATGTCAATCTCCGGGTCCGGTCCGAGTGTGTTCGCCGTGACCGATTCGGACGCTGTGGCGCGGCGCGTGGCCCGGGCCATGGTCCGCGCGTTTCGAACGGCCGGCGGTATCGGGGCCAGGGCATGGGTCTCCCGCATCAACCGGCGCGGCGCGCGAATCCAGCGACTTCCGCCGCTCCAACTTCGATGAAGTTTTCCAGCGACCTCTGCATCCAGGGGTCTGCGCCCCACGTCGATTTCCGGACGGCGGTCCTTTCCGGCCTGGCGCCGGATGGCGGGCTCTATGTGCCCGAATCGCTGCCGACGATCGTCAGGGCCCCGGGGGAATGGCGTCCGCAATCACTGATCGAGGCGGGCGTTCAGCTGCTGGCTCCCTTTGTCACGGACAAGGACACGGAGGAATTGACCGGGATCCTCCGCAGCGCCTGGGACTTCCCCGCCCCGATCACCATCCTCGAACCGGGGATCCATCTCCTCGAGCTCTTCCACGGCCCGACACTGGCCTTCAAGGATTTCGGCGCGCGATTCCTTGCCCGTTACCTCGAGCACCCGGCAAGCCCGCTCACCATCCTCGTCGCCACGAGCGGCGATACCGGCGGCGCCGTGGCCGCGGGCTTTCACGGGGCCAGCGGCATCACCGTCTACATTCTCTACCCGGCCGGCCGCGTCAGCCCGATACAGGAAGCGCAGATGGCCACGCTCGGCGGCAACATCCGCGCCATCGAAGTCGCGGGGTCGTTCGACGATTGCCAGCGGCTGGTCAAGGCCGCGCTCGGCGACAGGGAGCTGCGTGCCACCCGCACGTTCACGACGGCCAATTCGATCAACATCGGCCGACTCCTGCCGCAGCTGGCCTACCATGGTTGGGCCGCCGGCCAGATGGATCGACCAACCCTTGTCATCCCCAGCGGCAACTTCGGCAACCTGACCGCGGCCCTCTACGCCCGGGCCATGGGCGTTCCGATCGGGCGATGCGTGGCCGCGCTGAACACCAATGATGTCATTCGCCGATACCTGGGCACGGGCACCTATCGCCCGGAGGTATCGTGCCCGACAATTTCCAGCGCGATGGACGTCGGAAACCCGAGCAACCTGACCCGGCTCCTTCACCTGGCCGGCGGATCCACGCAGCGGCTCGCCTCCCTGTTCGAGGCCCATTCGGTCGATGACGATGACACGCAAACTGAGATCCGCCGCGCCTACGAGTCGGCGGGCCAGGTCATCGATCCGCACACCGCGGTGGGGGTGGCCGTGGCGCGCCGACTGCTTGCCGCGGGAGCCGGGCCACTGGTGGTGGCCGCGACAGCGCATCCGGCCAAGTTCACCACGGTCATCGAATCCGCACTGGGAATTCCCGCTTCGAGGTGGACCATTCCATCACCGGTACCGCCGGCCCTGGCCGAGGCGATTTCCAGGCCGAAACTCAGCCGGAAGCTCCCCGCCGATGAGGCGGCATTCGGCCAACTCCTGAGGACGGATCCATGAAACAGACGCTTCCCGATGACATCTCGCACGAATTTCTCTCGCGGCTTTCGCACGCCAACAGTCGGATCCAGAAACTCTTTCCCGGCGACAGGCCAGGGCGCCAACCGGTGCACACGGTATACGGCGGCGCTCATCTCTTCCGCTACAACACCGCACCACGCCTTGGAAAAGCGGCGCTGACTCTCCTGAACGAGTACGGCGCAGAGACTCAGGATTTCGGTCTGGCACTCTCGCTCCCCCCTTCGATGGTCGAGTCGATCCACGAGCGGATCAGGGGAAAGCTGGCCCGCGAACCGGTCGAAGATTTCCGAATCGACTTCGAGGACGGGTACGGAAATCGCTCCGACGCCGAGGAGGACGGTCACGCCATATCGGCGGCAAAGGAGGTGGCGAAGGGTCACGAGGCCGGCAGCCTTCCACCGTTCCTCGGCATCCGGATCAAACCGCTCAGCGAGGAATTGAAGGCCAGGAGCCTGCGGACGCTGGATCTCTTTCTGACCACGGTGCTCGATGAAACCGGCGGCAAGCTTCCGGCCAACTTCGTCGTCACGCTTCCCAAGATCACGAGCCCCGATCAGCCCGCCGTGCTGGCCGATGTCCTGTCGCGCCTCGAGGCCGGGCTGGCGCTTCCGGCCGGCAGCCTCGTCTTCGAGCTGATGATCGAGACGACCCAGTCGATCATCAACGAGCGGGGCGAAATCGCCATCCGCGCCCTGATCGATACGGCTCCCGAACGGATCATCGCCGCTCATTTCGGCACCTACGATTACACGGCCTCCTGCTCGATCACCGCGGCGTGGCAAACCATGGATCACCCGGCCTGCGACTTCGCCCGCCATGTCATGCAGGTGGCGCTGGCCGGGACGGGCATCTGGCTGTCGGACGGCGCCACCAATGTACTGCCCGTGCCTCCCCACCGGCCGCCCGAGGGGGGCACGCTCACGGCCGGGCAGGCCATGGAAAATCGTCGGGTTGTTCACGACGCGTGGCGACTTCACCACGGGCATGTACGCCGTTCGCTGGAACACGCCTATTACCAGGGATGGGATCTCCATCCAGGGCAGCTGCCGACCCGCTACGCCGCCGTCTTCGGCTTCTTCATGGAGGGGCTCGACGCCGCGGCCGAACGCCTGAGCAATTTCGTCGGCAAGGCGGCGCAGGCCACGCTGGTGGGTGACATCTTCGACGATGCCGCCACCGGCCAGGGGTTGCTCAACTACTTCCTCCGGGCCATCAACTGCGGCGCCCTGACCGAGGAGGAGGCGGTGGCGCGAACAGGCGTGTCAATCGAGGAATTTCGGGGCCGTTCCTTCGTGACCATTCTGCAGAACCGCCGGGGCGTGACGCCGGCCTAGCCGCGGCCGATCGTCGCCGTGATGAGTCCGTGAGGCTCCTCGGTGACGGCGAAGATCTCATTTCGATTCTCGAGGCCGAAACGGGCCACATCGACCGGCAGGCAGTGCTGATTGGGAAGCGACAGGCTTATCTCGCGGATTTCGGGGATGCCGTCCAGGACGGCCTGCCCCATCGCCAGCGCGGTCGCCTGGACCGAGCGGCTGTCGTGCGCGGCAAACGTATCGACGAGGATCCGGCGGGCGGCCGTGAATTTCTCGAAGTCTTTCAATCCCGCATCCCACGACCAGTGTGCGGAAATCACGGTGCGGAAAATCCGATCGTCCGTGTCCGCCAGCGTCGTGTAGGCATCTCGCAAGAAGCCCGAAAAGGCCGAACGGGTGGTCTTCATGACGAGAAGGCCGTCGAGGCCTCCCCAGACGCCGGCAGTGTCCCGATCGAGCCCGATGGTTGCCAGGCGACGCTCCGGTCCGACACAGACGAAGGCGTGGTCGTGCGGCGCGCCCCCGACGTCGGAAAACCGTTGCCAGGGCGTTTCCACGACTTCGATCTCGATCCGGCTTGCCTGCGGATTGCCGCCCTGGAAGTGGCGGGCCAGCTCCAGGCCGAAGGCCTCGGGAGTCGTCGCGCTCGACTCGGCGGCCCGCGCATAGACCGTGTTCTTCATGGTATCGGTCGGAAGGATGGCCGAGTTGTCTCCCGTCCGATGGGCCGACTCGAAATCCCCCTCGAAACGGATGGCCACCATCCACTCGAAGACTTCGTGACGCGCGCCGGTGCGTCGTACCTTGAGCAGTCGGATCCGTGACTTGCCGTACTGGTTCTGATTCAGGATGACGCTCATGGCTTGTCCTCAGCTGCCGCGGTAGGTGGAATAGCCAAACGGGGAAAGCAACAGCGGCAGGTGATAATGCCCGCCGGCTTCCGGCAGGAAGGAAACGACGACTTCGGGATGAAAGGCCGATACGCCCTGTCTCCGGAACCACTCACCCGTTTCGAAGACGAGTCGATGTGGCCGGGCCATCAGCACCTCCCCGGCTGCCAGCAGGGCCCCGATCCGGCCACCGGCATCGGTCCGTCCTTCGCCAAGCAGACGCCAGATGCCGTCGGACTCCTTCCGCTCGAGCCGGATCAGGAGCTCGACGGCCGGCCGGCCG
>JAWXBZ010000227.1:0-19746 GCA_034440375.1 Candidatus Eiseniibacteriota bacterium
CCCCGAGCCTGGCCCCCGCGAACGCCACCATCAAGCCGACGGCGATCAGCGTCACCGGCAGGAGAAGCCGTGAAGCCGGATGCTTCTGAATGGCGTCGAAGAGCCGCGGCACGATGGCCAGTCCCACCGTTGCACAGGCGGCCACGAAACCCGCCGTCCGGAGGAGGATCTCGCCGAGAGAGGCGTGAGCCTCCTGGCCGTGCCCGACCCCGAGAGCCGTCAGCGCGATGATGGCCAGGATGTCCACAATCAGGTTGACGCCGATGACCAGGTGCGCGATCCGACCGCTGAACAGGCCGCGCGCTTCGAGCGCCTGGACGGCGATGGCCGTGCTGTTGATAGACAGGATGAAGGCAATGATGACCGGTGTGGCGCCCCTCATGCCGGCCAGCAGCAGGATGTTGACCAGGACAAGGAACGGGACGCCGACGACGGTCAATGCCAGGACGAGGCTTCGCCCGGCGATCGGCTTCATCGTGTGCCAGGAGAGTTCGAGCCCGAGGTAGAAGAGCAGGAGGACGATGCCGAGGTCGCCGAAGGCCCGGATCGTCTCTTCGTGCCAGATGAGGCCAAAGGCTCCGGCGCCGGCGATGATGCCAGCTGCGATATACCCGAGCAGCGGTGGTTGATTGAGGCGGGCCGCAAGAAGGCCCAGGGCCGCAGCCAGGAAGAGGATCGGTCCGAGTTCGGCAATCAGCGACATGTCGGAATTCTAGCTGCCGGACGGGCGGTCGTCCTCTTTTATCAGGTCAGGCAGGCGTGAGTCGATCCGCCAGTTCGTTCAGTTTCGTGGCCAATTTGACGTCGGTGGCCGTGATGCCCCCGGCATCGTGCGTTACCAGATCGATGCGCACTTTCTGGTAAACGTTGAACCACTCGGGGTGATGATCCATTTTCTGAATCACGAGGGCCGCGCTGGTCATGAAGCCGATGGCCTCGACAAAGTCGCGGAATTTGAACTCACGGTGAAGCTTTCCCCTGGCCACCGACCAACCAGCCAGGCCGTCGAGCGCGGCGGCGAGTTCGGCTGCGGTCAGGCACCGCTGCTCCTTGCTCATGACTTGACGGTGCCGGCCGGCCCCAGACCGAGCAGGGCCCGCACATCACTGTCGTATACCTTCTTGTCACGATAGCCGATATAGCGTCGGAATATTTTGCCGTCCTGGGACACGATGAAGGCGACCGGAATTCCCTTGATGCCGCCATAGGCCGCGGCCACCTGGTCGTTTCCCATGAGGATCGTGTAGTTGATCTTCTGAGCCAGTGCAAAATTGCCGACCGCCTTGGGGCCGGTCGTGTCGAGCGAGATGCCGACGACCTCGAGGCCCTGCTCCTTGTACTCATTCTGCAGTTCGATGAGATGCGGAATCGACATCTTGCACGGGCCGCACCAGGTGGCCCAGAAGTCGACGATGACCACCTTCCCCTTGTAGTCGGCCAGCGTCTTCGGCTTGCCGTTCAGGTCGAGGAGCTTGAAATCGCCGGCCGGCTTGAGCGTCGAGGTGTCGACGAAGATCTTCGGTGCGTCGGCCATTGGCGTGGTTTTTTCTTCGGCGCCGCAGGCGACCGCCGTCAGCGCGACAAGGCTCAACGCCAGGAAGGAGGACATGGTCGTTCGGGTGATTCGCTGCAACATTTTCTGGCCCCTCCGAAAAATCGACCGGGACGCATGCCCCGGCCATTGTTGGTGGTTATCCGATGGTGGAAAGCCACGGGAACAACTGTGACACCCACGACGACATCTGCGTGAACAGATCGAAGAAGATCATGAGACCGACCGCGATCATGAAAAATCCGCTGACCTTCTCGATCAGCTGAAATTGCTTCTTGACGCTGCCCGACAGGCGGAAAAATGACTCGACGAAAAGCCCGGCCAGAATGAACGGAATGCCGAGGCCAAGCGAGTAGACCGCCAGGAGCAAGATCCCCTCGCCGACCGTTTCCGAACTGGCCGCCACGCCGAGGATCGCCCCGAGGATCGGGCCGATGCACGGAGTCCAGCCGAAGGCAAAGGCCAGGCCAACCAGGAAGGATCCCAGGAGCCCGGCGTGTTTTTGATTCTGGTGGAAGCGTTTTTCGTAATTGAGGAAGGGGATCTTGAATACGCCCATCGTGTGAAGGCCGAACACGATGATGATGACCCCGGCGATCTTCGAGAGAATCTTGGCGTTCTGATTCATGAATCCGCCGACCACCGTGGCGGAAGCGCCCAGCATGATGAAGACTGTCGAGAATCCGGCCACGAAGGCCAGGCAGTTCAGGAAGAGTCGGAGCCGCGAGGCCCCGCTGCCCCCGCCGGTACCCTTCATCTCGTCGATCGACATGCCGCTCACAAAGGAGAGGTAGGCGGGAACGACGGGAAGTACGCAGGGGGAAATGAAAGAGATGAGTCCCGCGGTCAATGCAGCCAGCAATCCGACGCTTTCGTTCATTACCCTTTGTCTACCTCTTTATGCCGATTGAAGTTACAGCATCTGAACGCGGCGGATTGTAGCATGGACCGCTGGAAGCGGCGCCGGAGGCAGCACTAACCCCGACTCCCGCCTCCGGTTCGATGCCGCGATGTCAGAACCCGCCTTTTCGGTCGATCCCCATCCTGATACGCTTCCGGTTCCGCTCCGATCATCCACCCGCGAGTGCCCGGATGGCGTCCAGAAAAAAGCTAACTCATGTTGATGCAAAGGGTTCGGCCCACATGGTCGATGTCGGGGAAAAGCCCTCCACGACTCGCCGGGCCGTGGCCTGCGGCTTCGTCCGGATGAATGCCGCCGCCAGGCAGGCGCTGGCCGAGAACAAGTTGGCCAAGGGGGACGCCCTGGCGGTGGCGCGGGTGGCCGGCATCCAGGCCGCGAAACGGACCGCCGACTGGATCCCCCTGTGTCATTCCCTGCCGCTGACCCACGTGCGGCTGGATCTGACGCTCGACTCAAGGCGGGGCGGCGTGAGCATCGAGGCTGAGACCGCCACGGTGGCCCCGACCGGTGTCGAGATGGAGGCGTTGACGGCCGTGGCCGGCGCGGCGTTGACCCTGTACGACATGGCCAAATCGCTCGATCGGGAAATGAGCATCGAAAAAATCGAACTCGTGCGGAAGGAAGGGGGCCGGAGCGGCAAATTCGTGCGGCCGACCCGGCAGACGGACTGACGCCCGATGTCGAACCGCCCCTTCCGCGCCGTCGTGCTAACCATCAGCGATTCCGCCTTCCGGGGCGAACGGGAAGACCGCTCCGGGCCGGCGGCGACGGAATTTCTTATCGGGATTGGTGGCGACGTCGTTCGGAGTGAGATTCTGCCGGACGTTCGGTCGGTCATTGCCGACCGCCTGGCCACGCTCGCCGACAGCGGTGAGGCCGAACTGATCCTCACCACCGGCGGCACCGGATTCGCCCGGCGGGATGTGACACCCGAAGCCACTCGCGACACGATCGAGAGGGAGGCACCCGGACTCGCCGAGTTGATGCGTCGGGAAACCTCGCGGGCTACGCCGCTGGCTCCCCTGTCCCGGGCGGTGTGTGGCCTGCGTGGGGCCACGCTCATCGTGAACCTGCCGGGCAGCCCGAAAGGGGCACGTGAGTGCCTGGAAGCGCTCCAGCCGATCCTCCTGCACGGGCTCCAGGTCCTGACGGGCGAGATCACGCAGCATCTGCCGGAAGGTAAGCCCGGCGCATGATGCTCTCGCTCGATGAGGCGCGGCAGCGGATCCAGAACGCCTTGACGGTGCTTCCGGCCGTCGAAAGGAGCTTCACCGAGGCGCTTGGCCATGTCCTGGCCGAACCGATCGTGGCCGATGTTGATCTGCCGCCATGGGCGAATTCAAGCATGGATGGATTTGCCGTGCGGGCGGAGGACCTGGCCGGCACCACCCCGGGCTCCCCGACCCGGCTTCGGGTCGTCGGCGATTTGCCGGCCGGCCGCGCCCCTTCGCGTGCGATCGGGACGGGGGAGGCGATTCGGATCATGACCGGCGCCCCCCTGCCATCGGGAGGCGACGCGGTGGCCATCGTCGAAACGACACGGATGGAGGGGGATGACGTCCTGATCACCGAACCGGTCCGTGCCGGCGCCAATATCCGGCGGGCCGGCGAAGATGTGTCCCGTGGAAGCACGGTTCTGCCGGCCGGCCATCTGGTTCGGGCCGCCGACGTCGGGCTTCTGGCCTCCCTGGGCCGGACGCGGGTTCGCGTCATCCGAAAGCCGGTGGTCGCCGTTCTATCCTCGGGCGACGAACTGGTGCCGCCGGACCAGACGCCCGGGCCGGGCCAGATCCGGGACTCGAATCGTTTCACCTTGACGGCCCATCTGGCCGGCCTGGGATTCACGGCCATCGACTGCGGCAACGCCCTGGACCGGCAAGCCGATCTGGAAGCGCTGTTTCGCAAGGCGGCGGCCGTTGCCGACGTGGTGGTGTCGACCGGGGGTGTTTCGGTGGGCGACCATGATCTGACGAAGATTGTCCTGGCCCGACTCGGTACAATGAACTTCTGGCGGGTGGCCATCCGGCCCGGGAAACCCCTGGCGTTTGGCTTCATCGAAGGGAAACCGGTCTTTGGATTACCGGGAAATCCGGTTTCCTCCCTGGTTGTCCTCGACCAGATCGTTCGGCCGGCGCTTCGGCACATGGCCGGCCAGGTGCGTCTTGACCGTGAGGTCTGGACCGCCTGCCTGGAAGAGCCAATCAAACGCTCGCCCGGCCGAACCGAGTTCATCCGGGCCGTCATTCGGTGGGAAGACGGTCGATTCAAGGCGAAAACCACGGGCCCGCAGGGTTCAGGGATGCTGAGTTCGTTGTCCCGCGCGAACGGATTTCTCATCGTTCCCGCCGAGGTGTCCGATATTCCGGCCGGTGCGACCGTTCTGTGCCAGCTCTTTCTGGAAGAGATTTGAACCTCTGAGCGCATCAAGGAGATTGAGATGACTTCAGTTGTCCGTGGCCCCCTGTTAGCGGCCGTCCTGGGCTGTCTGGCCTTCGCCCTGGCCGACCCCGGGTCGCCCGGCGCGCACGCCGCCGAGCTCGAGTATCTGGCCGCGCCCTCCCGGCTCGATCCGCGCCTGCGGAGCTTTGTCCGCCAGTACGAGGAGGCCCTGGCCGGCCGCGTGGCAAAAGCGGAGATGAAGTCCGCGGCCGAGCCGATGTTCGGGGCCGGGGTGGTGAGCCTGGCCGCGGGCGGCCGACTCACGGTCGACTGCCTGGTCAAGATCGATGACGAGGCCGCCCTGACAACGCTTTCCTCGATGGGCCTCGTGCCGCGCACCCGCGCCGGCAACATCGTCACGCTCGACATCCCGGTGGAGGATCTTTCCCTTCTCGAAGACATGGCGGGCATCCGCCATGTCGAGATGAGCCGTCCACTCAAACCGCTCCTCGATGTCAGCCGCGTCCTCACACAGGCCAGCGATGTGAACGGCTCGTTCGAGCCCCCCTACATGGGGTACACCGGCCGGAACGTCGTCATGGGGATCGTCGACACGGGCGTCGACCTGCAGCACGGCGATTTCAAGGACGGGTCAGGCATGACCCGCATCGAGGCGATCTGGGACCAGACAAATCCGGCCGGGCCGGCGCCGGCGGGATTCTCCTACGGTCGCGAGTGGACCGAAGGTCAAATCAACTCAGGCCTGGCCACCCAATCGGACGGTAGCGGACACGGAACGCATGTCATCGGCATCGCCGCCGGTGACGGATCCGACACCGGCAATGGCCAACCCGCGTTTCAGTACGTCGGAGTGGCCCCGGAGTGCGACATCATCGGCGTCAAGACGAACTTCACGACCGGTGGTGTTGCCGACGGTGTGGCCTACATCTTCAGCAAGGCCGGCGTGCGCGACGCGGTGGTAAACCTCTCCCTCGGTACGCAGGACGGGCCGCACGACGGTAGCTCACTTTTCGACCAGGGGCTGTCGGCGTTGGTCGGCACGGGCCGCAGCATCGTGGCGGCGGGTGGCAACGAAGGGAATGCCGGGGCCCACGCCCGTTTGATGGTAATGGCCACGGGTGACAGCGCGGTCTTCACCTTCCGTATCCCGAACTACACGCCCAATCCGGGCGGCACCACCCAGCAGCCCAACGACTTCGTGGTCGTCGACGGCTGGTACGAAGGGACGGACAATTTTTCCTTCCGCGTCGAATCGCCGAACGGCAAACGAACCACGGAGGTGCTGATCGGCTCCAATAACAGCGGCGGGCGTTGCCTGCCGGCCGCCGGTGGTGTTGGTGCGGATGGGCGCAGTTATGTCGAGAACGCCCAGACCGCTCCCGACAACAACGACCGGGAAATTTACATCGAGTTGACCGAGGGCTCGATCAGCGGAACCGCGTGCGGCGTGCCACGGGCGGGCCTCTGGAAGATCATCGCCTACAAAAAGGCGGGCTCGACGGGGCCGGGAAAGATCGATTTTTGGATCGCCAACTATCTCCTCGGTGGCAGCAACACCTTCCCGGAGTTCGAGATCGGCAACTCCAACGACTATCTCATCGGATCACCGGCCTCGGCCAGCGGCATCATCAGCGTCGGCGCATTCATCTCCCGGCGGCAGTGGCCCTCGGAACTGGGTCCGCGCCAGTATTCCACCCTCAACGACACCCACATCGGGCAGATCGCCAACTTTTCCAGCCCCGGCCCACTTCGCAACGATGAACTGGCCCCGATCATTTCAGCCCCCGGGATGGGCATCGCCTCCACCCGAAGCGCGGTCGCGTCGCTGGAAGCGGCATTCAACATCAATGACGGCAAGCACACCATCAACCAGGGAACGAGCCAGGCGGCGCCGCATGTGGCGGGGGTGATCGCACTCATTTTCGAGCGGTATCCACACGAAACCGCCATCAATGTTCGCAATCGCCTGATCAATTCGGCGACGCACGATACGGCAACCGGCGGCACGCCGAACAACATCTACGGCAACGGCAAATTGAACGCCGTCGGGGCAATGAACTTCGATACGCCGGTCTTTCTATCGACCTTTGAAGCCCTCCCCGCCGAGGGGGGTGTGGCCCTGCGCTGGCTCGTGGACGGAGACGACCCATTCGTCGGTTTTCATGTGAGCCGCGCCGACGCCGAGGCCGGCCCCTTTGCCCGGTTAACCGTGGCACCGCTGACCGGTGGGCCGGAATTCGCCTGGAAGGACGACGCGCTCGAGCCCGGCCGTGAGTTCTGGTATCTCCTCGAGGCCATCGAGTCCAATGGCACCTTGACCACGTTCGGGCCGCTGGCCGTCAAGGCGGGTGCGCCCCGGCTCACGCTCCGGCAGAACGGCCCCAACCCCTTCGCCTCAGGCACGACAATCGAATTCACGTTGCCGGCGCCGACGCCGGTCCACCTCCGTGTCTTTGACCTGTCGGGAAGGCTGGTGCGGACACTGATCGACGGGCGTCTTCCCGAGGGTAGCGGCCGATCCGAGTGGGACGGCAACGACGAATCCGGCTTGCCGGCCGCCAACGGCGTCTATTTCTATCGCCTCGAAACGGCATCAGGCAGCGAAGCGCGCAAGATGATCCTCAAGCGGTGAGATGACCCACCTCCCGGAATTGAGCCCGGCAACCTGGCTCTTCATGGCGCTGTACCTTGCGGTCGGCGCCGGTCTCTTCGTTTATGGCGTCCACGCGTATCTCATGTCGTGGCTCTATCGGAAGCATGAGGGGCGTGCCACCAGCGGCAAGGAAGGCTTCGAAGGCGCGGCCCATCCCATCGTCACGGTGCAACTGCCGATCTTCAACGAGTTTTACGTCGTGGAGAGGCTGGTCGAGGCGGTCGCGGCGTTCGACTGGCCGCGCGACCGCCTCGAAATTCAGATCCTGGACGACTCGACCGACGACACGGTCGAGCGGGTGGCGACCCTGGTGGCACGGCGGCGGGAACAGGGCTTCCAGATCGAGCAGGTCCGCCGCGATTGTCGCACCGGGTACAAGGGTGGGGCGCTGCGCGAAGGGCTGGCGCTGGCCGGGGGCGAGTACGTAGCTGTTTTTGACGCTGACTTTGTGCCACCGCCCGATTTTCTGACAGCCACGATACCGCACTTCGCTGACGCCCAGGTGGGGATGGTGCAGGCGCGGTGGGGCCACATGAACGAGGAGTACTCGCTTCTGACCCGCGCCCAGGCCGTGGCACTGGACGGACACTTCCTCATCGAGCAGACGGCGCGAAATCGGAGCGGCGCCTTCATCAATTTCAACGGCACGGCGGGCATCTGGCGGCGGGCAACGATCGAGGACGCCGGCAACTGGCAGGACGACACGCTGACGGAGGACCTCGATCTGTCCTACCGGGCCCAGTTGAAGGGATGGCGGTTCGTTTTCCTTCCCGGCCTGGTCTGCCAGGCCGAACTGCCCGTGGACATCGACGGTTTCAAGGGGCAGCAGTTCCGCTGGGCCAAGGGATCAGTGCAGACGGCGATGAAGCTGCTGCCGGAGCTCCTGCGATCGCGGGTCGGCATCTTCGTCAAAGTGCAGGCGCTGATCCATCTCACGAACCACGCCGTTTATCCGCTCCTGCTCCTGCTGGCCATTTTCTCGCTGCCGGCGTTGATCCTCCACGCAAACGAACCACTCGTCCGCCGTTTTTTCGTGGTGGCCACTTTTTTTGTCATTGCCAGTCTGGGGCACCCGCTTCTCTACCTGGATGCGCAGCGACGGCTCAAGCGGGATTGGCCGCGCCAGCTTGCGCTCATGCCGATCCTCATTGCGCTGGGAATGGGAATCGCCGTGAATAACGTCCGCGCCGTCATCGAGGCGCTGGCCGGCGTCCCCTCAGGGTTCAACCGGACGCCGAAGTACGACCTCCGTCAGTCCAGCGACAAATGGCGCGGCAAACGCTATCGCGTGCCGGTGAATGCCTGGCCGCTGCTCGAGCTGGCCCTCGGCGCCTGGACTGGTGCCGCGCTGGT
This sequence comes from Candidatus Eiseniibacteriota bacterium, assembly GCA_034440375.1. Taxonomy (GTDB): domain Bacteria; phylum Eisenbacteria; class RBG-16-71-46; order JABDJR01; family JAWXBZ01; genus JAWXBZ01. The sequence continues at coordinate 8,881 of JAWXBZ010000227.1, forward strand.
GTACAGCGTCTGGCACGGCCAGTGGCTGGCCGCCCCGTTCCTGGCTCTGTACACCGCAGGCCTGGTCTCGGTGGGCGGCGCCTCCCTGGCCCGGGCCTTCGACTCGCCCGGCGGCATTGCCCGTACGGCATGACGGGCGCCATCCGGGCGTTTCTCGACGCGAGCCTTCCCCCCCTGTTTCGCGAGAGGCCGGCAGAGATCGATCCCTGGTTTTATGACTACTTCGGTGAACTGGTCGAACCGGCGGCGCGCCAGCGATATGCGCGGGCGGTAGCGGCCGATCTGGAACTGGCCGGGGTCGACCCGTCCGGCCGCGTCGTGCTCGATGCGGGAAGCGGTTTCGGCATCACGCTCCTCTGCCTCGCGGCCCTCGCGCCCAGGCTGGCCGCCGGCCTCGAAGCCTTCCGGCCGATGGCTCTGACCTCGGTCCGGCTTTGCGCACGTCTCGGGCCCGGCCTCCCCGCGGCCGTGGTGCGAGGCTCGGTGGCCGCCTTTCCCTTCGCACGGGGATCGGTCGATTTCATTTACTGCAACGAAGCGCTCAGCCATTTTCTCGACCGGAACGCTTTTTACGATGAGTGCGCCCGCGTTCTCAAGCCGGGTGGAAAATTGATGATCTGCGATGGCAACAACGCCCTGAATCCAGGCACGGTGGCCCGTGTCCGGCAGATATGGAAGAGGTTCGAGGAGGGTCCGCCCATCGACGACCTGTTCGGTCACCGCATCGAGCGACCGTATCGTGACCGGCGGCGTGAAATGATCGACGTGGCCCTGCCTGAGTTGGGGGAGACCGTGCTCGACCGCCTCGCCTGGGGCACGTTTGGCCGCCACGGCGCCGACATCCTGATCGAGGCCAGGCGCATTCTGGCCTCGGGGCAATTGCCCGAGGCGCCGCCCGTCGTCGATCGTTCCCCGGTTGATCCGGTCAAGGGAGATCACATCGAAAGCCTGGTGGATGCGGGCGAACTGCGGGCGCAACTCGAACCCCGTGGCTTTCTCGTGCAGGTTCATGCCCACTTCGGCGGCGCCCGCAGCCCAATTCTGGCTGCGGTCAATCAGTTGCTCCGGGCCGCCTCCTTCGTCACTCTTCCCTGGGCCCGCTCGGTCAAGATTGTCGCCACGCGGGTTTGATGGACGGTTGATCAGCCCCGTCCACCCCGCCACATCCCATAGAACTGCGCGAACCGGTACACCGCCGCCCGCGGCCATGCCAGAAGCCGCCCCTCGCGACCGAGGCGCCCGAGATCGGCCAGCGTCTGCCTGGGCCAGGCCTTGAACAGCAGCGACACACTCTCGGTCAACCCTTCCGACTGTCGACGCACCCGCGATTCCGCCTCGCACCGGGCGGCGGTCGCGCGCACCGAGTAATCGTGAGAGTGGCGAACCGCGGCGCCCGGGACATAGGCGATGCGTCGGCCGCGGGCCAATTGGTGCGCCGCCCAGACGCGGTCCTCCGCGATGAGCAGTGACTCGTCGAACGGCTCCTCCTGCCAGGCGGACCGTCGCGCGACCGAGTTGACATTGCTGAAGAGAACACCGCCTCTGTTGGACTCAGGAAGCGCCTCAGCGGGATAGTCCACCTCGATCTGCCAGCGCTCGGGCGGAAAAACATCCGGCCGGGCGATCTGGCGACCGAACGCGGCCGCCACCGCCGATTCGTCGGAGCCCGCCGTAGTTTCCATCGGAGCGATCAGCCGGCCGAGCCACCCGGCATCGAGTGGCAGCGCGTCCTGGCTGAGCATCACGACCAGGTCGCCGCGGGCCTCGCGGAAACCCAGATTGGTACTGCGCGCGTGGGTGAACTCGGAGCCGGGTATCGTGACGATGCGGCATCGTTCCGCTTGGCCGAACGGCGAGTCCGGTGCCACGAGGCGGAGGCCAACCGCCAGTATCCGGTCAACGGTGCCATCGCTCGAGCCCGAGTCGACAATCAGCAACTCATCCGGCCTTCGGCGCTGGTCGGCAAGGCACGGCAGAAGATCCGCCAGCCAGGGTCCGGCATTAAGTGTCCTGATCACGAGCGTCACGCGCGCGGAATCGTTCACGACCCGGAACCCGGATGATGGCCGCGATTCAGGATCCACCGACGCGACTCCCATCCCAGAAGGAGCAGAAACGGAATCGCCAGGAACATCTTGGATCCGGCCGGATCGCCCGACTGCCGTCCCTCGATCCAGGCGGGCACCGCCTGATATGAGAGGAGCGAGGCGAGCGTGACGTAGAACCAACTGACCGAAAAATTGATGGCCACGAACGGAAGCAGCCACGCCAGGTACCAGGGGTGGATCGTCGGCGACAGGAGAAGCGCGGAACCGGTAACGGTGGCAATGGCTACGGCCGGGCGGGCCCTGATCAGCGCCACCGCGGTGGCGATGGCCCCGACCAGCAGGGCCGCATAAAGCTTGGCCTCGGTCAGCCGGCCGGGCTGATCGACAAGCGTCCCGGGACGAACCAGCAATCCGAAGAAGAAATCGTTGGCACGCCAACGGGCCGCGTAGGTGCCAAGACTTCCGAATGCGTTCGTATCGGGGGCCATGTACGGAAGGTAACCGACGAGCAGAGTTAGGACGAACCCCAGCGCAATCCAGCCCCAGGCTCGACGCGGCCCCAGCAGAAACGGCAGGGCGAGCAGAGCCAGGAATTTGACCATCGTGGCGGCAGCAACCATGGCGCCAACAGCGATCCACCGCCCTCTGCCATGCCCTTTCGAATTGGCCAGGATGAACGCGAGCACGAGCAGTGCGATCCCAGCCACATCGACATGGCCTGAGCCGCTCCATTCGATGGCTGCGAGTGGATGCCACCACCAGACGAGAAATCGCCACCGGTCAGCCGGAAGCGCCGCCACCCGGACCGCGAGAATAAGCCCTACCGCGAGGTCGAACAGGAGGAGCAGCATCTTGAGACCGGTAACGCCCGGCAAAACATGGGCCGCGGCCTCGAATAGTCGTTGCGCCGTGGGCGGGTAGATGGTCGGAAGCGTTGGATTGTTGAGGCGCGACCAATCAAGGTCACGAAGTTGCGAGAGTGCCGTGTCCGGCGGCGCGTGCCGGTAGGGGTTCACCCCGCTCCTGGCCACCCGGCCATCCCACACGTAGCGGTAGATGTCGTCCGACATTTGCGGCGGTGCCAGGAGCAGCGGAAGGCGCATCAAGAGGCCCACGACCAGAAGCAGCGGCCATGAGAGGACAATCGAGTCGATCGACCCGGCACGGCCGGGGGCCATGTCGCGGCCGAGCCGCCGCGCGATGAACAGGGCGCCCACGAAACAGGCCACCATGGCCACCAGCAACAGAAGGAGGTTGGCACTCTGGCCCTGCAGCGTGGGGAAGCACGCCAGTCGGGCCGAGGCGGCCGCCAGCAGGAAGCCGAGAACAGGAATGGCCGTAGCCATCAATCGTGCGGGCAGTGGCGCTGGTCTCATCCGTCCAGTAGCATACCCGGCTTCATGAGACGAGCGAAGATAGTCTGCACTCTGGGGCCCGCCACGCGCGAGCCGAAAATGCTGCGCCAGCTGATCGAAGCCGGCATGAATGTCTGCCGGCTTAACTTTTCCCACGGAACACACGAGGAACACCGCCGGACGGTGGAGATGATCCACCGCGAGGCCAAACGGGCGGGTGCCACGGTCGCCATCCTGCAAGACCTGCAGGGCCCAAAGATCCGGACCGGGTTGATGCCTGCCGGCGACGTGCTGCTGAAACCGGGGGCGGCCTTCGTGTTGACAACCCGCAAGGTGACCGGCAGCGCCACGATCGTATCCACGACGTTTGCCGACCTCCCCCACGAGGTGTCCCGGGGTGACCAACTCCTCCTGGCTGACGGCCTGATCCAGCTGGAAGTGGCCCGCGTGGACGGGACCGATGTGCACTGCAAGGTCGTCGACGGCGGGCTCCTCGGCTCGAACAAGGGGATCAACATTCCGGGCCGCAAGTTGTCGGTGTCGGCGCTGACTCCCAAGGATCGGGAGGACCTGAAGCTTGGCGTTCAGCTCGGCGTCGACTGGGTGGCCTTGTCGTTCGTGCGGTCGGCGGACGATGTCCGGCTCCTGCGCGCGGCGTTGAAGCGGCTGCGCGCCTCCGACAAGCCGGTCGTGGCCAAGCTGGAGAAGCCACAGGCCATGGCCAACCTGATCGAGATCCTGGACGAGGCCGACGCCGTCATGGTGGCCCGCGGCGATCTGGCCGTGGAAACCAGCCCGGAACAGGTACCGGTTTTGCAAAAGAGGATCATCCGTGAGGCGAGGCGACGGGGCGTGCCGGTGATCACGGCCACGCAGATGCTCGAATCGATGATCGACCATCCCCGGCCGACGCGCGCCGAAGCCAGCGACGTGGCCAACGCCATTTACGACGGCACGGATGCCGTGATGCTGTCAGCCGAAACCGCCGTCGGCCGGTATCCGGTTGAAACGGTCCAGCTCATGGGGCGAATCATCGAAAACGTGGAGGCGGAACTGTCGGCCAATCCACGTCGCGAATCCGAATCAGCCTCCTGGTGGCGCAAGTCGGTGGCCGACGCCATCTGCGAGGCCGCCGCCCATGCCGCCGAGGGACTCGGGGCACCGGTCGTCGCCGTATTCACCGAGACCGGCAACACAGCGCGGCGCGTCGCGCAGTATCGACCAAGCGCTCGCATCATCGCGTTCAGTTCGTCGGACATGATCCGACGGCGCATGGCGCTCCTCTGGGGCGTCGAATCGCGGCCGTCCCCGGCGGTGTCAACCACCGACCGGATGGTTGATTGGGTGGCCGGTGCCCTGCGTCGGGAGGGGATCATTCACCCGGGTGACCGGATCGTCGTTACTGCCGGTACGCCGGTCGGTCAGGCAGGTTCAACCAACTTCCTGAAGATTCACCAGGCGCGCTGACTCACGGAGACCATCCACGAAGATGGAGGTAACGGCGGCGCACGGCGCGTCGACGCAAAAAAAAAGCCCATCCGGCGGGAGCCGGATGGGCTTCAGTCTTCTTGTTGAATCCAGGGGACTACTGACCGCCGCCGCCGCGCCCCTGTTCATGGCAGGGCGCCTTGCAGCTCTGGGCTGCGGCCGCGATTTCTTCCTGCCGTGCCTCGTGACGGGCTCTTTCCTGCTCAAGGCAGGCCGGATTCCCGTGGCAGGCCTCGATGTTGGCGCGGTGGAGGTCCTGTTCATCATCCCGGGCATCCTTGGCGATATCATTGCAGGCACGCACGCACGCCGAGACCCCGCTGCCGTTATCCAGGGTTCCGCTGCCTGGTCCGACCGCCCGGTCCGCCACCTGGCTGCATTGCGAACCGGAAAGGGTCAGGATCGTGATAGCCAGGGCGGCCGTGATAGGCCAGTACCAGTTCTTGTTGCGGAGCGTCATGCGTTGATCCTCCCCTAGTTGTAATGCGACTCAGCCGCAATATCCTTAAAACCGAACTGACCATGAGACACCACCGGACAGTTCCTCGAAATTCAGTAACGCCAACTGCGCTGACAGGCGAGATAGCATGATGACGCGTACGCCGCCATTCCATTTCTCACTATCATACTCAGCCATGGTGATGGCCCACGGAGTTAATTGTAGCTGTACTCCGCCAAAGACACCATCAAGAAGATAACGGGCAGCCGTCAAGCTGCGCAATCCATATCCAAGGGTCACCTCGGCCCCGGGACGGTCGAAACCGGGTCCAATCGATTGACTTGCAACAAGATACAGAGAATGAAAGCGTCGGGTACCCCGAATATCTTCAACGCCCGCCCCCAGGGTGGTACGTCCTCCTGGCCACGGACTCTGGATCCGGAGGCTCCCCATTCGGTCGACCGCATCAACCGGAACGTCTTCGATCAGGTACTCCCCCGGCAGGACGGTGGCGCGCAGCGACGCTTCGACCCAGGGCAGGAATCCAACGGTGAGATACCCATATTCGTTGCGAAGTGAGCCTCTTCCCTCGTAGGCGAATTCACGCGGTATGTGGCTGTATCCCACATGGATGGTTCCTTCCAGGGCGACATGGGGCGTAGGTGTATTGATCAGCCCGGTGGTGCCCGCAAGGGAGGCACGCGGTTCAATGATCGGCCACCCCGCCCGGGATCTGTCCCGGTAGCGGGAGGTGACCGAGCGGCCGCGGATCGCATCCAGGTTGTTCTCGATATAGGTCGGTGTCAGGCCGTGGCGGAAGCGGTCAATTGTGTCGAAGGCCCGAACGCGTTGACCGATTGGCGCCACGTCTTCGCGGTACTCGAACGGGAAAGATGGAACCGTCGTCGCCCGAATGGGCGCCGGACGCGACAGGTGCCGCGCCGGAAGCGGAACGCTGAATCGGAATCCGCCGACCTCTCCCGCATCGGTCGAGATGCCGAAGAACCCCAGATCCACCTCTCCAAAACGACGGACCGCATCGATCCGAATTCCCTCGTCCCCGGAAAGGAAGTGGCCGGCCGCGAAGGAGACTTCGACATCGCGGCCCGGTAGTCGCCCGATCAGTGTCCCCACCCCGGACCAGGCAGCGATATCCGAATAGGAGACCGTTCCAGCGTCGAGAAACTTGAAGAATCCCGACCAATCGCCCCCGACGCGGGCCTCCAGCAGGCCCCGGCGATCGAGGTAGCGGCCTGCCTCGGCCACGAACCCGTACCGGTTTTCCGGGAACGTCCCGCCGCTGGCGGCCGCGTGAATGCCACCGGGAAGGCGGTTGTTCCACGAGAGGGTGTTGCGCCCGGGCTCGATGGGGGAATTGAAGTCATCCAGGTCATCCTGCAACTCGATGCGGGCCTGCAGGGTCAGGAGGAGGCTGCCTGCCGGGCTCATGGTCAGTTCCGGTGCCACCCAAAATCCGGTCTGGAACGGATCGTCCGCAATGCCCAGCTGGAGGTCGACAAGCGGCCGGAGTGCCAGGTCGATCCGCCACTGAGAGGCGTTCAGGGGTTTGAGTCCCGATTCCTCGGAATCACGATCCAGAGTGGTGCCGATTGGGGGCCACGATCCGGGCTCCGAGATGTGCAAGATCTCCCGGAAGGCGGACAGATCCATGGCGCCGGAAAGGAACTGCCGCCAGGCCTCGACCGGAGCCTTCAGGGTTTGCGTCGCCACGCCGCGTGTCAGAGGCGTGAGAGCCAGGGCGCCACCTGGGCTCAGGTACGGAATTGCTCGCCCGGCCACGCGACCCAGGGCTCTCAGCTCCCAACGCTCAATCCGGTTTTCGAAACGGATCTCGACGTCCCCGCCGTTCAGAAACGAAACGCTGATGTTTTCAAAGCCAGCGCCTGCCAGCGAATCGACAAATTCCTGATGTTTCACATCCTGGGCATGCCCGCTGGGGTGGGCAAGGAGATGGAGCAGAACAACGGCAATCATTAAGCCCGGCTTACGGGACATGAAATCTCCGGAATAGTGGTGAGAACTGTTGGGATTTTCATTATAGTGGAAGGGCTCCTCGCTGCCCTGCGGTCGAGGCAGGAGGATCATTTATACTTGAAAACAACTTCCATCAATTTCATGTAAAACATGAATAATGGCAAGTCACTGCCACCAAGGGATCTGGGGCAATTTCCACTCCTCGTGCATTTAGTCACTCTCTGAGTGGCAAGTCGCCTGAGGGATTGACGCCCGGGTCGGATCCCCCTAGCATCCTTAGGGCTTATCTGCATTGGGGTCATACACATGACGTCAATGCGGGGAGTAGTGAAAAATGGCACCGTGCTTGCGTTAGGAGAATCGCTGTGGACAACCGGGTAAGGCACCCGGACCTTGTTCGCAAGCGGGATGTTGGCGTTTGGCTTCTCGGGCCAACTGACCGCAACAGGCTACTCCTCCCCAAATCGAGGTCAAATTGCGACACGCGCTGCTGAGCCGTCGACCACACAGGCTGGCCCCGGACCGGGCACCGCTGAACCTCATCCTGCTGGTCATCCTTGCGAGTCTCGGCTTCCAGTCCCCCGTTGCCCGGGCATCGACCCTTCGTTCGTCTCTCGGCGATCCCCGGATCGCCACCCACCTTCGGTCAGCACTCGAATGGGCGGCCCGGTCGGAATCGGACCCTCAGGATGAGCTTCGCCCAACGGCGGCCCCGCAATCCGAGTTGATTCTCAGCGGACCCGCCTACGATTGGGCCGGGCCGGACAGTCGCGTCCTCCTGGTCATCGAAGGAAATCCTCATCCAGGCTTGCTGGCGGCCGCGGGCGCAGAGGTCAATACGATCGCGGGGGGTGTCACGACCGCACTCGCACCGCTGTCGCGCATACCAGACATCCTTGGCGTGGCCGGAATCCGTTCCATCGAGATGGAGCAACCGCTGGTGCTCTGTACCGATGTGAGTGCGCTGGCGATCAACGCCGACGACCTGTGGGGCGGCCCTCCCCCGGCCTATTCGGCCAGCGGTGAAACGGGTGAAAACGTAGTTGTCGGCATCGTCGACACCGGCCTCGATGTCTACCACGAGGATTTCCGCACAGCTGCCGGATCACGAGTCAAGGCGTGCTGGGACCAGACGATTTCAACCGGGACGCGCCCCGCCGGCTTCACATACGGCAGTGAGTACTCGACGTCCCAGATCAACGCGAGCCAGTATCCGGGCACGGACGACCTGGGACACGGCACACATATCGCCGGCGTAGCCGCGGGGAATGGCCGGGCCACCGGCGGTGCTGTCCCCCAGTTCACATTTCCCGGCATCGCCCCGGAAGCCGATCTGGTGTTTGTCAAACTGACACCGAGTCCGAACGGCAGCTACACGGACGCCCGGGTGATCGACGGCGTCAATTTCGTCTTCCAGAAGGCCGCCGCGCTGGGCAAACCCGCAGTTGTCCTCCTGGCGGTCAGCAAAATGACCGGACCACATGACGGCTCCGACGCCATGGACGTTGCCCTCACCGCCCTCACCGGCCCCGGGAAGCTCCTGGTGGTCGCCGGCGGCAACGAATATGGCCGCTCCCGACATGCCGAATGGACCGCCTCGAGCAGCCAGCCGAGCGGGAACATGACCGTTAACGTCCCGGCTTATGTTGCCTCGGGCAACGCCGGAGATCACTTTCAGGTGGAAGCGTGGTACGACGCCACGGAGAACGTCACCGTGACGATGACCACCCCGGCCGGGATGGTGATCGGACCGGTATTGCGCGGTACTCAAATTACAGTCCAGAGCCCATCCGGCGTGGTGACGATCAAGAATGGTGTCGCCACCAGCAGCAATGGATCCTTCAAGATCGAATACAGCCTCTCGAGGGGAAGCCTCACTTTTCCGGCGCTCGCCTCGGGCACCTGGACGGTCGGTCTCACGGCCCTCAGTAATCCGTACTTCCGGGTGGATGCCTGGCTGACGAGCTGGCTCCTTGGCTCCGCCGCCCCCACGTTCGTAACGGGAAAGACGGAGTCACGATTGATCGGCTCGCCGGCGACCGCCCTTGGTGCCGTATCCGCGTCGTCCTACACGACGAAGCGTACCTGGACCGACGTCAACGGATCCTCCCGTTCGTATTACTACGCCGTCATGAACCAGATCGCCAACTACGCCTCCAGCGGCCCCAGCCGTGACGGAGAAACTCTGCCGCACATCGCGGCTCCGGGCTATGGTGTGGCGGGGTCGATGTCGTCGCAGGCGCTGTCGAGTATTTCGAGCACCTATCGACTCCCCGATGGTGTGCATTACATCAACAGCGGAACGAGTGTGGCCGCGGCCCACGTCGCCGGCGGTGTGGCCCTCCTGCTGCAGTCGGTCTCGAACCTGACGCGGGACCAGGTTGTCAACCAGTTGACGGCCTCGGCCACCACCGACGCCTTCACCGGTGCCGTGCCGAACTTGCGGTGGGGCGCCGGCAAGCTGTATCTGCAACCGCTCGCTGCGGCCGCGGTTGGCGACCAGGTTTTTACCTCGCGCATCGGATTCAATGTCACGCCGAACCCGAGCCGCGGCCCGGCCATCTTCCGATTCAACGTACCCCTGGAGATGGCCGAGCGGCAGTCGGTGGACGCCCGCCTCCAGATTTTCGACATCGCGGGTCGGGAAATCAGCCATTTGATCCGTGCGGTGCCATCGGGCCCGGCCGAGTTGGCCTGGGATGGCTCGACAGGTTCGGGAGCCGTTGCAGCGGCCGGAATTTACTGGGGCCGTTTGACCCTGGGCGGCAAGAGCGCGTTGACACGTATCGTCCGCACCCGATAACCAGCGAAGTCTGAACAGCTTGACAGGAGGGCCGACTCCGCCTGCGGGGTCGGCCCTCTTGTTTGTTTCCCGGCTGCGGGTCGGATATGTGTCAAAACACCCGGTGGGTGGGTCGGATCGCATTGCAGGACACCCGATCCATTTCTAATTCTGCATTGACATCAATACACTCAACTCGCCTATAATTGGGGCCTTAGCAGATCCTTTTTGCCTCGCCACCACCGACAGAGCCTACATCAACGTCGAAATTGTCCGGTGTCACTTCGAGTCGAATATCATCCCTTTCGACTTGCCGTCCATCGGAGTTTCGACAAGGAGACGCATCCGGTGCCTATTACAACTAGTCGATGTACCGTCCGCCGAGTTTCCGTTGTTGTTCTTGCACTTCTCGCCTTCCTTCTTCCCACCGCCGCCCGCGCCTCCCACGAAACCGTCATGGTCGATGGCAACCTGACCGACCTGATCCTGGCGATCAATAACAACCTGGGTCCAGATAAGGGCGGATTCTCCGCCCCCGATCCGCTGGGCGAGATCTACCCGGGTGGCTGTTCCTATGTGAACGGCTACGACATCCGCCAAGCGTACGTTTTCATCGACTTCAAGAACGAGATGGGCGGGTTGACACCGAACGATGTCACTCTCTACGTCGGCTGGGACACGGAAGGAAACATCGGTGACGTCGACGGCGACGGCCACCCTTCCACATTTAATCCGGTCGGCCCGGGGGCTGCCTGCGGC
>JAWXBZ010000228.1:0-10224 GCA_034440375.1 Candidatus Eiseniibacteriota bacterium
CAATCGCTTGACGGGTCGAATGGACATGGACACCTCCGGTTTGGATTCGTGATGACAACCGGGGCCAACATTACACCCGTGGAGGAGGGGAGCTCCCCCTTCCCAGGATCAGCCGAACCCCTTTTTGATAAGTCAAATACTCCCATCCCCACTCCAGAAACACGGCCACGCGGTTTCGGAAGCCTGCCAGGTACATGATGTGGATGAAGAGCCACAGGAGCCAGGCAAACCACCCGCTGAAGCGGATGAAGCCAAGATCGGCCACCGCGCTGTGCCGGCCGATGGTGGCCATGTCTCCCTTGTTCCAGTAGCGGAAGGGCCGACGTTCGCGGCCGGCCAGCGTCCGTCGGATGTTGTCCGCCGCCCGGGCGCCCCCCTGCATGGCCCCCTGACAAACGCCCGGCACCGGCCGCCCGTTCCCCTGACGCGTGGCGGCGATGTCGCCGATCACGAAAATATCCGGCCGCCCGGGCAGCGACAGGTCTGGCTCCACGTCGATCTGCCCGTTCGGCCGCGTGGGCACGCCCAGCATTTTCGACAGGGGGGAGGCGGCGTTGCCCGCCGCCCAGAACACCGTCCTCGTCGCAATCGTTTCCTCGCCCAGCCGCGCCGACTCCGGGGTGATGTCGCTCACCAGCGTATTCAACCGGATCTCGACACCCATTTGTTCCAGGTCACGCCGCGCCGCCTCCGCCAGATCCTCGGGAAAATTGGCGAGCAGGCGCGCTCCACCTTCCACGAGGAGGATCCGCGTGGCTGCGGTGTCGATCCGGCGAAAGTCCGGGCGCAGCGCCTTCCGGGCCATCGTTATCATGATTCCCGCCAGTTCGACACCGGTCGGCCCGCCGCCGACAATGACGATGGTCTGCCAGGCCCGTCGCGCCGCCTCGTCCAGGGTCAGTTCCGCCTGCTCGAATGCCATCAGGAAGCGCGAGCGCATCTCGAGCGCATCCTCCAGCGTCTTCAGCCCCGGCGCGCGCGGCTCCCATTCGCCATGCCCGAAGTAGGCGTGGCGCGATCCCGCCGCCAGGACCAGGAAATCCCATGGTTCACGGCGGATCCCGCCGTCAATCTCAACCGTATGCCCCACGGTGTCGATGCCCGTCACGTCGCCAAGCAGGACGCTCGTGTTCTTCTGCCGGCGCAGATACCAGCGGATCGGCACGGCAATGTCGCTCGGGGCCAGCGTGCCCGAGGCCACCTGGTACAGAAGAGGCTGAAAGACGAAGTGATTGCTGCGATCGATGACCATGATGTCGACATCGGCCCCGGCCAACCCCTGCGCGACAGCGATTCCGCCGAAACCCCCGCCAATGATGACGACGCGCGGGCGGCTCATTCGGTCATCCGTCGTCGAATTCGCCGCCCGCACTCCATCGGGTCGAGGCACCGGCATGTCAGTGCCTCGGCGAGCAGTTTTCTCATGGTCTGCGCTCGTTCAATGGATTGATCGATCTCGACCATCTTGGCAGCGGCCAATTTTTTCAATCGCGGTGAGAGCGACGACTTTACCGGGCGGGCGGTCAGCGTGCGGATTTCGGCAATTGTGAAGCCGCTTTCCCGCGCGAACTGGACGAATGCGATCTGGTTCAGGCAATCCTCGTCGTAGACACGCCGACCGCCGGCTCGAGGCGGTTTCGGGAGCAGCCCGGCACTTTCGTAGCAGGCGAATAGTCGATGCCGGCAAGCCGCTGCGGCCGGCGATGTCACCAATCGTCATGATTTGCTCCTTGACTTAAAGTGAACTTTAAGTCCTGGACCTGGAAAACACCAACGATGATTCCGAAGTCCACCAACGGGGACGCCCGTGGGTCAAGGAGATGATCCTGGCCGACCTGGAAACCAGATAGGTCGATCGCCCGGTACGACCCGCCCGGGAGGGCCGCTGGAATACCGGCCCCTTGAACTGTATTCTCCCCCCGGATTTCATCGAACGATTTCGCGCCGCCGGCGCAGCCACCCAACCACACCGGCCAGGGGCCACCAGGGGGAGATCATGAGCGAAGATGATGTGATGGTCGTCGTATCCAAGCTGAAGAACTACATCCGCGCCAAGTCTGAAATGAACACGGCTGCCAACGTGGCACCGAAGATTTCCGAGCTGGTCCGCTCCCTCTGCGACCAGGCCATCGAGCGCGCCAAGAGCGACGGCCGCAAGACCGTCATGGACCGCGATTTCGAGGCGCGCGGGTAGGGTAGTCTCCGAGGAGACAACCGCCGGGGCACGTCCCTGGCGAGATGCCGTTGCCAACCGACCGGGCGGGGATTGGATACCCCGCCCGGCACGGTCGGCAAACTTTGGTGCCTTACCCCTTGGTCCCCGCGACATCCAGGTGAACTCGAGGCGCCGGTTCGCGTCGATGGCCAGGTATCGCCCGTAGTGGGGGTAGGTGTGCTCCAGGTACACCATGTCGAGGTAGAAGAGGCCGTCGACCTGCGGTTGCAGTATGGCCCGGCCACCATTGGCCACCCACGCGGCGGCTTCCTTCGGGTCGGTCCACGCCTTGAAGACACGTTTCGGGCTTGCGTGCAGGAAGCGGGGCACGTCGCAGGCAAAGGGGCCACGGGCGTCTGGATTCAGAGTTGTTATGAGTTGTCCTCCTTGGATGCTTTGAGATGGTCCTCGAGGGCGTCGAGGCGATCGGACCAGAACCGATGAAACTTGCCGGACCATGCGTGAAGCTGCCTCAACGGTTCAGGCTTGAGACTCAGCACGTGCTCGCGCCCTGAACGGGTGCGTGATATCAAACCAGCTCCTTCCAGCACTTTGAGGTGCTTCGACACCCCGTTCAGCGACATGTCAAAGGGCGCCGCCAGATCGGTGACGCAGGCCGGCCCACGGGTCAGCCGTTCCACGATCCGTCGGCGCGCCGGATGCGCCAGTGCCGCCAGGGCTCGGTCGAAGCGTGCGGTCGTTGCCATGAATACATTCAACCATATGGTTGAATATAAGCGCAAGCGAAATCGGATACCCTTCGCCCCATGCCACCCTGGCCGGAAGCGATCCCCATGCTGAAATTCGCCGCCATCGACTTCGAAACCGCCGACAACGGCCGGGACAGCGCCTGCGCCCTGGCCATCGTGCGGGTTCAGGGGCAACAGGTCATCCAGACCAGCACCCGGCTGATCCGGCCACCGCGCCGGGACATCTTCTACTCGTATATCCACGGGATTACCTGGGCCGACGTGGCCGATCAGCCGACCTTTCGCGAGCAGTGGCCGGCCATCCAGGAGGAACTGGCCGACCTCGATTTCCTGGTGGCCCACAACGCTCCTTTCGATCGGTCGGTTCTTTACGGCTGCTGCGAAAAGGCCGGTTACGAGCCGCCGCCGCACCCTTTTCACTGCACGGTCCGGGTGGCCCGCCAGACCTGGAAACTGTCATCCAACAGCCTGCCGATTGTAAGTGCCCACCTCGGCATCCCGCTGAAACATCACGACCCGACCTCGGATGCCATGGCCTGCGCCCGCATCCTGCTGGCGGCGCTGGAGCGGGGAGAGGCGCTGCCGCCGTTTCTCAGGGCGCCGCGGCGGTAGGTGCGGGCGGAGCGGTCAATTGATACCTCTACGTTGAGCAGCGCCACGCTTCCGGCCGGCACCGTCGTGCCCATCACCGTGTCTTTTCATGCGCTTGGCACGCTGCGCCCGGGATTCATTTGCTACGGGCTTCGCGACGGATCCGTTCGTGGTGCCGGAACCAAGCCGCGTCGGAGGCGGGATCGGACCCAACAATGGCGCTCAGGTTTATCATCCGCATTACTCGGCCAGCGGCGCGGACATCCCCCTGGATCTCCTGGCGACGATGACCATGAATGTCACGATCGGCACGCCGTTCGTAACTTCGCGAACAGGCGGCGAACAGGCCAATACATGGTGGCCATAAGCCTTCAAATAGGGAATCGAGCCCTTCCACCATCCGCGGAGGGGCACCCCACCCATCTCAGGTTTCGGATGTCTCATGGACAACTCAAGAACTTTCAGCCATGACCAAAGTCTGTGGTGCACTCAATTCCGCGGGGCCGGGCGGCTTTCAGGGTCTTTCTTCGAAGGCAAGGCATCCGTCTGTCCGCGCGACTCGACTTCGGCGATCGCCAACCGCTCTTCCTTGATCTCCAGGCGCAACCGGCCAAAGAGATTCATGTAAATGTTGGCCATCCAGACCAGTGAAAATCCTGCGATCAGATAGCCTCGCCAATCATCGAACAGCAGTTTGTAATCGGTGATGAACAGGAAGAAGACGGTGACGTAGTGACTGAAGCAATACTCGCACGTGAACAAGTAGAAGAACTTGCGCGCGAACAGCCGCCGGCACGATTTATTCTTCGCAATACACCACTCGCGAGGCTCTCGAAAGATCTCCTCGTGCGTCACGGTCCACGCAATGGCAGCAATCGGCAACGGCAGCACAAATAACAAAACGAGCTGGCGATCCAACGTCATATTTCGACTCCGTTGCTCCAATAAGACAACACACTGTCGCACAAGATGCGCCACTCCCCCATTTCATGCCTCCCCCGGAAAAGCCGGAACAAACACCGTACAGTGACCCGGTACCTCCTCCGGCCGAACCCCAAGTTCGCTCCAGACCGAAGTCAGGAAGGCGCCCCACTGCTCTCGCGAGGTGGGGCGGTAAGGGTCGTTTACAAAGTAGACATCCGCGAGCCAGGCCGGGACGCGCATCACCTCACGGAAGAAGTGGAGATGGGCCAGTCGGTTCGCCGATTGATAGAGGCGTCCCTCCCAATCCGGCGTGCCGGAGGCCCCGAGGCGATCGGCCGTGACCTTCAAGGCCAGGCGAATCTTCTCCACAGATGCCGGCCCGGCTCCACACCCCGTGCCAAAGACTTCATCCAGGTGGCTCTTGGCTTCGACCATGATGACACCGTGATAGTCCGGGTCATCCGGGCTTGAAATCACCGCCAACCCATCCCAGCAAGGGCCCAGTCGGGGCCAGAACCCGCCTACCAGCTCTCGCGTCAGATGACCGACGCCGAGTGCGTCCAGAAAGCGCTCGTCGCAGAACTCAGCATAGTCATCCGATTCCAGCGGCGACACCCACCAGATTCGGCCGCCCCCCGCCGGCCCATCCACCAGCGAAGCCAGGATGGCCTCATTGAGCCGATCCGGCCCCTCGTTCACGTACCGTTGAATCTGCAGCCGACTCCCTGCTCGAGCCAGACCCTTCGGGCACTCCCTTTTCGCCATGACCGGATTCTAGCGCACGGGGATGTCGGCCTCGGGATCAGAATTAGCTGCAACCACGTCGACCTTCTCTTCGTACAAGCAATCAGCCGTCGAGGGTCACCCTCGCTTGATGAGTCTCACACACCCGCGCGTCGAGCGCACTGGAGCGATGATGTCTGGTGGCGCCGAGCTGCACACCTGCCTGAAGAAGATCGACCGCGCCGAGTGGGACGCCATCGTCCCGAACCAACGGTTGTTCCAAAGCTATGCGTTCCACCAGGCGCTCCACGAAGCCACCATCAACGACTGCGAGTACCGGTACTTCGTGGTCCGCGGCGCCGCCGGCGAGATGCGGGCGCACGCCTCGTTCTATTCCATCTCGACCCCCCTCGACCTGTTTCTCCCCGGGCAGAGCGGGCTGGCGCGCCTGCTCAGTGGCCTCCGCTCGGTGCATTCCTCATTTCTCGACTTTCGCCTGGTCGAGTGCGGCAGCCCCACTGCGATTGGATACCCTGTCGCCTTCCGGCCCGATATTCCGAGCTCCGAGCGAACGACCATCTTCGCCGCGCTGACGGAGCAAATGGAGGCGTTCGCCAGGAAAAAACGCGCCGACCTGCTGGTGCTACGCGATTTCCGCGACGGCGAGCTGGAGGACATAGGTGGCCTGGTCGAGGCGGGTTTTCGGGGCGTTCCCAACCTGGAGGACTCGCGCCTCAACCTGAGGTGGAAAAGCTTCGATGCCTACCTCGCATCGCTCAAGTCGCACTATCGACGGCAGGTTCGCCTCAACATGGCCAAGGCGCAACGCGCCGGCCTTCGTGCCGAACGCGTGTTTGACTTCTCCCCACACGCGGAAGAGTTCGCCCGCCTTTGGAGGCTGACCCACCAGCGCTCGAAGGAGTACCAGCGCGAGCGGCTGGGCGCTGACTACTTCCGGGCCATCGCCCGCAACCTGGGCGAAAAAGCCTTCGCCACGCTCTTTTGGCTGGGCAACACCCTGGTCGGCTTCAGCCTCTACCTCGCCAACGATGACGTACTGGTGCCCAGCTACATCGGCATCGACTACGAAAAAAATGCCGAGGCGGCACTGGTCTTCAACGCCTACTACGACTGGATTCGCACCGGCATCGAGCTCGGTTTCGCATCAGTCGAACTGGGCATCACGTCCTACGAGCCCAAGCGGAGGCTTGGCGCCGAACTGGAGCGGCTACATGTCCTCATTCGCCACCGGACGTCAGGCCTCACCCCGATGGTGGCGGCTCTCTACCGGCAGATGACGCCACGGCAGAGCGTGCTGGGCCGTCACGTCTTTGCGGCGTCGGGGGGCTGACCCTCAACCGTGGCTCGCTCTCGCATGAAAAACATGACCGGCATGAATCGGAACCGGTCGCCGCGCGCCCGACCGTAACCGGCGGGCACCGGACCAGCGTCCCGCGGGCTATGGTGGCGGCGCCGGCAGGCTGGCGGGGTCGGCCGGGTAGGTGCCGAGGACGCGCAGCTCGACGGTCAGCGGGCGGACCTCGGCGAGCGCAGCCACGAACGCCTGCGAGGCACCGTGGCCGAGCGCGTCGAGGTAGAAGCGGTAACGCCAGGGAGTCGACGGAATCGGGCGCGACTCGAGCTTGGTCAGCGACAGCCCGCGGGCCGCGAAGCGCATCAGGACCTCGCCGAGCGCGCCAGGGTGGTCCGCGAGAGTGAGCAGGAGCGAGGTCTTGGCGATCACGTCGGCGGCGACCGGCGCCGGGCGCAGCGCCACCTCGACGAAGCGGGTCGCGTTGCCGGCCTCGGTCTGGATGCCGCGTGCCACGATCGCAAGGCCGTAGGTGGTGGCCGCCGACGCGCTGGCAATGGCGCCGAACGTTGCGTCGCGCAGGTCGCGCACCTTGCGCGCCGAGCCGGCGGTGTCGAGCTCGGCCTGGGCGTGCAAGTGCGGGTTTGCGATCCAGAATGCCTGGCACTGCGCCAGCGCTTGCGGGTGCGACAGCACGACCCGCAGATCTTCGAGCCGCGCGCCAGGCAGGGCGAGCAGGCAGTGCTCGATCGCGCTCACGACCTCGCCGGTGATGGTGAGGTGCCCCTCGGCGAGAAGATCGTATGTCTCGTTGATGCTGCCGGCGGTGGTGTTCTCGATCGGCAAGAGGGCGAGGTCGGCGGCGCCGGAGACCACCGCTTCGGCCGCGGCCCGGAACGTGTCGGAGCCCCTCAGGAGCACGCCGCCGGGGCGACCGCTGTAGGTGCGTTGCGCCGCCAGGTGGCTGTAGCTGCCTTCGACGCCCTGGTAGGTAACCCGAAGCGGCGCATCTTCCCGGCGGCGGACGCTCGCCTCCTGATGGGCGACCGACATGTCCATCACGACGCGGTACAGGCGCTCAACCTCGTGCGGGTCCAGGCCCACCGCGGTTGCCTCGGCGCGCAGGCGCATCATGAGGAGGTCTTCGCGCGTCCGATCGCGGAACGGGCTTGCCGCCTCCAGCTTGGCGCCGGCAACGGCTTCGACGGTGCGATTGCGCTCCGCGAGGAGCGCGATGATCTGCCGGTCGATGACCTCGATCCGATCGCGTAGCGCGCCGAGCCGAGCGGAAGGATCACTCATACGTGCATGATACGCGCTGGGGCGCGCGAGTCGCATCTGCGACCCGCCGCGAATCTTCCCGGTGGGGGGGGGCTGAGTCAGGGGACCCGGACCCCGGGGTCGAGCGCGACCACGCGGTCGAACCCGCAGAGGACGCCTCCAAGTGAGGGTGTCTACCAAGAGCGGTTTGATCCAAGTTATTTACCCGCATATGACGCCAGAAACTGAAAATAAAGCAGTTCAGGGGTTTAGCTTGCGCCAAACCCCTGAAATATTGGTAGCGGGGCTTGGATTTGAACCAACGACCTTTGGGTTATGAGGGTCGTACCGGCTGAGAATCCAGCCCCCGTAAACTAATCCAAGCAAGGAAAATCAACGACTTCGCGGGTCCGGATTGGACCAAGTTGGGTCCTGTTGGCTGGAGAAAGGGCACAAAGAGGGCACAGGGAGACAGCCGTCGTTCGATCGCTTGAGTGAAAGTGAACCACCCGGATCCGAAGTACAGAATATTCCTTCAACCACCTTTAACCCGACGCCAACACACTTCCGGCGGTCACTCCCACGACATGATCTGGAACCTGATGACAAAGTTTATCAGTCATTGCGCGATCGTGTAGCTGCCGGTGTAGCCCTCGCTCTTCAATCGATCGAAGATCCGCTTGGCCGTGTGGCGCTGCTTCTTCGGCGCCAGGCGGTCCTGGGCCAGAATCTGGCGGATACGGTCGACGTACGGCCCCAACTTCGGCTTCCCGCGCAGCCGCTTCAACCGATACCCCGGCGGCGTATCTCGGTCCACTGTTCCATGTTCGCGTACAACTCCTGGCCTCCGGGAGCTCAAGGGCAGATCTGTCAGGGCGAAATCCCTGACCAGTCTGCCCCGCCTCCTGGCGGCGGCAGGGGATGCCGCACTTTTCGACCGGCGCGGCTGGTGCCGCGGTTTTGGACCGGCGTTTACAGCGGCATGTTATAATTTCTGCGCATTCCTTCATTGATTCGCGCGGCCGCGCCAGTCCCGCGGACGGGTCGAAGCTTCACAACAGCACGGTCCAGCTACGAGGAGGAATTCATGACTATTCGGTATGGAGTTCTGGTTTCGGCCCTTGCGGTCGCCGTCCTCATCGCCCGGAAACCGCCCGTCGCCCAGGCGGCCGGAGGGATCGGCGACGCCTATATCACGAGCGATGCCTCGGACATCGTGCGGGCTTACGCCGGCGCCACCGGCGCGTTTCTCGGCAATCACTGCGCCTCGGTCAATGCGATCGGACAGCTCGGCATTCACTTCGGAACCTCGAACGGTCGCTTCCTCGTCGGAGCGTTCGGCGGCGGGGTGGACGAGTTCAACGCCGCGAGCGGGGCGTACATGAAGACGTACAGCCCGGGCGGCGGCGTGCAGTGGGCCGGCCTCTACGTTCCGAGCGGCAACGTGTACATAGGCTCCTGGAACACGAACGACGTCCGGGAGTACGACGCCACGACCGGCGCGTTCATACGCGTCGTCTGCCCCGCTTTAGGATTCGGCGGTGGGTTGCCGTCCGACATGCGCATCGGACCAAACGGGAATCTGTACATCTGCTTATACGGTGACGCCAGTGTCATTGAAGTCGACGTGATTACCGGCGCTCCTATCAATCAGTGGCCTGTTCCGGGCCGGCCGAACGACATCGCGTTCATTCCCGGTGAAATCCTCGTCACGTCGATGGGACTGAACAACTGCCAGCGCTTCGATTCTTCGTCGCTGGCTCCTCTCGGCGCATTCGTCGGCACGGGCTGGGACCGGCCGCACGGCATCGACATCGGCCCCTCGGATGGACTCATCTATATCGTCGACGGCGTCACGACCCAGGTCCACGTCTTTGATCCGGTGACGTTCCTCGAGCTGAACGCGAACTGGCGCGCCCCCGATCCCGAAGACAAGATCGTCGACATCGAATTCCGCCGCTTCGACCAGCCGACCCCGGTCAAGCCCGTCACATGGAGCAAGGTGAAGACGTTGTTCCAGTAAGTCTCAACCGGTCATGAAAACGGGGCGGCCGCTCGAGGCCGCCCCGTTCTTTGGTACGCCCGTCATGGGCACTGACCTGGAGATGCAAGTCCTCCGGTGATCTGGTCACGGAGAGCCAAGGGAACCGCAAGGTTTCGACCGCGAGGTCGAGGCTGAAAGCAGCGGGGAACGGAACCGCGGGCCAACGAACAGGAACCGGATAAGTGCCGGCCGAATATGTCGAGCCGGAGTCCTTCGCTACTAGCCCCTCCCAGCCGTTCTGCTTGACCTGCTCCCAAGCCTCAAAGTCGTTCGGTGCCAGTCGGCGAGCCCGTAGTGTCCGAAAATTGTGCGCCGTGCCAAGGCGTCGATTCCCAGTGGGTGCAAGTCCCACCCGGCGACGGGTCGCTCCAGCCGGAAGCAGTCGGAGCGGCGGAGGAGGTAACAAATCCGTCGAAGCCTCTGATGTAACGGGTCACTTCGGGTG
>JAWXBZ010000229.1:0-28762 GCA_034440375.1 Candidatus Eiseniibacteriota bacterium
AATCGAACCGGCGGCAGGTGGAGATGGCCGCCCTTCGAATTCTGAAAACCGGTGCCGGCACCGTGGGACTCATGGGACTTACCTTCAAGGCCGGCACCGACGATCTGCGCGAGTCGCCGCAGGTTGAGCTGGCGGCGGCGCTCCTGGCCCGCGGTCGGAGCCTTCTCATATACGATCCAAACGTCCAGCTCAGCCACATCGTCGGTTTGAACCGGGAGTATCTCCAAAGTCGGATTCCGCAAATCGCCGACATTCTCTGCGAATCTCCGGACCGGCTGATCAGGGAATCGGGCGTCCTCGTGCTCGGGAACAAGACGCCCGAGTTCATCGCGGCCCTGGCCGGCGTCCGGCCGGAGCAGACGGTCGTCGATCTGGTTCGGCTTGTTACGGAACCCGGAACATTGTCGGCGGCCTATGACGGGCTTTGCTGGTAGGAGGGGCACCAGTTTGAGCTCCCAACATTCCCTGCCGGCACCTGATCACCGACGGGGGCCCTGCTCATGAACAACGGGCACAAGGTTCTCATCCTCGTTGAGAATTATCCGCTGCCTTTCGACCGCCGGGTTTGGCTTGAGGCGAAAACGCTCCGGGCGGCCGGCTACCAGGTGTCGATCATCTGCCCGAAGGGGAAGGGGGCCGCCGAATCGTTCGTCGAGATTGACGACATCCGGATCTACCGCTACACGGCCTGGGAGGCCAAGAAGGGGGCACTGGCCTTCGCGGTCGAGTTTTCCTGGTGCTGGCTGCGGACGTTCCTGCTCACGATCAAGGTGCTCTTTCGCGACGGCTTTGACGTCATCCACGCCTGCAATCCCCCCGACACGTTCTGGTTGATCGGGGCGATCTACAAGCCGTTCGGGAAGCGCTTCATCTTCGATCAGCATGACCTGAACCCCGAAGTCTATCTTTCGAAGTTTCCGGACAAGAACGGCGACTTCGCGCACCGGATGCTCTACTGGTTCGAAAAAATGACGTACCGGATGGCCGACGTCGTCATCGCCATGAACGAGTCCTATCGCAACACGGCCATGGCCCGCGGTGGCGTACCGCCCGAACGGGTGGTGGTGGTCCGGACCGGCCCTGATTTCGAACGCCTTCATCCGGTACCGCCCGAACCTTCGTTGAAAGAGGGTGCCCGGTTTCTGGTGGCCTACCTGGGCACCATGGCGCCCCAGGATGGTGTCGATTTTCTGCTCCAGGCCGCCGACCACATCGTTCATGACCGCGGCCGGAAAGACGTCCGATTTGTTTTCATCGGTTCGGGGTCGTCGCTGGACGATCTGAAATCGCTGGCCGGCACCCTGGACCTGGCCGATCGTTGCTCGTTTCCCGGCCGGGTATCGGATTCCGATCTGCGTCGGTGGCTGGCCACGGCCGACGTCTGCGCCAGTCCGGACCCCAGGAATCCACTGAACGAAGTCTCGACAATGAACAAGACCATGGAGTACATGGCCATGGGCAAACCGGTCGTTTCCTTCGCCCTCAAGGAAACAATCGAATCGGCCGGCGAAGCGAGCCTGTACGCCACGCCCAATGACACCGACGAGTTTGGCGACCTGATCATCGATCTCCTGGAAGACCCCGCACGCCGGGAGCGAATGGGGGAGTACGGGCGCCACCGCGTACACGAAAAGCTGGCCTGGAATCACTCCGAGCCCAACCTGCTGGCCGCCTATGCGCGGGCGCTGGACGGTGTGCCGACCCGTCGGCTCCGAATCCTCATGATTGGCCAGAAGGGGGTGCCGGCCACTTACGGCGGCATTGAACGGCACGTCGAGGAGATCGGCGCCCGCATGGTTCAGCGTGGGCACGATGTTCGCATCTACTGCCGGCCCCACTACACCCGGCAGCGGGGCCGGCACCGCGGAATGGGCATCATCGTCCGCCCAAGCATCAACACGAAGTACCTGGACACGCTGACGCATACGCTGGTATGCAGCCTGGACGTCCTTTTTCGGCGCGCCGACATCGTGCACTACCACGCGCTTGGACCGTCACCTTTCGCCCTCCTGCCACGGCTGCGCGGAATCAAGACCATCGTGACCGTGCATGGCCTGGACTGGGAGCGGGAGAAGTGGGGCCTTCTGGCGGCCTACATCCTGCAGCGTTGCGAGTACCCGGCCATTCATTTTCCGGATGCCACCATTGTCGTCTCGCAAACGTTGGAGAACTACTTCGCCGACAAGTATCAGATCCGGCCGCGATACATTCCGAACGGCACCCCCGACCCCCTTTGGCGGGCACCCTCGGAAATCCGGCAGTATGGCGTCGGTGAAAGGGATTACATTCTTTTCGTCGGCCGGCTGACCCCGGAGAAGGGGGCTCACTTCCTGCTCGAAGCATTCAATCGAATCGACACGCCGATGAAACTGGTGATCGCCGGGGGTACATCCAATACCGATGATTACGTCGCCTCGCTGAAGTCGTACGAATCCGAGCGGGTCCGCATGATCGGCTATGTCTACGGCGACACCCTGGCGGAACTCTGGTCCAACGCCGCACTCGTCGTGCTCCCTTCGACCATGGAGGGTCTGTCAATCGCCCTGCTCGAGGCCGTTTCCTACGGCAAGTGCGTCCTGATCAGCGACATTCCTGAAAACGTCGAGGTGATGGGCGATTGTGCCCCGCGCTTCCGGAGCCGCGACGTTGACGATCTGGAGGCCAGGTTGAGATACCTGCTGGCGCATCCCGAGGTGGTGGCTTCGTTCGAGGCGATGACGAAGGAACGGATCAGCCGTCGATTTTCCTGGGAGACGATCGTGGACGACATCGAACAGACCTACCTGGAAGTCGACGCCCGGCGCTACACCGCCCGGCTTCCGACGCCGATCGAGTTGCCGGCATGAGCGACGCAAGGACTCCGGATACGTTCGCCCTGATCCTGGCGGGGGGGCGTGGCGAACGCTTCTGGCCGCTTTCGTCCGCCGGCCGGCCCAAGCAGTTCCTGAAGCTGGCCGGCGAGGAAACGCTCCTCACACGAACCGCCCGACGGGTCGAGCCGCTGATTCCACTGTCGCAGATACTGGTGGTGACCGGCCGGGACCAGGTTGACCTGGTCCGCGAATCGCTGCCGGACCTGGCTCCGGAAAACGTGATCGGCGAGCCGGTCGGACGGAACACCGCGCCGGCGGTGGCACTCGGTGCGCTCTGGGCGGAGCGCCGGCATCCCGGCGCCCGGATCGTCGTCATGCCGTCGGATGCCTGGGTCGGAGATGACGCTGCGTACCGGGCAGCCCTGTCTCGAGCCCTTGACTACACCGGGCGTCACGCGGCGCTCGGGACGATCGGAATTGTTCCGTCGCGCCCCGAAACCGGCTACGGTTACCTGGAGGTTGGTGCGCCGCTTGAGGCGGCGCCCGGCCTTCACCGGGTCGATCGGTTCGTCGAGAAGCCCGACGCCGGGACGGCGGCCACCTGGCTTACCGGTGGTCGTCATCTCTGGAACGGCGGCATCTTCGTCATGCGGGCATCGGTCCTCCTGGGAGCTGTCCGGACCCATCTCCCCGGGGTGGACGGGCCCCTTCAGGTGCTTGCCAACCGGACACCGGCCGGGAGGCCGACGTTCGAGGCGGCCATGCTGGCCGAGTATTACGCGGCTGTTCCGTCCATTTCGATCGACTATGGCGTCATGGAAAAATCCGACAACGTGGTGACGGTGACCGGTGCGTTTCCGTGGGACGACCTCGGGGCCTGGAGCGCCCTTGAGCGGGTCCTGCCACCTTTGGGGGACGTGACCGCCGTCGGCAAGACTCTCGGTCTGGAGTCGCCGGGCGCCATCCTGTTCGCCGCTGAGGGACTGGTGGCCACACTCGGCATGCCCGATGTCATCGTGGTGCGCACCGGGAATGCCGTCCTGGTGCTCCCCAAGTCAAGGGCGCAGGAGGTTCGGCGCCTGGTGCAGGCGATTGAAGCGCGTGACGATCTGGCGGAGTTTCGATGAGCCGGCGATTTTCGGCCATTCTGCTGCTGGCGGCACTGACCGGCTGCGGCGGCCGGCCGAAGCCGGAAACCAATGTGGATCCGTCGATCGCGGCCGCTCCCGACAATTTCGCCGGCCCGACCCTGGCGCCGCCGGCGGCCGTGCCGATCGTCCCCGCGATCCAGCTTGTCGACGGGTTTCGCGTGCAATTGTTTCAGTCGACGCTGCTGCGTGACGCGGAACAGTTCCGTGATGCCGCCGCGGCGCGACTGGATCGTCCGATTTATGTCGAATACCAGGCGCCGGTCTACCGGGTGCGGGCCGGCGATTTTGTGACGCGCGAGGATGCCGAGACGTGGCGAAACGGACTGGCCGCCCGCGGATATGAACGCGCCGAAGTGGTGCCAACGCTCGTAAGGAGTGCCGGTTGATGATGTGTATACTGACGAAGCGGCAACGGATGGAGAGGCGGCTCGATCCGTCACCCGAACGCGGGGCGTTCCCAATCAGGAGCTTGAATGCCGGAGCTGCGTAAGGATCCGGTCGTTGGTCGCTGGGTCATCATCAGCACCGATCGCGGCCGCCGCCCGAGCGACTACACCAGTCAAAGCACTCCCCGGGACGCCAATCACTGTCCATTCTGCCCCGGCCACGAAAACCAGACACCGCCCGAAGTCCTGGCGGTTCGGCACGATGGGTCCGCACATAACGCACCGGGGTGGAAGGTGCGCGTCGTCCCGAATAAGTTTCCCGCCCTCCAGATCGAGGGAGATCTGGAGCGTCGCGGCGAGGGGCTGTTCGACAAGATGAACGGCATCGGCGCCCATGAAGTAATCATCGAGTCGACGGATCACCACGCCGAGCTGTCCACCCTCTCCGTGGACGATATGGCCCTGGTTCTCGGCACCTATCGGGCCCGCATGATCGATCTCAAGGGCGATCCCCGCTTCAAGTACATCCTGGTATTCAAGAACTGGGGGGAGGCAGCCGGAGCCACGCTCCAACACCCGCATACGCAGCTTATCGCCATGCCGATCATCCCGAAGTGGGTGTCGGAGGAATTGAAGGGATCCCGCAGCCACTTCGAAATGAAGGAGCGCTGCATCTACTGCGACATCCTCCAGCAGGAGACTGCCGACGGGCGACGGCTGATCACCGCCGACGAACACTACGTGGCGATCGTTCCGTTCGCCCCGCGATTTCCCTTCGAATCCTGGGTGCTGCCTCGGAAGCACAGTTCCTCTTTCGAAGCGCTTTCCGACGACGGCCTGTGGCAGCTGGCACGAATGCTCAAGGAAACACTCACCCGGATGAACATGGCGCTGAACAACCCGCCCTACAACTTCATCATCCACACCGCGCCCTGCAACGATCCATGGCTCCTCTACTATCACTGGCACATCGAGATCATGCCCCGGCTGACCAAGGTGGCCGGCTTCGAGTGGGGCTCGGGTTTCTACATCAATCCGACCTCCCCCGAGGACGCGGCCCGCGATCTGAAGAATGCGATACCGGCGGCTGTGCCCGGATGACACGAACGACCCTGGCACGCCCGGAAGCGCCCGGCATCCCGGACGCGGCCCGGGCGCTTCCCCTGGAAATCGCGGTATTGACCACCGAGTTCGCGCCGCTGGCGAAGGTCGGCGGGCTGGCTGACGTGGCGCAGGCACTCGCGTGTGAGATGGCCCGACTCGGGGCCCGCATCACCGTCTGGATGCCCGCCTGGCGGGCGGTCTGGGAATCGGGCGCCATCCTCTCACCACTGGCCCTGCCGCGGCCACTCCGCGTTCCGCTCGGAAACACGATCGTCGAGGTGGGATTGCTCGAGGTCGTCGATCCGCCGGACGGCGTCCGAATCATGCTGATCGACTATGCGCCGTTCTACTGGCGAAACGGAATCTACGTCGATCCGGTCACGGGCGAACCGTGGCCCGACCACGACCGCCGCCTCGTTCTGTTCCAGCGGGCGGTGCTCGAGGCGCTGCCGATCCTCGACCTGCGGCCCGACCTGTTTCACTGCCATGACCACCAGACGGGGCTTGTGCCGGTTTATCTCAAGTCCCGCTATGCCGATGATCCGTTCTACCAGGGGACCGGGACGCTGGTCACGATCCATAACCTTGGCTACCAGGGTCTCTTCCCGTCCGAAGTCCTCGGGATGGCGCAGCTTCCGATGGAGCTGTTCTATCCTTCCGGCCCTCTCGAATTCTGGGGGCGGGTGAATTTCATGAAGGGTGGAATCCTGTTCGCCGATCGGCTGACCACAGTCAGTCCGCGCTATGCCGAGGAGATCCAGTCTTCCGAGGAGTTCGGATTCGGCCTGGAGGGTGTCCTTCGAACCCGCGCCGCTGACCTGACCGGTATCCTGAACGGGATCGACACCCGGATTTGGAATCCGGCCACGGACCCCCATCTGATCCGCAATTATGATGCCGGCAATCTCGATGCGAAGCGGGAATGTCGGGCTGATCTGGCGGCCCGCACCGGCCTTTCCGATCTGGACGACACGACACCGATCATGGGGATCATCTCGCGACTGGTCGACCAGAAGGGCTTTGATCTCTTCGCGCCCCAGGTCCCGGCCCTGATTGGGGCGGGGTACCGGATCATTGTTGCCGGATCCGGGCTCCGCAAGTATGAAGAGCAGATGCTCCGCTGGCGCGAGCGGTTTCCGGGGCGGTTTCACTGGTCCCGGGTAATCGACGAAGCGATGGCCCACCGGATTACGGCAGGCGCCGATTTCTACCTCATGCCGTCAAAATATGAGCCGTGCGGCCTGAACCAGATGATCAGCATGCGATACGGCACTCTTCCGATTGTGCGCGAGACAGGGGGCCTGATCGACACCGTGTTTCCCTACAACTCGGCCACCGGGGAGGGAACAGGCTTCGGCTTCCTGGACTACACGCCCGAGGCCCTCCTGGCCGTGGCGCGCCTCGCCCGGCAAGTATTTCAGGATCCAGACAAGCTGGCCCGGTTGCGGCGGCAGGCCATGTCCCAGGACTTCTCTTTCGGCCGCCCGGCACGGGCCTATCTGATGCTTGCAGAAGAAATTGCGACCGCCCGCCGGGGGGGTCGACCCCTCAGAACCTGAGCCACCAGCTGTCGGTTTTTCGACACCCCTGTCGGTGGTTTATATAGACAAGAACCCCGATCGCACCCCTATGTCGTGCTAAAATATTTGCTTACTGATTACGATAGATTTTCCGACAACTGTCCAATGGAGGCATGGTGCCGGTAGCTGCAGGTCAGATCATCCTGAACTTGACGCTGTTGGCCATCGCGTTTTCCACGGTGGTGGGCGTCGTCCGCTATCGAAACCCCCTGGCGCGGGCGGTGGCGGTGGCCACCGGGCTGGTATCCGCCGCCTATGCTCTTCTGGTGGCCCGGTTGCTCGACATCCAGGACCCCACCGCCGGGGCTGAACTTGGCCGAGTCATCATGGCGTTGACGGCCCCCGCGCTCCTGATCGGTCATCTCTTCTCTCTCTCGATCGGGCGGGCTGATCCGGGCGGCTCGATCACACGACATCGGCTGTCGCTGGTGACTCAATCGATATTGAGCCTCGCCTTTCTCGCCTTTCTGCCGACGGGGAACCTCGTCACCGGTTTCGCGTTCCACGATGGTGGTTACAGCATCGAGTTCGGTTCGCTCGGCCGGCTGTATCTGGCCTTTCTCCTGCTCGGCATCGGGCTCATCGGATTTCGACTTGAGATGACGCTGCGCGGCAGCGAGCCTGTCCAGCGCGAACGGATGCGCTGGCTGGCGCTGGGCACGTTTGGTGTTGTCGGATATTTCGTCTACCTCCTGACCGACGGCGCCCTGAGCGGCCGGATCGACCAGGAAGCGCTGGGCGCTTCACTCATTCCGGTCGGCCTTGCCGCCGCCCTGCTCGGCTGGGCTCAACTGCGGGGCGGATTGGCCGAGGCCGGCATCCAGGTCGGCCGCCAGGTTGTTTTCCGCTCGCTCACGTTTCTTTTCGTGATTGGCTACGTTGTCGTCGTCCTGCTGCTCGGGAAGTTGGCGGAAATTCTCGGCATTCGCCCCGGGTTCGTGGCTGGAGCCACCATCATCATCGGCACGGCCACTGGCCTTTCGGCTTTTCTTCTGTCCACCACCTTTCGTCGCGGCCTGCGCCGCATCGTGGAACGGAATGTCTACTCCAATCGGCTCGATTACCGGACCTGGTGGCTTCGGGCCTCGCACGAACTGGTGTCAGGCGTCGGTGTCTCGGAACTGATCCTCCGCGCCCACCAGCTGCTGGAAGACCTCTTTCATGCCCAGACGATCACGGTGTACCTGTCGCGCCGTTCAGGGGAGGCCTACCAGGCGATGAACCCGGTCCTCGATAACCTGCCGCCGGACGTGGAATCCAGCGAGCCGCTCGTGGCGGCACTCGAGGGTGCCGCCGAACCCATCCTATTACCCGAACGGCGCGACCGGGGCGCCGAGCCGGAACTTCTGCCGATCCTGGTTGAAAACGAAGAATTGATCCGGGCGACGCGCGGTCGTGTACTGGCACCGCTTCGGACCAATGAACGACTCATCGGCTTCGTCATCCTGGGGCCTCGCGCCGATGGCTCGGATTATGGTTATGACGATCGTTCGCTTCTCGAAACTGTGACCCTCCAGCTGGCGGGAGCCATCCGCGGTGCCTGGCTGACCGAGGATCTCGGGGCCGCCCGCGAGATGGAAGTGTTCAGCCAGTGGGCCGGCGTCGTCGTACATGACCTCAAGAATTTTGTCTCACCACTCAAGCTGTTCATGCAGAACGCCCGGCGCCACCTGCACAACGCCGAATTTCGCGAGCAGGCGCTCGATGATATCCAGGGCGTTGTGGAGAAGATGGAGGGCGCCATCCACCGGCTCACCGCGCTGAAGCATGGTGAGGAGATGGCCCTGGCACCAACCGACATCGAATGGATCCTCGACAGCGTGTTGACCCGAACCGGGGTGATCGGTCGTCAGGAGTACACCGTGCAGCGTCACTTCGCGGGGCTGCCGCCGGTGATTGGGGACAGCCATCTCATCGATCGGGTGATCACCAATCTCGTGACCAACGCCATGGAGGCGATGCCGAACGGGGGAGTCCTGTCGCTCGATACCGAGGACCTGCGTGAGTCGGGCTCCGGCGGGCGATGGGCCGTGATTCGAGTCCGGGATACCGGTGTCGGGATGACGCCGACCTTCATTCGCCATCGCCTGTTCCAACCGTTCGCAACCACCAAGAAGAAGGGATGGGGGCTCGGCCTCTATCAGTGTCGCTCGATCGTGGAGGCTCACGGCGGTTCACTCAAGGCGAACAGCCAGCCGGGTCTTGGCACGGAATTCCGATTGGCTCTGCCGCTGAATCTGACCGCCGTTCGCCAGGAGGACCGGGGTGTTCTACGCCCGGCGGACCGCGGCGGCCGGCGACCGCAATGAGGAGTGTAAATGCCCAGTGTTGAGAACCCGATCCGACCACGCCTGCTCATGGTCGATGATGATGCGTCGTTGCTTTCGCAGCTGACCTGGGGACTGCGCGATTTGTTCGAGGTCACCACGGCCAGCACCGTTGAATCGGCCCTCGAGCGGGTCAAGATCGACAAGCCGGCCATCATCACGCTGGACCTGGCCCTGTCCGAAGGGGGGCAGACCGATGAAGGGTTCGCCCTCCTGGATGAGATGCTCGGCATGGACCGTTCACTCAAGATAATCCTCATTACCGGCAACGACACCCGTGAGAACGCGCTCAAAGCCATCGATCGTGGCGCCTTCGACTTTTTCTCCAAGCCGATCGAGCTGGAGGAACTCAAGATACTCCTCCGGCGTGCCGCACAACTCCGCGCGCTCGAGGAGGAAAACGCCCGATTGCATGAGCACCTGCGCGCTTCCGGCGGCATGGGAGGCATCCAGGGGTCCAGTGAGGAAATCCAGCGCGTCTTCCAGATGATTCGTCGCGTGGCCACGACCGACGTCACCGTGCTCGTCACCGGCGAGAGCGGGACCGGCAAGGAACTGGTGGCCCGCGAGATCCACCGCCAGAGCCACCGGGCCGAACGTCCGTTCATCTCCATCGCCTGTGGTGCCATCCCCGAAACACTGCTTGAGACGGAACTCTTCGGTCACGAGAAGGGGTCGTTCACCGGCGCACATGTCACCCGCGAGGGGAAGCTGGAGATGGCCAACGGAGGCACCGTCTTCCTGGACGAGATCGGAGAGCTGCCGCTCAGTCTTCAGGTAAAGCTCCTCCGCTTCCTGCAGGAAAGGGAAATTGAGCGGGTGGGGGGCCGGCGGGTCATTCCTCTGGATGTGCGCATTCTGGCCGCCACCAATCGCGACTTGCGACGCGAGATTGAACGAGGGGCGTTTCGCGAGGATCTTTTTTTCCGCCTGTCCGTTGTCAACGTGGCGCTGCCGCCGCTCCGTGATCGGCGCGATGACGTCCTGTTTCTGGCCCGTCATTTTCTGAACCGGTACGGACAGGAGTTTCGACGGGGGCCGCTTCACTTCAGCCGTGAGTCGCTTCGGGTCATGCAACGCTACGAATGGCCGGGAAATATCCGCGAACTGGAACACAAGGTGCAGCGCGCCGTGGTCATGTCAACCGGGCGAACTGTGAGGCCGGCCGATCTCGATCTGGCGGCGGCCCCGACGACCTCCGTGGCGCCACTCAAACTGGTGCGCGAGCAGGCCGAACAGCAGCTCCTGGTCGATTCACTGAAACGAAACTGCGGCAACATCACCCGATCGGCCCGCGAACTGGCGGTCAGCCGTCCGACTTATCATGACCTGCTCAAGAAGTACCAGATTCGCGCCGGCGACTATAAGAATGGCCA
This sequence comes from Candidatus Eiseniibacteriota bacterium, assembly GCA_034440375.1. Taxonomy (GTDB): domain Bacteria; phylum Eisenbacteria; class RBG-16-71-46; order JABDJR01; family JAWXBZ01; genus JAWXBZ01. The sequence goes on from JAWXBZ010000229.1 coordinate 10,738, forward strand.
AGGGCCGGAGTGAATCGATTCTGGTCGCCCCATTTGATCGAAACGCTTGACCTCGATCCGTGGACGCTCCATGCCGTTGCCGATGCCCGGTTCCAGGCAGACGGCGGAGTAGCCTTTTCCATGGTGCCCCGTTCCCTCTGGGAGCGGGAGGTGCAGGTCATCGAAGGGGATTCGATTCCGCTCCGGGTGGGTGTCCTCCTGCTCGAGCGCCCCGGCATCCGGCTGGTGATTGACACTGGATTCGGCGCCCCGGCGGTGCCTCGAAACATCAGCGGGTTTTTCGGCGGGCTGTCGGCCACCGGCGGACTCGATCGGGCGCTCGATCTGCTCGGATGGGAAGCCGGGTCGATCACCCATCTGATCCTGACCCACCTGCACGTCGATCACGCAGGGGGCGTCTTCACGCAGCAGAATCGTCCCCGATTTCCTGTGGCCGATGTCATCGTCTCGGCGCGTGAGTTGAGTTATGCGCTCGATCCGCACCCCCTGCGCGGGCCGGTTTACGACGGCCGCGCCGCGCGCCTCCTGGCCTCTTCCGACCGGCTGAGGACGGTGGGGCACCTCCCGGAATTGATTCTTCCCGGCGTCGAAGTTCGGCTGCTGGGCGGCCATAGTCCCGGGCAGCTTGGTGTCGTTATTCACGGGGCATCGCAGTCTCTCCTGGTCCCGGGCGATGTGCTGCCGACACGCGCCCACCGCCGCCCCCGGTGGGTTCTTTCGTATGACCAGGATCCGTCGCGGGTTTACGAGATACGCCGCTCGCTGGTTCAGCGCGCCCGGGCGCTCTCGTGGCTGGTCCACTTCGGCCATGACCCGCTGGTGGCCTTCGGCCGCGTTCGGCCCGGCGGTGACGTCGAGGTGGTGCCGACCACCGGCCGGGGCCTGGCCGATCCGAACGGGGTGTAGGGGGTCGAACCACCCCGGCGTTCGCCCTTTTATCCGTGACCGGTCATTCCGGCGAACATCTCGCCGATCATCGCCCCGCCGACCGAGAATCCGAGGCCGATCAGAAAGAGAATGGTCACCATCGTCCACGACTTGGCCGGCGAGACCCGTGCCAGCCGGACCATTCCCATGGCCAGGACGGCCAGGATTGCGATGGTGAAGATGTCGAACGAATTGAGAAACGCATAGATCACCGACCGCGGGTTGGGGTCGGGGGACAGGAGGGCGAGACTGGTGGCCACCTGGGCGGAGCCCTTGGCCAGGATCAGCGGAATCTTGACCAGACCGGCCGCCAGGAAGAGAACCGAGACGTGAGTCACCGCCGCGAAGGCCTGGCGAAACGTCAATTCGGCTCCCGACCCGAAGGCATAAAGAAGCCAGACCAGGAAACCCCACAGGAGGAGCATCAGCGGCGCAATCAGGAGGCTGCCGACCAGCGCGGAAACCATGAACATCGGACCTTCCATGAACGCCCGTTGCTGATCGATGACCTCTTCCTGCTTCTCGGCGGGGATGTTGTCATTTCCCTCGATCTGCTCGACCATCTGGCTGACCGCTTCGCGCTGGATCACCGAATGGATCGGCAGATAGCTGAGGGCGCCGACCAGCGTGAAGAAAAGGAGCATGTCCAGGAAGGCCGGACGGGCCCGCAGCGACTCGAAGACTTTGACAGGGGAGGAAAACATGCCGATCAATCGCTGCCCGAACGACAGGGGCTCTGCCGGGAGATCCATCCGTTCATCCATGAGATCAATTCCTCCTCGTCATCCACAGGGTCCGAATCTCGGGCAGCACTATAGCAGGCGGCCCGAAGGACGCACGAACCCGGAGAATGCCGCATCGTGACCGCGCGAATCGTTTTCCAGGGCGGCCCGATCCGGACAATGGATCCAGCCATGCCGGAAGCCTCGGCCGTGACGATTGAAGGGAGTCAGATCACCCGGGTGCAGGCTCCGGGGGCGCCGCCTCCAACTCTCCGGCCCGACGACCGCCTCATCGATCTCAGAGGTCGGACGCTCCTGCCGGGCCTGGTCGATGCGCACACCCACCTCATGCATTGGGGATTCCGGTTTCTACGGCCCGGGTTGGGTGGCGCCGCGAACCGGGCCGAGGTTCTTGATCGGATTCGCGAGGCCCACCGGAACCTCCCGCCGGGCCGGCTACTCCTCGGTGAGGGGTGGGACGAGTCGGGTTGGCCCGACCCGGGCTTTCCGACGCGGCAGGAATTGGATGCGATCGATGCCGGGCGCCCGATGGTGATCCGAAGGATTTGCGGTCACATGGCGGTGGCGAACAGCGCCGCCCTGGTCCACTTTCCAGCCGGGCCCGATGTCGATCCGACAAGCGGCTTCCTGTTGGAAGAGGCATCGATGGGGATCGCCCGGATATTTCCCCCGAATGCGGATGAACTGGACCAGGCCCTGGAAGCGGCTGAGCGGAGCTACCTGTCGATGGGAGTGACCCAGGTGCATGACATGTGCCTGCCCGATCACCTCCGATCTTTCGAACGGGCCGGTACGGATGGCCGCCTCCGATTGTCCATCGCGGCCATCCTGCCGCGGCAGGAACTCGACTTCCTGGTGGATAGCGGCCTCGGCGCGGGGTGGCACAAGGGGTCGGTTCGTCTGCGCGGCGTCAAGTTCTTCAGCGACGGCTCACTCGGTGCCAGGACGGCGGCGCTGAACTCGGCGTATGCCGATCGCCCCGGGGAAGCCGGAGCGCTCCTGCTTGATTCCGACGCCCTGGCGAGGGACATTGCCCGGGCCGACGGGGCCGGCATTCCACTGGCCATTCATGCCATCGGCGACCGCGCCGTGGCCATGGTAATCGCCGCTTTCGAGCGGGGTCTTTCGGGAAGATCCAGCCGGGTCGGCCACCGGATCGAGCATCTCGAGATGGTCAACGCGGCGGAACTGGAGCGGGTGGCCCGCCTCGGTCTCGAGGCGAGCATGCAACCGAATTTTGTCGGCAACTGGGGGCTGCCCGGGGGGCTGTACGAACAGCGGCTGGGCGTGGAACGCACCGCCCGAATGAACCCGATGTCACGAGTGCTGGCAGCGGGCGTTCGCCTTGTTGTCGGATCAGACGGCATGCCGGCGGGCGTACTGCCTGGCCTGGCGGACGCGGTAGCGGCGCCGCACGCGGCCCAGCGGCTGATGGTTGACCAGGCATTGGCCGCGGCCACCCGTGAGGCGGCCCATTCCGGTGGCTTTCCCGACCGTGGAATTCTTCGCGCCGGAAACTGCGCGGATCTCCTGGTTCTCTCGGGCTGCCCGCCCGGATCCGCGATCGGTCACGAGGCCGCCGAAGAGCTGCGCAGGGCGCGCGTCGAGATGGTACTGACCGGCGGCCAGGTGGCTTTCGAATCCCTTGAGATGAATCCGGCAACCGCAAGGGGTGGCAAAGGTTGACACGCTTCGTGTCCGATGATAGCGTCCCGGCCATTCTTCTGGCGGATCGCAGTCGGCTCCGGGCCGGCAATCCCTCACCGGCGGCCCCGGATGAAATACCCGCTCCCGGGGTGTCCGGGGCGGGTTCACGGCCTTCTGAACCCTGTAGGCACCGCAATCGACTACCGGCTCCTGACTGGTGCCCGGCCCGAGGAGAACCGAAATGGTGAGATGCCTGACGCTGACCCGGACCCGATGGATTCGTGGCCTCGCTCTCATGGTGCTGGGATTGCCGGTCATGGCATCCGCCCAGATCGTCGATGAGGAAGACGTCGGACGATTCACACTCGGCGCCACGGTCGGTTACGCCGGAAATTCGATGGGCCGTTTCAATGAAAACATCGACGTGGTCAATTACTTCCTGACCAGCCAGGGCATCGCCCTGCGCGAGGCCAGCAGCTTCCGGGGGGGGGCGAGCGCCTGCGCGGAACTGCGCTACCGGTTGTCCGAGCGCTGGATCGTCGGCCTGGGCGTGGCCAACAGCGAATCGAAGAGCGCCTTCGACGTGACGCTCGGCGCCGTTGACTTCTACGCCCGTTCGACACTGTTCATCCCCTCGGTCTACTACGTCCTGCCGTTCGTACAGAAGTCGGAGGCCTTCTCGGCCGTCGCCGACCGGATGAACATTTACATCGGTGCGGGGCCGGTGTTCTTCACCCGCGCCCGGGCCCACATGCAAATCATCGATCGCTCCAACGAGCCGGTCTTCAACATCGACGGCGATCTGGGTGAACTGGACGGCGCCGGGGATGTCGAGGGAACCGGCGTGGGGCTTCAGGGTCTGTTCGGGGTCTCCTACCAGCTGAGTTCGGCCCTGTCGCTGGCGGGCGAAGTCGGCTATCGACTCGGAAAGATCAGCGACCTCAAGATCGTGAAGAAAGAGGGCTACGTCCGGGACGACACCGAGGACGACGAGAATCGCCGGGAGCCCGGGGATCAGGCGGTCATCGATTTCTTTGACCGCGAAGATCGGGCGGATGGCCTCCCCGGGGATGATATCGAGGGGAATCACATTCCGTACTACTCCGATTACAACGACAAGCTCGACCTGGACTTCTCGGGGTTTCTGATCCAACTGGGATTTCGAATTCACCTCTTCTAGGACACGATGACTGGACGACGCCCCGCTCAAACGCCCTTCTTCATGGTGGCACTTTGCCTTCTCGCACTCTCGGCCTGCGGGAGGAAGAAGGAAGAGCCGGCCCCGGTCGTGGTGGAGAGCCGGCGGCCCGACCCGGGCGCCCCCCTGCCGGGCACGATCAGGGGGACTGAACCGATGCCGGCCAGCGACAATCTCGAGTACCTGAAATCGCTTCCCGAAACCTCCGCCGTGGTCCATCTCAACATCGGCGACCTGTACCTGAAGCGGGGGAACCGCGCGGAGGCGATCCGGGAATACCAGCGCGCCATTGAACTCAAACCCCGCTATCCCGAGGCCATGAACAATCTCGGCCTGGCGTATCAACGCTCCGGCGATTCGCTGATGGCGGAGCGAAGCTTCAAGGACGCCATCTCCATCGACTCCCGGTTTTCGAAGGCGTATTCGAACCTGGGAACGCTTTATCTCCGACAGGGGAGGAACAAGGAGGGGTTGACCTGGCTGCAGCAGGCTGTCCGCAACGACTCGAACGACGCGATCGCCTGCTCGAACCTGGGACACGCCTATCGTCGGGCCAACGACGTCAACGGAGCGCTTCGCAGCTACCTCCGTGCCCTGACGATTGATCCGAGCCGCGCGGTCGACCATTTCCATATTGGCACCATCTATTTTGACAAGATGCTGTGGGATGACTCCTACGAGCGTTATCGCATGGCTTATGAACTCGACTCGACCCTGGTGCAGGCCAGGGAGCAGATGGAAGTGATGGTAAAAACCGATGTGCTGCAGCGAAACAAACCGAAATCGAACTGAGCCGGGGCAGATACCGCCGAACCACCCCCGCCGATGGTGGGCGGTGGTTTTTTCTTTCCACGTTTTCACGGCCATTCTGGCCGGTTGGACCGGACCCGGCCGGGCCGTGGAAACCGGGGCGTCCGTCGAGGAGGCCCGGCCGCCCGTGGCCTGGGACGACCGCCGTTTTCTCGCCGTGGAGGACATCCGCCCTGGAATGACCGGTTACGGCCTTACCGTCATCAGCGGTACGCGGATCGACACGTTCCATGTCGAAGTGATCGCCGTTCGCCGGAATTTCTTTCCGCAGTCTGATGTGATCCTGGCGCGTGGTTCCGGCGCCGGGATGGAACTGTCGGGTATCGTGGCGGGGATGAGCGGCAGCCCTGTCTATATCGACGGACGACTTGCAGGCGCGCTGGCCTACGGTTGGCCGTTCATGAGGGAGCCCATCATGGGGCTCACGCCGATCGGCGAGATGCTTGGTCTCTCGGCCGTCGAGGCGCGTCCCGCCGAACCCGCTTCGAGCCCGGCCACCGCGCGCCCCGAGCGCCGGGCCATCTGGCGCGAGCTCCTGCGGACGACGGCGCTGACCTCGCGCGAGCTGGTGTCCGGACTCCTGATGGGGGAGGCCGCCCCGCGGAGTGCCGATGGCGCCCGTGTCGTGGCCACACCTCTCTGGACTTCCGGTCTCGATCCGCGCGCGTCGGCGGAACTGGGCGAATGGCTGGCGCCCCATGGGGTCGTGCCGATGGCGGCGGGAGGCACCTCCCAGGCGGAGGGTGCCGCGCCCGGTGCCGAATCCCTCGTCCCCGGTGGATCGATCGGATTGCAGTTTGCCCGCGGCGATATCAGCCTGGCGGCCATCGGTACGGTGACGATGCGCGAAGGAGATCGGGTCCTCGCCTTCGGCCACCCGATGTTTCAGCGTGGCCGCTCGCGCTACCCGATGGCCAGCGCGACGATCGAACTGGTCATGCCAAGGCTCGACGACTCGTTCAAGCTCGGCTCGGCGCAACGCGCGGTTGGCACCGTCGACCTCGACCTCAAGAACGGGATCGGTGGGTCGGTGGGCACACCGCCCCCGATGATTCCGTTCCGACTGACGCTAAAGGACAACCTTCCCGGCGCGGAACGCATCTTCAATATTGAACTGATGGACGATGAACCGCTTCTGCCGGTGCTGGCGGCCATCTCCACCTTGAACTGCGCCATGGCCGCAGGGGCCGACGCCGACGTGGCAACTCTCGAATTGGAATCAACGATTCGGCTCGCCAACGGTCGGGCCATCAATCAGCGCTACGTGTCGAGCGGTGTGAGCCCTTCCTTGAGCGCGGCGCTTTCGCTCCTGCGAAGCCTCGCGCTCCTGACGACGAATCCGCTGGAGCGGGTGGGGGTGGCGGGACTCGATCTTCGAATGACCATCCGGCATGAGATTGAACAGGCCAATCTCACCGAAATCGTGCGGGCGGACGGTGCGGTGTACCCGGGCGGACAACTGGCCATCACGGCCCGACTCGACAACTGGCGCGGCGAATTGAATCGCGCGGATCTGGCGCTCGATCTTCCCGATGACCTGGAACCCGGGGAGTACCGGCTTAGGGTTTCCGCCGCGACCGACGATCGCCAGTGGGATCAGGCCCGGGCGCCCGGACGATGGGATCCGGCGGATCTCGACAACCTCATCCGGCTGCTCGAATCCGAGGCGGCCGACGATGTCCTGGTCCTGACGCTGGTCAAGCGGGAGCCCGGAGTTACGGCCGCCGGCCGCGATCTGGGGCGGCTGCCGCCGTCTGTCCTGTCGGCGCTGGCCGCCGACGGTGTGTCCGGACCCTTTGCGCTGACCGATTCGCGTGTCGTGGCCCGCGTGGAAGTTCCGATGAACCGGGTGATCTCAGGATCTCAGGAGATGGCGGTGACGGTGACGGCAAACCCGCGCGCCGCCTCTGGCGGCAACCGATCGGGAGGAAATTGATGTCTCCAGGACCGTTGACGGGCCAACTCCGGAGGTGGCGGCACGCGACAGGAGTTTTCGCGGCCGCGGGCATTCTCGGCCTGGCCAGCCTCGCAGGGGCCGTCGAAACGAAGCAGTGGTTCACCAGCGGCCGCGAAGCGTTCCTGGCGGCCACCCTGGAATCGCTGTCGGTATCCAGCGAGGGAATCGTTCGGGTGGCGCCGGCGCTCGAACCGGTCAGCGGGATCGAGGTCGCCTACGTCTGGTCACTCCTCTCCGATCCGTCCGGAAGCGTCTGGGCCGGTACCGGAAACAGCGGCGAGATTTTCCGGATCGACGGACTCGCCGCCCTGCGCATCCACGATCCGGTGGCCCTGCAGGTCGAGTCCATGGCGATCGACCCCAAAGGAGGAGTCCTTGTCGGCACGGCGCCCGACGGCACGATCCTGTCAGTGGGCAAAGATGGCGTGGCCGAGACGCGTGTCGATCTCCCCTCGCAGCATGTGTGGGGGTTCGGCATCGACACGGCGGGACGCCTGCTTCTGGCCACCGGCGAGCCGGCGCGCCTCTATCGTGTCGATCAAAGGGGCGAAGCCACGCTCATATTCGAGGCTGATGCGGATCACTTCACCGCCCTCGTCCTGGATGGGGATGTCATTTATCTCGGCGATGATCGCAAGGGGCTGATCTGGCGGATCGATGAAAACGGTCAGGCGCGCATTCTCTATGACGCGGCCGAGGTCGAGGTACGCGCCCTCTCGATCGGGGCCGACGGCTCGATTTACGCGGCCGTGAATCGGGACATCGCGGAGACCCTTGGTGCCACGAGCGGTACGGCGGCCGCTTCGGGTGGTGGCACCAGCACGGTCGTCGGCACCGGCACCCGCCGGGAAGGAAGCACGACGGCCGTCGGCCCGGCCGTTTATCGGATCCGGCCGGATGGCGCCGTGGAATCGCTCTGGACCTGTCCGGATGCCACCATCCAGGCGATGATCGAGGGGCCCGACGGCTCGCTCCTCATAGGCACCGGCGGTCTCGCGGGTGGCATTTACCGCCTGGAGCCGACCACGCGTGACTGGAGTCTCCTCAGCCGACCGAAGGCGCCGCAGGTTCTGGCACTGGCCCGCGTCGGCGACACGCTCTACCTGGCCACGGGCGCGCCGGGGCGGGTCTATCGCGCCGGCCTCACGGGCAGTCCGGTCGGAAAACTCCTCTCGATCGTTCACGACGCACGGCAGGTTTCCGACTGGGGCGTGGTCCGCTGGGATCACGAGAAGGCTCCTGGCGGCCAGCTGACGGTGCGGACAAGAACCGGCAACACCGCCGTGCCCGACGACACCTGGAGTCCGTGGTCGGCGCCGCTTTCGGACGCCACCGGATCACCCATCGCGAGCCCGGCTGCCCGATTCGTCCAGTGGGAGGCCATCCTGGCCCGCGGCGCCGCATTGAGCGGCGTGACCCTGACCTGGGCCGAGAAGAACCTGCCGCCGACGATCACCCGGGTGACCGTGTCGGCCGCCGGCGCCGCGCTCCAGCGTGGCGGCGACAGCGGCGGCCCGCAACCGGTGGTCCAGGCACTGCCAGGCAATGTTCGAGCCGAGTTCTCGGTGACGACGCAAGGGAGCCGCCGCGAGGCCAACGACGAGGAGGCAAGCTGGGCGCGGCGCTATCGCACCATCCGCTGGGAGGCGGCCGACCCGAACGATGACGTGCTTCGTTACCGTCTCGACTACCGGGCCCGGGGTGAGTCGGAGTGGCGCCTGCTGGAGGCCAAGCTCACCGATCCGATCTACGTCCTCGACACGACGCGTCTGCCCGACGGTGAATGGGGTGTCCGCGTGTCGGCTCTGGATGCCCCGGACAATTCGCCCGGGGAGGAACTTGACGCTCTTCGCGAGTCGGAGTTTTTCCTGGTCGACAATGCGCCCCCGGTCATCGAGGCACTGACCGTCACGTCCCGAGGCGACTCGATTTCCGTTGACGCCCGATTCCGCGATTCGGCTGGCCCGCTCAAGGAGGCCGAGTTCTCACTGGACGGATCGGATTGGCGCCGGATGTTGCCGCTGGACCGCGTCTGGGACGAACGATCCGAGGAAGTCCGGGTCACCCTTGCCCGGCCGGTGACGGAGGGGGGCGACCTCCTGATTCGTGCGTACGACGGGAACGGGAACAAGGGGGTCGGTCGTCAGCCGCTCCCCGCGGCGGCGGGCAACAGGTAGCCGGGCGATGATGAGTCGGATTGGCGATCACCACGGTGTGAACGTGGCCGTGGTCGGGGCAACCGGCGCCGTGGGCGAGGAGATGCGTCGGTTGCTCCTCGAGCGCCGATTTCCCGTCCATCAACTCCGTTTCCTTGCCTCACCCCGCTCGGCCGGCCGGACCATCCCATTCGGAGACCGGGAAATCGTCGTCGAGGCGCTGGAGGCGAGTTCATTCGCCGGCGTACAGCTGGCTCTCTTCTCGGCCGGCGCCACGGTCAGCCGCGAGTGGGGGCCACGGGCGGTGGCCGCGGGCGCCCTGGTTGTCGACAATTCGAGTGCCTTCCGGATGGATCCTGGAACGACGCTCATCGTCCCGGAAATCAACGGCCATCGCGTGCCACCCCCGCCGGCTCTGATCGCCAACCCGAACTGTTCCACCATCCAGATGGTGATGGCCCTGGCCCCGCTCCACCGGCAATTCGGCCTTTCAAGGGTCATTGTCGCCACCTATCAGTCGACATCGGGCGCCGGCCGCCAGGCCATGAACGAACTTGATTCGGGCACTCGCGGATTCCTGGCCGGTGACGAGCCGGCACCCGAGAAGTTTCCCCGGCCCATCGCCTTCAATCTCGTGCCGCAGGTCGACGAGTTCGACCGGCTCGACTACACCAAGGAAGAATGGAAAATGGTCGACGAAACGCGCAAAATTCTGGAATTGCCCGACCTGCCGGTCACGGCCACCTGCGTGCGCGTGCCGGTGCATCGGGGCCACTCGGAGGTCGTCTGGGCGCGCTTCGACCGGCCCGTCGATGTGGCCGGGGCCCGGGCCGCGCTGACCGCCTTCCCGGGTGTCGTCGTCGAAGACGATCCGGGGGCGAAACGATTCCCGACCCCGCGTTCCGCCAGCGGGCTCGATCCGGTGTTCGTCGGGCGCCTCCGCATCGATCCAACCGACGAGAAGGCACTGGTCTTCTGGGTCGTTGCGGACAATCTCCTGAAGGGCGCGGCGCTCAATGCGATTCAGATCGCCGAGGCTGTCTTTGGCGGAGTCAGGCAACCGGCATCATGATCGAGATCCTGCTGCATGGCGCCTCGGGGCGAATGGGGCGGTGCCTCCGCCTTCGAGCGGCCGAGCGGCCGGGGGAGTTCGGCGTGGCGGGCCTGGTCGATGCCCGGAATCCCGGAGACTTCAAGGCGCAGCTCGATGCCCACCCGGGCGCGGTCGTCATCGATTTTTCCCTCGCGTCGGCGATGCCGGAACTTCTCGGAATCCTGATCGATCGGCGACATCCACTGGTAAGCGGCACCACCGGGCTTTCGGATGACGACCGGAGCGGACTAGCACAACTGGCCATGACCGTAGCTGTTGTGTGGGCGCCGAACATGGGGCTGGGAATTCCACTCCTGACCTACCTGGTTCGCGAGGCCGCGCGCCTTCTGCCTTCAGCCGACGCGGCCATCGTGGAAACGCATCACCGGTACAAGAAGGATCGTCCCAGCGGCACGGCCCAACGGCTGGCCGAGGCCATCGGGCGCCCGGCGGAGATGCATTCGCTCCGGTTAGGCGAAGTGGTCGGGGAGCATCAGGTGGAACTGGCATTCGGCGGGGAGCGATTGACGCTGACTCATCGGGCCCTGTCTCGTGATGTATTCGCCGACGGGGCGCTGGCGGCGGCCCGGTTTGCGGTGGCCGCGCCGCCGGGAGTTCATGACATGGAAGCGGTCCTGGCCGGGGCAGCCCTCAAGGAGTTGACGCAATGAGTCTGACAGCCCGGCGGGTGCTCGATCTTCCACCGTACATGTTTGCCGAGATTGACCGGGTCAAGCGCCGGATGCTCGATGAGGGACACCGTCTTCTCGATTTCGGAGTCGGTGACCCCGACCAGCCGACGCCTCCCTTCATCGTCGAGGCGATGATCGAGGCCGCCCGGTTGCCCCGTCACCATCGCTACCCCGGCTATGCCGGCATGAAGTCGTTTCGCCAGGCGGCCGCCGACTGGTGCGAGAAGCGGCACGGCGTCCTTGCCGATCCCGACAGCGAGGTTCTCGCACTGATCGGCTCCAAGGAGGGTATTTCGCACCTCCCCCTGGCCCTCATTGATCCGGGTGATCTGGTTCTCGTCACCGACCCCGGCTATCCCGTCTACGTCAACTCAATCCGTTTCGCCGGCGGCCTTGTGGCGCTCGTGCCGCTGTCCGATGAGAACCAGTGGCTGCCCGACCTCTCGGCCATCGATCCCGCCCTGGCGGATCGGGCCAGGATGATGATCGTCAATTACCCGAACAATCCGATCGGTGCCACGGCCGATCGTGAGTTCTTTGAGCGGCTCATTGCCTGGGCGAAGAAGCACGACGTTTTCCTGATGCATGACGCGGCCTACATCGAGGTCGGCTACGACGGTTGGCGTCCGCCCAGCCTGCTCTCCCTTCCAGGCGGAAAGGATGTCGGCATCGAGTTCCACTCCCTGTCGAAAACGTTCAACATGACCGGCTGGCGCATCGGTTTCGCCGTGGGAAATCCGGAGGCGATCAAGGCGCTGGCCACGGTCAAGACGCAGATCGATTCCGGCGTTTTCGAGCCCGTGCAGGTGGCGGCCACCATCGCCTACCGTCAGGGTGAGTCTGCACTGGCCGACATCCTGGCCATCTACCAGCGTCGGCGGGACCGGCTGGTGCCGGCGCTCCGCGCGCTCGGCCTGGATGCCATGAGCCCGCGTGGAGCGTTCTACATCTGGACGCGCGTACCGGCCGGGGAAAGCTCGGCCGGGTTTGCCCGACGCCTGCTGGAAAACTCCGGTGTCGTTGTCATGCCCGGGACCGGCTTCGGGGCCCGCGGCGAAGGGTGGTTCCGCTTCTCGCTCACGGTGGCCGACGTTCAGATCGACGAGCTGCTGTCGGTCCTGCCGAAAGCGCTGGGCTAGGGGCGCCGCGCGTTGTCCCTCCCCCTGATTCATCCACTTACCACCGTCGCCGACATTCAGGCGGCTGTCGATCTGCAAAAAAAGGTGTGGCAGGCACAGGACCGTGATCTGGTGCCGGTCACGGAAGTCATCGCGGCCCGCGAAAACGGTGGCATCGTTCTCGGCGCCCGGGACGGGGGCCGGATGGTCGGCTTTGTCTTCTCGATGGTCGGCCGGCGCGAGGGGCAAACCTACCAGTACAGCCGAATGCTGGCGGTCGATCCGGAATGGCGCGGGCGGGGACTCGGTGTTCGGTTGAAACTGGCCCAGAAGGCCGCCGCCCTCGCCCTGGGAGACCGCCGGATGGAATGGACTTTCGATCCGCTGGAAGGACGAAATGCCGCTCTCAACCTGCACCGACTCGGCGCGCGTGTCTGCCACTACTATCGCGATTTCTACGGGGCCCGAACCAGCCGGTTCGATCTTGGGATTCCAACCGACCGATTGCGCGCCGAATGGGATTTGACCCGGGACGTTGAATCGACCGGACCGGAACCTCATGAATTGCCTCGCGGCCTTGTCGGGTTCGTTGCCTCCAGCCAGGATCCGCTGGCCGGGCCGGGCGAGTATCAACCCCCGCTACCCGACTCTGAATACTGGATCCCTGTTCCGATCCCCTTTCAGCCCATCCGTGAAGAGGCTCCGGGCCAGGCGCTCGCCTGGCGGATGTCGCTCCGCGAGGCCTTCGAGGCGGCGTTCGCCCTTGGACTTGTTGGTGTCGATTTTCAGGCGCCAACCACCGCGGGTGTCGGGCACGGATACTATCGCCTGCGTCCCCCGCATTCGGGAAACGCCTGATGATGACCATCGACCGCGTGCGTCTGCATGACATCGCCCTGCCGCTGCTCTTTCCCTTTCGTACCTCGTTCGGCGTGACGACGACGCGTGAAACCATGCTGGTCGAGGTGTCCGGCGATGGTGTGACCGGCTGGGGTGAACTGACCGCGCACGACCGACCGAATTTCTCGGGCGAGACCCTCGAAACGGCGCGGCATCTCATGACGGACTTCCTGATACCGACCCTGCTGAGCGGGGATGGGTCGGGCCCGGGCCGCTGGGCCACGCCGGATGACTTCCTCGCGGCCACCGGCTGGGTGCGCGGGCATCCGATGGCTCGTGCGGCGCTCGAGGGGGCGCTGCTGGATTGGGACGCCACGACTCGCGCCGAGTCGCTGGCTCACTATCTTGGCGGCTCCCGGGCACGTGTGCCGGTCGGTGTCAGCCTCGGCATCGAGTCCTCGATCGAGGCCCTGCTCGAACGCATTGACCAGTTCCACGACCGGGGGTATCAAAGGATCAAGCTCAAGGTCAAACCGGGCTGGGATGTGGACGTTCTTGAGGCAGTCCGTGGCCGATACCCCTCGATGCCGCTGACGGTGGATGCCAACGCGGCCTACACGGCGCGCGACATGGACCATCTTCGGGAGTTCGATCGGTATCGACTGACCTATCTCGAGCAACCGTTGCCACACGACGACCTGGTCGATCACGCCCGGCTCCAGCGTCTCCTGGCCACGGACATCTGCCTGGACGAAAGCATCGACGGACCGGCGGCCTGCCGTTCGGCGCTGGCACTCGGGAGCGGGCGGGTGGTCAACATCAAGTTGGGCCGGGTCGGTGGCCATCGTGCCGCACGGACCATCCACGATCTTTGCCAGGGGGCCGGATTGCCGGTATGGTGCGGGGGAATGCTGGAAACCGGCATTGGACGGGCGCACAACGTGGCGATGGCCTCGCAGGCCAATTTCCTCCTGCCCGGAGATATCTCCGCCAGCGACCGCTACTGGAAGGAGGATCTGATCGATCCGCCATTCCGGCTGGAAGCGGATGGCACGTTGGCGGTGCCGACGGGTCCCGGCATCGGCGTCGCGGTCGTCGAGGAACGCCTGCACCGGGCGCGCACGCGGTTGACCGGGTTTCCGAGCCGATGACGCCGGTGGAGAAAAGCCAATGGTCGAGTTGAAAGCCATCCTCGAAGTTTTTTTCGTCTTTGCCCGGGCGGGCCTCATGGCCTGGGGGGGCGGCCCGTCCATGATCCCCCTGATCCGCGCCGAAACGATCCGCCATGGATGGTTGACCGACATCGAGTTCCTTGATGCCCTCGCCATGGGAAATGCTCTCCCCGGACCCATCGCCACCAAGTTGTCCGGCTATGTGGGCTATCGCGTGGCCGGGGTGCCCGGCGCGGTGGCCGCGACGATCGGCATGGCTTTCCCGACGGTCGTGCTCATCCTTCTGGTGGCCGGGGTTTACCTCCGTTTCAAGGAGGCGCCATGGATGCAGTCGGTCATGACCGGACTGCGCCCGGCCGCCGTTGCGTTGTTGATCGCCACGATCGTCGAAGTATGGCCCGCCTCCATGGGGGGGTGGCGCCCCGTCCTGATCGGCGGGGCCACGCTCGTGGCCCTTCTCGGTTTTCATGTGCATCCGGCGCTGGCCATCGTCGGTGCCGGACTTTTCGGTTTTGCGCTGGGGCCCAGGTGACTCCGGCCAAATTTCTTCCGCCTTTGCCGGGTGGCCCCTTCCTCGTGGCCGTGGCAATTCTCGCCGCGGCCTTCCTGATCCTCGGAATGCTGCCATGGTCACGGGCCGGCACCCTCTGGCGCCCCTCACGGCCGGCCCTCGAACAGC
The DNA here is from genome assembly GCA_034440375.1 of Candidatus Eiseniibacteriota bacterium. Classification (GTDB taxonomy): domain Bacteria; phylum Eisenbacteria; class RBG-16-71-46; order JABDJR01; family JAWXBZ01; genus JAWXBZ01. The sequence continues at coordinate 25,770 of JAWXBZ010000229.1, forward strand.
GCGCTGCCGCCAACTGGGACGGTGACCTGATCCAGAAGGGAAAGGATTACCGCTCGAACGGATACGGCCGCTACTTCTTTCGCAAGGGATTCATCGGACTGCTTCTCGTCCTGGTTATCGTTGCCGGCTGGCATCGGTACCTCCGCCTGCTCCCCGGGACCGGTGGCGTTGTTGGAATGACGGCGGCATTGGTCCTAACGCTCGCCATCCTCGATCTGGTTCATCTGCCATTCGGGCTGGCCGCCTGGGACAACGCCCGGCGCGTCGGCCTGTCGACGCAGGGAATTGGGAGCTGGCTTCTCGATTGGGCCAAAGCGATTCTCCTCGACTGGCCGTTCACCGCACTGGTGGGAGCCGTGCTCTTCTTCCTGATTGCGAGGATGCCGCGGATCTGGCCCTTGCCGGCCACGCTCCTGGCCGGTGCCGGGGGAGTCATCCTCATCCTGCTGGTGCCGCTGGTCATCGATCCATTGTTCAACAAGTTCACCCCGCTCGTCGATCCGAAGTTGTCCGCCTCATTCCTGGAGTTGGCCAGGAAGGGGGGCGTGCCGGCCCAGGAGGTACTGGTGAGCGACGCCAGTCGTCGAACGACCGCCGTCAACGCCTACTTCACGGGCATCGGCCCGACGCGACGGATCGTCGTGTTCGACACGATGATCGAGAAACTGACTCCGAAGGAGTCGGAACTGGTCCTGGCCCACGAGGTCGGCCACTGGGCCCGGAATCACATCGTCCTGGGCCTCGTCCTGGGAACACTTGGACTCGGCGTCGGCCTTCTGCTCTTCCAGGCGCTGACGGGGCACTTTGTCCGCCATCGCTGGTTCGGAATCAACGGACCGCTCGACCCCGCGGCGGCACCCGTCTATGTACTGCTGTACTGGCTCGGCCTCTTTCTGGCGATGCCCCTGGAAAATGGCATCAGTCGGAAATTCGAGAGAGAGGCGGATCAGTTTGCGCTCGATCTGACCCGGGATCCGGTCACCCAGTTGAAGGTTGAGGTGAGCCTGGCCCGCACCAACCTGTCGGACGTCGTACCGCCGCCCTTCATCGAGGCCCTTCTGTATACTCATCCCAAGACCCTCGACCGGATGACACATGCGCAGGAGTGGGCGGCGGCTCATGGAGTTCCCCTCGAACCCGCCGATCCGATCACCAATCCCTGACGGAGAGACAATTCATGATCCCGACGCACGGCGGGGGGGGGCGCTTTGTGAAGGCGCGCGGTTCCATCAAGGCGGCCCGGTTCACCGAGTCGGTCATCCGTGAGATGACCCGGCTGGCCAGCCAGCACGGCGCGATCAATCTGGCCCAGGGTTTTCCGGACTTTCCGGCGCCGGCCGCGCTCAAGGAAGCGGCGGTGCAAGCCATCCGCGATGACATGAACCAATACGCCATCACGTGGGGTGCCCGGGAGTGTCGGCAGGCCATCGCCCGAAAATTTGCCCGGTTCGGTGGCTTTATAGTCGACCCCGAACGGGAAATCACCGTTACCTGTGGTGCCACGGAAGCGATGATCGCAACCCTGCTGGCCGTCGTCGATCCGGGCGACGAAGTGATCATTTTCGAGCCGTTCTACGAGAATTACGGCCCCGACTCCATCCTTTCGGGCGCGGTGCCCCGTTTCGTTTCGCTCCGGGCCCCGGACTGGAGCTTTGATCCCGATGACCTGGCCCGGGCGTTCAACGCGCGCACACGAGCCATCATCATCAACACGCCGAACAATCCGACGGGCAAGGTTTTCAGCCGCGCGGAACTGGACATCATCGCCGGCCTGTGCCGTGAGCACGACGTTCTGGCGATCACCGACGAAATTTACGAACACATCCTGTACGACGAGGCGGAACACGTCGTGCTGGCCACACTTCCCGGCATGCGGGAGTTGACCATCACGATCAACGCGCTCTCCAAAACCTACAGTGTGACCGGCTGGCGCGTCGGCTATATCATCGCGCCGGCTGATCTGACCGCGTCGATTCGGAAAACGCACGATTTTCTGACCGTCGGCGCGCCGGCCCCGCTCCAGGCGGCGGCGGCCACGGCCCTCGACTTTCCCGATTCCTACTACGAGGATCTTCGCCGCGGTTACGTCGAACGTCGCGACATCCTGCACAACGGGCTGCTGGCCGCCGGGCTCAAGGCCAACCGGCCGCAGGGGGCCTACTACATCATGGCCGATTTTTCCGATCTCGACTTCCGGGGAGACGACACCGCCTTCGCCCACCATCTCATCACGGAAGTTGGCGTGGCGCCGGTGCCGGGATCCTCCTTCTTCAACAATCCAGTCGACGGCGCCACCATCATTCGCTTCTGTTTCCCCAAGCAGCACGCCACCCTGATCGAGGCCGGCCAGCGCCTGGTGCGCGGATACCGGTGACTCCTCACCGATGATACGCGTCGAGTCGCTCAGCAAATCCTACGGCCCCAATCGCGCCATCGACCGCCTCACGTTTTCAGTGGCCCGAGGCGAGGTCCTCGGCTTCCTCGGGCCGAACGGGGCCGGCAAAACAACCACCATGCGCATCCTGACCGGCTTCATGCCGCCGGGTGAGGGAACGGTGCTGATCGATGGGCTCGACGCCGGGAGGGAATCGCTGGCCATCCGGCGGCGAATCGGCTATCTGCCGGAGAGCGTTCCGATTTATCGCGAGTCGAGCGTGACCGATTACCTGGGACTCGTGGCGGATGTGAAAGGGGTGCCCCGGCGCGGCCGACAGGACGCCATGTCACGGGTGTTGGAGCAATGTGGTCTGACCGGCGTCCGGCAACGCATCGTGGGGCGACTCTCCCGCGGCTACCGGCAGCGCGTCGGCCTGGCCCAGGCGTTGATCAACGATCCGCCGGTGCTGATCCTCGACGAACCGACCGTCGGACTCGATCCGGCACAGGTGGTGGAGGTGCGCGATCTGATCCGAGGCCTGGCCGGATCGCGCACGATCATCCTGTCGACCCACATCCTGCCGGAGGTCAGCCAGATCGCCAGTCGCATCCTGATC
>JAWXBZ010000230.1:0-4857 GCA_034440375.1 Candidatus Eiseniibacteriota bacterium
CTAGTCCAGCAAAGCATGATCCGGGACATTGGCACGCTGGAAGAAGAATTGGACTCCCAAGAGAAGACACGTGCGCGTAAAGCCGCAGAGGCGAGACTCGGGCGTCCCTTGTCCAACCTCGGTAACCTGCTAAAGCAGGAGATGTGATGGGGTTCGACACATAACCTGCCGTTGGAGCGGACCGGCCGCCGGCCGCTCAACGGCATGACGTTAGTCCTCGGAATCACCAGGGAACGTGACGCCATGACCGCCAAGTGCCAATCTGATCCTAAACGCGAAAAAATGGAGACCATCCACATGAATTGGCGAGCATGCCGGCTCTTGTTGGTTGCGTCCGTGTTATTCGGATGCGGAGGGGGACCCACAACGCCGAGCGGACCCGCGTTTCAGCTTGCCGGCGATCCGGAGTCGTCCTCGGGTGCGAGGTGGACCTACAGGGCGACGACTGACGGAGTCGCGTATGACCTGCGGGGAATCTTGCTGAAGCCGCCCGGCCAAGGGCCGTTTCCGGCCGTCATCTTGAGTCACGGTGGCTTTCAAAACGCCCTGGCCATGCTTCCCGCAGCAACGGAAATGGTGACCTGGGGCCTGGTCGGCATCGCGACCAACTATACGCACGCCACCGACACCGGCGCGCCGCTTGGGTTGCCGGGTACGAACGGCGAACGCGGCGCCACCCAGTCGAACATTCTGCGTGCGCGAAAGGTGCTGGAAATTCTCTCAAGCCTGGGCTATGTCGACATGAACCGTGTGGCCGCGCACGGTTACAGCAATGGCGGGTTCGTCACAACAGCGACAGTGGCGACGTATCCGTCCGCCTTTCGTGTCGCCTCCCATGTGGCTGCGGGAGTGCAGGATCCTGTCAGCGGGTCGCCCCCAAGCGCACCGTCCCCGAGCGTGGCTGCCGGAGTTCGGACTCCATACAACATGCACCACGGCGATCCTGATGAAACCAACCCCCTCAGCTCCGACCAGCGACTGGCATCGATCCTCGACGCCAACGGCGTTCCGTACGAGCTGTGGGTCTATCCTGGCGCAGGACACTTGGGCTTCGTCCAGAACCCGGTCTTCTACACACGCATTCGCGCCTGGTATGCGAGATTCGGCCTCTTCTAGGGAATTACCCAATCAGCAGATCGTCCGGCTTTGCAACGCGGCCATTCGTGGTACACGGGTGTCAAGGGAAGAGGCCGAGGGCGTGATCGATGCGGCGCGGGTCCAGAGAGTCGACTTCGCCGCAGCCCCCCACTGCGCTATAGTTCGCGGCGAAAACCAATCCGCACGATGTCCGGGCCGAACCGCCCAGTGCAGAGCGTATGCGCGCCGGACCCCAGGGAAAGGCAGATTCCCCATGACTACGGTCGACACCACCCCCGAATTCGTCGAGGGCGTCTACCGCCGGATGGAGGAGCGGCTCTCGATCGTTCGTCGCCGGCTCAATCGTCCCCTCACGCTCACGGAGAAGATCCTGTTCGGCCATCTGGACGACCCGGCCGGGCAGGAACTGGACGCCGGGAAGAGCTACCTGATGCTCCAGCCGGACCGCGTCGCCATGCAGGACGCCACGGCGCAGATGGCGCTGCTTCAATTCATGCACGCCGGCAAAAACACAACCGCCGTGCCGACCACGGTGCACTGCGACCATCTCATCCAGGCCCATGTCGGCGCGGCAAAGGACATGGACGAGGCGCGGCTGGCGAACCACGAGGTGTACGAGTTCCTGCGCACGATTTCGGCGAAGTACGGCATCGGATTCTGGAAGCCGGGCGCCGGGATCATCCACCAGGTATTGCTGGAGCAGTATGCCTTCCCGGGCGGAATGATGATCGGAACCGACAGCCACACGCCCAATGCCGGCGGGCTTGGCATGTTCGCGTCCGGCGTGGGCGGAGCGGATGCCGTGGATGTGATGGCCGGCTTCCCGTGGGAGGTCAAGCATCCGTTGCTCGTCGGCGTGCGTCTGAGTGGCGCATTGAGCGGCTGGACGGCGCCAAAGGACATCATCCTGTATCTGTGCGGCGTCCTCACCGTGAAGGGGGGGACGAACCGGGTCATCGAATACTTTGGGCCCGGCGTTTCCTCCATCTCGGCCACCGGCAAGGGAACCATCTGCAACATGGGCGCCGAGCTGGGCGCGACGACCTCGATCTTTCCCTGGGACGATCGGATGGGAATCTATCTTCGCAGCACCGAACGTGCGGCGTTGGTGGCACTGGCCGAGAAGTACCGCCATCTCCTGGTCGCCGATGCCGAGGTGGAACGGGATCCCGGTAACTTCTATGACCAGATCGTCGAGATCGACCTGTCGACGCTCGAGCCGCATCTGGTGGGACCCCACACGCCGGACCTGGCCCGGCCAGTCTCGCAGGTGGCCAATGCGGTCAGGGAGCATGACTATCCCGACCACATTGCCGTATCGCTGATCGGTTCGTGCACCAATTCCTCGTACGAGGATATCGAGCGTGCGACCGATGTGGCACGGCAGGCCCGGGCCCACGGTGCCCGCATGAAAACGCCGCTCCTGGTGACGCCAGGTTCGGAGCAGGTGAGGGCCACCATCGAGCGTGATGGCCAGCTCGGTGAGCTGGAAGCGGTCGGAGCCACGGTGCTGGCCAATGCCTGCGGCCCGTGCATCGGCCAGTGGCGACGCGATGAGATCAAGAAGGGTGAGAAGAATACGATCGTGTCGTCCTTCAACCGGAATTTTCCGGCCCGCAACGACGGCAATCGCGAGACACTCTCCTTCATCGGCAGTCCGGAGATCGTGATGGCCTATGGACTGGCCGGGCGGCTCTCCTTCAACCCGCTGACGGACGACCTTGAGGGCGCTGACGGCCCCTTCAAGCTCGTGGCGCCGAAGCCCGCGCCCGAGGTCCCGCCGGGCGGTTTCATTCCCGATCTCACGGGATACCTGGCGCCGGCCGCAAATGCCGCGAATGTCCATGTGGCTGTGTCGCCGACCAGTGAGCGCCTGCAGCTTCTCGCGCCGTTCCCGGCCTGGAACGGCGTGGACTTCGATCGACTCCCCATCCTCGTCAAGACGAAGGGGAAGTGCACGACCGATCACATCTCGCCGGCCGGTCCCTGGTTGCGATTCCGCGGCCACCTGGATCGAATCAGCGACAACATGTTCCTCGGCGCGGTCAATGCATTCACCGGTGATGCTGGAACAACCCGCAATCACCTCTCCGGCGAGATCGGTCTCTCAATCCCGAAGGTGGCCCGCGCGTACAAGGCGGCAGGCCTTCCATGGGTCGTGGTGGGAGACGAAAACTACGGTGAGGGCTCGAGTCGCGAGCACGCCGCCATGTCACCCCGTTTCCTGGGCGCCGCGGCCATCATCGTCCGTTCGTTCGCCCGCATCCACGAATCGAACTTGAAGAAACAGGGGGTCCTGCCGCTGACCTTCGCCGATCCGGCGGACTACGACCGGGTCAGGGAGGACGATGGCATCAGCCTGGCCGGATTGACCGATCTGGCACCCGGCAGATCAGTTGCCGCCACCTTGCACCACGCTGATGGCTCGACCGACAACATTACCCTCGACCAGACGCTCAACGCGGAACAGATCGAGTGGTTCAAGGCAGGGAGCGCGCTCAACCTGCTCCGGGCGAAGGCAGGCAGAAGCGGATGATCGGCTCGCCCTCCGGCTGTCGCGAGTTCAGGATGCGTCCGCCGTGGGCTTCAATGATGGAGCGGGCGATGGCCAGGCCCAGGTCGGCTAATTGGCGTTCGGCCGGTGGCAGGCGGAAAAACGTGCTCAGGTTCATGTCGTTGGCCGTCTCGAGTACCGTTTCCCCGACGTGGCTCACGCTGAATTCCACGCCCCGGGAGGCACCCATCGGCAGATCCAGGCCCTCGACATTTCGGGCGGTAAGCCGGATGGTGCTGCCCGCTTCCGCCTTCCGGACTGCGTGGTTGATCAGATCCGCAAATACCCGCAGGAGCCGCTCGTAATCTGCCGACAAGGGGTGAAGTCCACTCCTGGTCTCAACCTCGATGTTCAGGCCGCAACGCTGCAGGACCGGTTTCTGGATCGAGAGGACATCGCGGAGCAGAATTTCCGCATATACGATGGTAATGCTCGCGGGGGCGCGGCTGTTGCCAAGGTGTGACATGTCAACCAGGTTCGTGACCAGGTCGTTCATCGCGGCCATCGCGCGGCGCATTCGTTCGAGATTCTTGTCGTTGCCCGCCGGCATCGTATGCCGCAGGATTTCCATTCCCATGGTCAGGACGTTCAGCGGGCTGCGCAGATCGTGGGCCACCACGGCCAGTATCTCCTCGCGGGTGGCGAGCTCGGACCGGAGCCTGTCGATGACCGCCGCCGCATCCTCGGGCGGCAGTGATCCGGAATCGGATGAATCGTTCACCGCGACCTCGTAAACGGCTGGAGCCGAAAGCCCTCCGTGGCGTCAATCACCAGTTTGAGAAGGTTGCAGGGAAGATATCAGGTTTAGCAGCCTGGCTGGGTCGACTGGTTTGACCAGGTGATGGTCGAAGCCCGACTCGCGCGATTTCTCCCGGTCCAGGTCCACCGTTGCCGGTCGGATCCCCCGGGTGCGATCCGGCATTTATCGACCGCCGCGGCAAAACGGTACGGTATAGTGCCGACTCGTCAGGGAATTCACCGGCCTTACCAAGCGTTCCAGGGGAGTGGTTCATGCATCGGAGAACACCAGTGGGCTGGATTCTTATGGTCCTGTCTATCTATGTCAACGGCCTTCCACTGGCCGCCGCCGCCGAACCGCTGGTCCTGAAGGCCCGCTGGCTCTTTGACGGCACGAGCGCCTCGCTGTCGAGCCCCGGCGTCGTCATCGTCGATGGCAACAGGATCATCGGCGTCGGGCCCGACGC
>JAWXBZ010000231.1:0-5780 GCA_034440375.1 Candidatus Eiseniibacteriota bacterium
CCCGCCTCCACCGGACGGGCTCCCACCCCCTGAAGCACCAGCGCCCGCTCCCCGCCACAAGAACTCCCGCGTCCCCGCCGCACTGATCCCCTCGGAGACGATTTCAACGAGCCGTCCCTGGATGTCATACACGACCAGGCGGTACGCGCTGCTCGTTGGAAACTCTGCCATGATCCGGGCGCCGGAGCGTCCGACCGGATTCGGATGGATGGCGGCCAGGTGCGGCCCGGCGCCCTCCCCATCGATCAAGCCCGGAACGACGCCGGGCTGACCCGGCAATTGGCCATCTGCCACGCCCGCCACATCGATCGGATAGATCCGAACGGCCACATCGTCAATTTTCCATCCGTCTCGGTTCAGACTGGAATCGCTGGTCAGTCGAAAGCGAAGGCGAATATTGGTCAGTCCCTGATACGCCGACAGGTCGATCAACTCGTCACCCCAGATCCGCTGCGTGCCGTCGTAGATCGATTTTTCCAGTTCCTGCGTGCTGCCACCGTAGGCGCCGCCGCTCCCCTTTCCTGGGCGACCGAGGCGGCCCCGAAGTATTGTCCAGCTCGCCCCGCCGTTGGTCGACACCTCGACTCGTCCGGCATCGAATCCCCGCTCGAAATCGTAGAGTGTGCGAAAGGTCAGCACGGGGTTGGTGCCGCCGGACAGATCCAGGTCGGCGGTCCGGGTCAAGGTCGTCGTCGCGCCATTCGCATATTTTCCCGACGGTGAATCCGACAGCACGGCGTTTCCCGCGATGACTTGAATGCCCCACGTTCCGGTGGGCGTCCAGCCGGCCATCGACGCCCCGTCCGAACTCATGACGACAAGCGGAGTCCCGACCGTCACCTCGATCGTGTCACGGTGGACGTAGCTCCCCTGGTCGATGATGTCGAGGACGACGGGCACCCGCGTTCCCGGCAGGACCGACGGGGAGGCGAGGAGGCGGAAGAAGTCGGCAGGATCGTCCGGATCCAGGTTGCCCCCCGGCGGGATTACCGGCCACTGGCAGGAGGCATCCTGCACGGTGATTCCGGGAACGCCGGTGGACGCGGTGGCCGTCACGGCTCCGGTCGAGGCCAGGACGCCGTCATTCCGAAGTCGCACCCTGATATCCGCCCAGTTTCCCGGATGCCACGAACTGTCGTCCGTGACGATCCGGGCGGTGTCGGCGTGGACCCACGTTCCGGCCGCATAGGCCAGAACGACATTGGCCCGATGCTGCTCACGGGCCAGAGGCACGATCCGCGAGGCCGGCGGCCAGAAGCCGTCGTTGTCATCACCCGCCTCGATGGTGACCGGCAGGATCTTCGGCTTCGTGACCTGCTCGCCGTACATCCAGTCGTTGGCGTCGCCGTTCACCGTGTACAGCAGATCCCCGGGCGTGCCATACGCGTAGCCGGCCTCCGCCTGCATTTCCTCGGCCATCCGGGTCAGAAAAGTGGAGTCCGGGCAGGCGGGGGCGATATAGCCCCACGGATAGATGCAGATCTCGGCGTAGGTGTGATAGTTGTCCGCCGTCGTGAAGCCGCGCGCATTGGCGAAATCGCGCAGGGCCCGCGTCTCGGGTTCACTGAAGGACGATGGGCCGCGATAGGTCTGGGACGAGGCGGTCGGGGAGGAGCCGATGTTGTCATGACCCCATCGGAAGCCGAAGTTGCGATTCAGGTCGACCCCGTCCGCGCTTGTAATGGTGAAATCACCATTGTTGTCGCGCAGGTTCTTCCGCCAGAGGCCGAACGCGCCGGTACTGACCCAGGTCTGACGGTTGTATTCGTATCCATCGGGATTCACGACCGGCACGAACCAGAGCTCACGGGAATTGACGAGACAGGTGAGGTTCGGGTCGACGCCGTAACCCTCTATCAACCGGCTCATGAACGCGAGCAGCGCCTGCATGCCACCCGGCTCGCGGGCATGTGTCAGCGAGGTGTACAGCACGCGGGGCCGCGACTGGGCCGGCTGGCTCTCGTCGGTAATGCGGAACGCGCGAATCGGCCTGGCCTGGCGGCTTGTTCCGATTCGCAGGGTGTCGCACAGGGTGGGATAGGTCACGACAAGGCTGTCCATGACGGCGTACACCTCGGCCAGGCTGTACCAGCCGCCGAAGGAACCGGAGCCGGGCGGGGGAATGGCGAGTGGCGTCAACCGGTCGCGACCAATCGTATGGTCCATCCTCCCGGTGTCGGCTTCCGGCCTGCCGGCATCAGCTTCCGCGGCACGAGCCAGTGACCGCCCGTAATCGGGATCGATGACGCGCCACGGCAGGCCCGCACGGGTCATGATCAAGGCATCGCCCGGCCAGGCCAGCACCCGGGCGGTTCGACCCGGATGAATCTCGATGACGTCGAGGCCAAGTTCGGCCAGTCGGGCCGCGATCGCATCATCCGCCAGCTCGATTTCGACCAGCGGCAGCGGGCCCAACGCGGTTGCCACCGGGCTCGTCGCCGCGGCCATCAACGGCCGGCCGGTGGACAGGGCGATGAGCAAAAAGACCGGGTGGAAAAAATTCGTGCCGAATCGGCGCAAAGTCATGGGCGGCCCTTTGGGGAGAATGAGCAGGATCGGGGCGCGGGATCCGCACTCCGGTCAAATAGGGGAGCACCGGCCGCAAGCGGCGCTATGAGAATATCAGGTTCACGCCATGCGGCCGAGCGCCGGCTTGACGCTGTGCTGTCTACGCTGCCCGACGCCGCAGGATCGCGAAGACCAGCAGCATTGACGGGAGGGCCAGGAGGCCCAGCGCCAACCAGCCCGAGAGGGCCATCCCGGGTCCCGGTTGTCCGGCAACGAACAGCGCGTCCTGCCCGCCGAGTGCCAGCGGCAGGATGGCGAGATAGGCCAGGAGGTTGCCACGGGCGGCCATCGATGCCACGAGGATGGCCACGCCAAGTGCCAGGATCTCGAACATGGTGGGCACGACGGCCTCGCCCACGTTGTTCACATGATCCGGACCCAGTGCGCAGGCCGCCAGCAACGCCACGGCCACCCGCGGGCCGGTGCGTGTCAGGGTGTTTCGGAATACAAGAGCCAGCCCGGCCAGGGTGCCGCCCGCGATGATCGAACCCAGGACCGGCGTCCAGATCAGGTCAAAGAATGGCACGATCGCGTCAAACCCGGGCAGACCCGGTGGCTGGGGGCCAGGCCAGAAATCGGGCCGCATCAATCGTCCCATGAGTTCAAGCCGGTCAACCGTCACGCCGAGCGCCAGGGCCAGGGCCGCGACGGCCAGTCCGTGCCCCGCCTGTTTTGGCCAGGCCGACCATCGCAACTCATCCCGCCACCCGGGACGGGCCGCGGTCAGCGCCACCAGCGCGGCGATCACCGCCATCACCTGGAGAACCACGCCGAGGGCCAGTCCGATGCTTCCCGTCAGCAGGAAGATGTTCCACGGGATCTCGGCGCGGTAATTGAAGACCAGAGCCGGCAGCCGGTTGAGCTGTGCCAGGAGTGAGGGCAGGGCCAGCAGGAACCCGATGCCGACAAGTCGACGCCACGGCACCGGCTCCTTGCGGGTGGCGCGGACGACCTCCACGGCGATGAGGCCGAAGAGTCCACCCATGACGAGCAGCCGCACGATCAACAGAAGGGTGGAGAGTGGTGTGGACAGCGTCCGCTGTCGGACATAGTTCTCCGGAACGAAGAGAGTCACGCCGTAGCCGGCGGCGACTCCCCCCTTGATGCTCGTGGTGAGCCGTGGCACGGCGCCATTGACCCGGGAGGCACTGTCATCGAAAACGAATGTCCAATCACGGCGATTCGTTTGCTTCTCGCTCCGCGCCGCGATCTCGCGCCAGCGGGCCGGGTCGCTGCCGAAGGAGACGATGAGTTCCCGGGCCCGGGTCCGCGCCTCTTCCTCGGTCAACTCGGCCCCCGGGTCCTCGTCGGGGAGTGTTCGATGAAAACTGTCGACCTGCCGTGTGCGGGGATTAACCGTCACGCGCCATTCGTGTCGGCTCTCCGATTTCACGAAGCGGCTTTCCCAGGTCGAGGCCGGAAGGCTGCTGACGACGAGCCTTTCCCACGCGGCGAGGCCGCCGGTCTCGGTGGCGTAACGCTGGGCGACGGCATCGCTGAGATCGGGCGGGAGGTTGTTGCCGTCATCTCGATAGCGATCAAAACCCGGCACGGGAATGACGCCACTTCGGAACGAATCGGGATCGGCGCCGTGAGCCTGCAGAAACTCGCCGGCCAGGCGATGCGCCTTTTCACGTCCGAGGGGCCACGTCAGCCGCCGCGGCGGATAGTCGGTTGGCCAGGCGACCACTATGCCCGCGACGACGACGGCGAGAATGGCCAGGGCCACGAGTTTCGGCGAAACCCGTCGGAGCGCCACCGCGATGTGTACCTCGGCCGTCGACTCGCCGGCCCGGGGCTCCTCCACATGGCCGGCGGCCTCATTCGTCAGGTCGTCCTCCGGCGTGAATCCCTTCCGCCTCAGATAGAGCACGATCGACGTCAACAGCGGAAGCAGCAGGACCCCGGCCGCCAGGGCGCCGCTGATGACGAGGTAGGTCTTGCCGCTTCGCAAGAGCAAGAGCGAGGTGTAGATCGCATCGACCGAGTAGTGCCAGATGAGAAGCGGAAAAATGCCGAAGCGATACATCAGGAGCCCGATCACCACGCCGGCCACGCCAACCTCCACGCCCCGGATCCAGAACGGCTGATTGGGATAGGACGCGTGCAGGAATCCCCAGACGAAACCGGCCAGGATGATCGCAATCCACCGGCTCCGGACCAGCCGCCGATAGAAGGGAATCGAGAACATCCGGTTTGAGAATTCCTCGGTCACCGAGGGCAAGAAGCCGATCAGGAGGACGGTGACCCAGGGAAACTGTGTGTTGAGCAGATTCGAGTAGGGGGTTTCGGCCGGCGCCCAGGCACCGAAGTGCGCGGCGACGACGTAGAAGACACACTGGTAGGCCATGAAAGCCGCCACCAGGGTGTAACCGAGAATGAGTGAACTGAAAAAACTCTTCGTGCCGATGGCCCGGCGCGTGAGGAACCGCGAAAGCGAGGGGAGGCGCGGCAACTCGCGTCGGTAAAGCGGCTCGCCGGCGGCGCCGAACAGCGTGATCCAGATGGCGACGCCGAGGCCCCCCATGAATGCCCCGACAACCGTATTGCCAAGGAAGGCTCCCCAGCTCTGGGTGGTCTCGTATTCGTAAAAAGCCAGCGGGATGGCATTGAGGCCATTGAAAAAAGTCAGGGCTGCACCAATGCCGGCGAAGATCGAAATCGTGGGCCAGGGGATATCGTTCCATCGTGCGAAGCGGATGATCAGGACCAGCGCAGCTATCCCGGTCAGGGCGTAGAGAAATGTGGCCACCGTGCCGGCCGCCTCATTCTGGCTGCGGAGGCTCTTGTAATCATTGAGCCACGCCTCCGGAACGCGGAGATACTGGCGGAAAACGCCGACCTCGCTCCCCAGCAGGTCAACCTGGAGTCGAATGGTGGCCGACCCGAAACCCGGCCCGCGACGCTCCCAGGTGAACGAGTGATCGCGGCGGTTGGGACGCTCGATGGCCGAGGTCTCGACAAAGTTGAGGCTGTCCAGCGTGAGACCGGAATGTCGGACCAGAAAAGTTTCGGCGAGCCGTCGGGCCTCGCCGGACAAGAGGCGCGTCCCGGGCGCGGACTCCTCGATCTCGCGGCGGAAGCCGACGATCTCGCCCTGCGCCGAAACGGCCACCCGGACCTCGGCCTTGCGCAGCGGTCGGAACCAGCGGAGCTGCCAGCGCCACAGCTTGACCGGATCCTGATATGCCTGATTGGCGGCCTCGAGGCCG
>JAWXBZ010000232.1:0-13790 GCA_034440375.1 Candidatus Eiseniibacteriota bacterium
GCGCCGGCCCCGCCGGCTTCACTGCCGGTGAAATCTGGCTCACGGAACTCCAGGGAGCCCGACAGATCCGCCTGGTGCGCGCCATGTTGTTGCCACCGGCGCCGCCGCCAGGTTCCGGCATGGTTCCCGAACCTCCGGGCCACGACCCGCGTTGACTTGGGCTCCGGAACTTCCTAGAGTCGCCGGGTTTCGAGCGAACCGCTCCACGACTCTTTGATGAGAACGCCCCGGTATGGTTCCGATGCTCTCATCCGGACAAGGACCTGATGACCCGACCGAACTGCCGGTGGTTTGATTTGGTTCGCCCCCTCCTGGCCGCCGTACTCGTGCTGGTCGCCCTCGCCTTGCCGGCTGTCGGAGGAACCGGTCCCAACACCCCGCTCTCGCCGGAAACTTTGCGCCAACTCCCGGCGGCTGATGATGGCCGTCGGATTCTCCTTCAGAACTCGATGCTCTCCGAATCGTTCATCTCGCCCCGTGAGTGTCCCACTTGCAGCGGCGACGGGATCCTGGACCACACCGACATCTCCTATCATGTCGCGGCCTTTGACACGATCCGGGTTGAGGTATTCGTCCAGAGATCTGCGGATAGTCTGCGCATCGGCGATATCGAGCGCATCAAAAGGAAGCCGCCCGGCTCGAACCAGTTCATTCCGCACTTTGACGGCATCCTGGAAGGGACCACTCCGTTCGTCATGCCCGACGGCACGTATGACGTCATCATCCGCGCCTATGACGACACCAACCGCGTCGAGGCGGACACCCTCTCCCTGGTCATCGACCGTCTTCCTCCGGTCCTGACCTCGGCGACCGTGCGCGGAGGCATCACGACGTATCGGAACAACGAAACGATCGTCATTGACCTCGTCGCCGATGGTCCGAACTACGATTTCCTCACTAATTTCGGCACGATCGACAGCAACCCTGCCGGCGGCACGGACATCATCGATCGGGGCGACGGTACCTACGAAATCCGGCACACGATCTCGGCGGAGAACACCCTCGCCGATGCCGCAAACCTGGTCGTTCCGATCGTTGTGGATGACCGGGCCGGAAACCGGACTCGTTACAACGCGCTCCGGTTTTGCCTGTCGAATCACCCGCCGCGACTCGTTTCCATCGTGACGCCGGACAACCCCGACGGCAGTTACCGCAACGGGGATCTGATCGTTGTCGAGTCGACGTGGGAGAGCCCCGACACGCTCCTGTCCGTCACGATAGATTTCTCCCCGCTGGACAGCGGCTACGATACGACGATGCTGACGAGCGCTCGACTGGCGGGCAATGTCTACCGGTGGACCTATCTGATGAGCGAGACCAACACGTTTCCCGACGGCGATTACCTGATTCCGATCGTCGCGCGGGATCGGGGATGCGGCATGTCGGGCCTGACGACGGTCCGCCTCCGAATCGACACCGAGGCCGGAATCAAACCGGTCCTCGACGCCCCGCCCGGAGCGGTCCGTACACCGAGCCTGGCCATCTCCGGAATGGCTCCGGGGTCGGCCGAGGTGGACATCCGGCGCAATCAGACGACCGTGATCACGGTTCCGGTGATGGCGGACGGCCGGTTCGAGGCAACCATCACGCTGCTACCAGGCACGAACAGCCTCGTCGCCGTCGGTCGCGACAACGCCGGCAATCAATCAGAGGCCTCGGCAGCCGCCAGCGTCATTTACCTGACGGCCATGTTCGTGGAGATTTCAAAGCCCTTCCGGCCCGGCGGGAGGATCCAGGTGGGCACGGAACGCTCTGCCAGCAACCTCCGAATCGAACTCTGGACACTCGGAGGCGACCTGGCCCGCGTCCTGGCTGACGGATCCCCCCGGGACGTCTATGCCCTGACCTGGGACGGCACCGATGGGGCCGGCAACAGGCTCAATTCCGGCCCACTGATCGCCGTGATCACTTTGGAATTCCCCGACGGCCGGATTCACACCGAAAAACTGGCGATGATCCTGGCGCCGGCGGCTGGTCGATGACGCGCGTCGACAAGTTCCACCGTCGCCTGATCCCCGCCGTCCTGATCAGTCTGTGCCTTACGTTCCCGATCGATGAGGCCGGGGCCGCGCACACCACCACGTCCTTCGCGGATGTCGAGCCAGGTCCCCGGATCCTGGCCATGGGCGGGGCCGGAACCGCCCTGGCACTTGATCCGACGGCCGCCTGGTGGAATCCGGCCGGGCTCTACTTCATACGCGGGACGCGCGCCATCATCACGTATGACGATCTGTACGACGCGGGGCTGGCACAGCGGAGTTATCTGTCGGTGGCCTGGAAGAAGGTTCACTACGAACCGAAATTCGAAGAGAACCGGATGACCCTGGAAAAAGACCTGGGACGCGGCTCCGCATGGGGCCTGTCGGTCTCCTCGATTTTTCTTGACCTGGGTGAGGACAGCTACTCCGAGCTGATGCCAACCGTCTCCTTCGCGGCGGGGTTGGGGGGAGGGGTCGGAATCGGCTCCTCGGTCAGTTTTCTCAAGGCTTCCAGCGGTGTCGAGGGAGTGGGATCGAGTGGCTACACGGCGTCGTTCGGGGCCGGTGTCAACCTGCCGGCCGGGGCGCACCTGGGCCTCGTGGCTCGAAACCTGCTGTCCAGTGTCAGCCCCGAAGGGGGTTCCCGAGAGAAGCTGCCGGTGACGTCCGGCGTGGGACTCTCCATCCCGATCGGCACCAACGCGCTGGTGGCTGCCGACGCCACATTTTCGGATGGCGATGACGGCCCCTCGCGCCTGTCGGCTGGTGGGGAATACTGGTTTCTGCAGCATCACCTGGCCGGGCGGGCCGGCCTCCGGCATTTTGGTGGCAGCGTTGAATCACGAACGGTACCCACGTTCGGCATCGGCATCGAGTGGAAGCGATTGAACTTCGACTATGCGCTGACCGCCGATGGATCCGAAGGGCCGGGTGCGACTCATCGCTTCGGCCTCAACATCCTGCTCGGTCGTCCCCAGTAGTCCCGCGCAGGCCGGAATCTCACGATCCCCAGCCGACCCAGACCTCGTCCGACTCGTAACGCTCCCGCTTCCAGATCGGCACATCCGTCTTCAATCCCTCGATGACGGCCCGGCAGGCGTCGAACGCTTCCGCGCGATGAGCGGACGAGACGGCGATGGCGACCGAATCGCCTGAAACCGGAACAATGCCAAGGCGATGGACGATGGCAATGCGTCGGGCGGCATGTCGATCACGGGCCGCCGCGGCCAGGCGCTCCAGCCACGACCGCGCCATCGCGGCATAGGCCTCGTACTCGAGTTGGACGACCGGTCGGCCGCGGGAGAAATCCCGAACGGTGCCGATGAAGGTCACGACGGCGCCCGCTTCGGGGCAACGGACAAAATCAATCAGGTCGTCCAGGACGATCGGCTTTTCTGTCAGAACGACCTGGATGTCATCGGCCATGGAGGCCGCCGAACCCGGTGGAACCAGTGGCGCCGCCCCGCCGCTGACCGGCGGGATGAGCGCAAGTTCGGCGCCGGGTGGGATGGCGGCATCTTCGTCCAGAAATTCGTGATTCGCCGCAACCCGGACCGAACCGAGTCGCCCGGCGAGCCTGGGCCAACGTTCTTCGAAAATTTGCTTGAGCCGGGCGACGTCGGCCCCGTCGGGGAGTTCGATTTCCACCTCGTGGGAGCCGACCTCGTCGCGCAGGCCGGCGAAGCAGCGAACAGGGACGATCATGTCGCCAGTATACCCGCCCGCGGTCGGCGCAAACGCTGGATGGATCGGACAATCTCCCGAAAGGCCAGGGCCGCGGGGCTCGGCTCCTCGGACGCCCGCCGGACAAGGCCAAGTCGCCGGGTTATCGACAGGCCGGGAACACGCGTCAACGGCCCCCCCCGATCCACGACGCGCAGCGGAAGCACTGCGGCGCCCAGTCCCGCCTCGACAAGCCCGCGGATGGCCTCGGGGTGAGAAAGCTCCATGGCCACGCGGGGAGCCAGGTGGCGTCGCTCGAGGGCCGCATCAATGAGACCGCGCGTTACGGATCCCCTCGGGTAGGCAATCAGCGGCATGGCGCAGAACAATCGAGCCGGACTGGAACGCACCCGGACCGGGACATCCGGGGGGCCGATCAGAATCAGGCGTTCTTCCTCCAGCATCTCGACGATCAGGCCGGAATGGTCGACCGGGAGCGTGACGATGGCGAAGTCGAGTTCGCCGGCGACCAGCGCCTCGACGAGGGGACCCGATGATTCGACCCGGACGACCAGTTCGATGTTCGGCCACTGACCATGAAACTTCTTGAGCGGGGCGGGCAGGAGATCGATGCCGGCGGCATCGATGGCTCCGAGCACCAATCGCCCCCGCTTGAGGCCCAGCAGATCGCCCACCTCCGCCAGGCCGCGATCAAACTGACGGAGGGCCTCCTCCGCGCGGGCCTGGAACAGGCGACCGGCCGGCGTCAGCTGGACTCGACGTCCGGCCCGATCGATGAGCCGGGCCCCGACCCCCTCCTCAAGGGAACGCATCCTGAGACTGACGGCGGGTTGCGTAATGAAGTGCCGGCGTGCCGCGGCCGTGAAGCTCTGCAATTCGGCCACGGACAGGAAGCAGCGAAGCGTTTCGAAATCCATGAATCAATTATAAGAAATGCTTATTACAATAATCAATTAGATAAACTTGACTCACCAGCGGACCGGGGGCACTCTTTGCTCGGCCCGATCCGGTTGCATGGAGCGCTGGAAGGCCCGGAGGTGCTACGGACCATGTCGAAGTTGACCACCATCAAGCCCGCCACCGGCAAACTGGGGATCCTGCTCCCCGGAATGGGTGCCGTTGCCACCACGACCATCGCCGGCGTCGAGGCCATCCGACAGGGATTGACTCCGCCGATCGGCAGCATGACCCAGATGGGCACCATTCGCCTGGGCAAGAGGACCGACGATCGCAACCCCCGTATCCAGGACTTCGTGCCGCTGGCTTCCCTTTCGGACATCGTCTTCGGCGGCTGGGACATCTTTGACGACAACGCGTACGAAGCGGCGAAGAAGGCCGGCGTGCTTGGTTACGAGCACCTGCAGCAATTGAAGCCGATGCTCGAGAAGATCAAGCCGATGTCGGCGGTCTTCGACAAGCATTATGTGAAGAGGCTGGACGGGCCGAACGTGAAGGCGGGTGCGAACTGGTACGAGAAAGCCCAGGCCCTCATCAATGACATTGCCACCTTCAAGAAAACGAACGGTTGCGATCGCCTCGTCGCGGTCTGGTGCGGTTCCACCGAGATCTTTCTGACGGAAAAGCCGGTTCATCAGAGCCTGGCGGCGTTTGAGGAAGGGCTCAAGGCGAACGATCCGGACATCGCGCCAAGCATGGTGTATGCCTATGCCTGCCTCATGAGCGATGTTCCATTCGCCAACGGTGCGCCGAACCTCACGGTGGACATTCCGGCCATCCAGGAACTGGCGCGCGAAAAGCACCTGCCTCTGGCCGGCAAGGATTTCAAGACCGGCCAGACGCTGCTCAAGACGGTCCTGGCCCCGATGTTCAAGGCCAGATACCTTGGCGTCGCCGGCTGGTACTCCACAAACATCCTCGGCAATCGGGACGGCGAGGTGTTGGACGATCCGGAGTCATTCAAGACGAAGGAGGAGTCGAAGCTCGGTGTCCTGGAGCACATCCTTCAGCCGAAGCTGTACCCCGATCTGTATGGCAACATTTATCACAAGGTTCGGATCAACTATTACCCTCCACGCGGCGACAACAAGGAGGGTTGGGACAATATCGACATCTTCGGATGGCTCGGCTATCCGATGCAGATCAAGGTCGATTTCCTGTGCCGCGACTCGATCCTGGCCGCGCCGATCGTCCTGGACCTGGCGCTGTTCATGGACCTGGCCCATCGATGCGGCATGCGCGGCACGCAGGAGTGGCTCTCCTTCTACTTCAAGAGCCCGATGACGGCCCCGGGCCTCTACCCCGAGCACGACCTCTTCATTCAGATGATGAAGTTGAAGAATACCCTTCGTCACCTGAAAGGCGAGGAGCTGATCACGCATCTCGGACAGGAGTACTATGACTGATCGTTCGACGGACAAAGTCCGTCGAACCGCTTTGGCACGTTGACATCGTCGGGGCGGGAGTCCACCGGGCTCCCGCCCCGACTTTTTGACGCCGATCGCATGCGGCTGCTATTCTGCAGGCGATTCAGGAGTGGCCCGCCAAGCCGGTCCCGCACGTCGTTCATCTTTGATCGAATCATAACGAGGCCTCACCCATGCCAATTCCAGCAACTCAGCTCAAGGTCGGGATGCACATCGTCCACAACGGCGAACTGCATCGCGTGACCATGGTCATGCACGTCACCCCCGGGAACTGGCGGGGAATGGTTCAGACCAAGCTACAGAAGGTGAAGACCGGCACCCAGGTCGAGCACCGGTTTCGTTCGGTCGACTCGGTTGATCGGGCCCTTCTCGAGCAGCACGAACTTCAGTATATGTACCGTTCGGGCGACGAATTCACCTTCATGAACACCGAGTCATACGAAATGCTCAATCTCGACTCGGAGACCATGGGCGAGGCGGCCAGGTATCTCCAGGAAAACATGATGATCCAGGCCAACTACTACGAGGGAAAGGTGATCGGAATCGACGTACCGATGATGATCGTGATGAAAATCGTCGAGTGCGATCCACCCATGAAAGGAGCCACGGCCTCGGGTGGTCCCAAGCCGGCCGTCCTCGAGGGTGGAATCACCGTCAAGGTTCCCCAGCACCTCTCGATCGGTGACGCCGTCAAGATCGACACCCGGGACGACAGCTTTATCGAGCGCGTCAGCAGCTGATCCCCGGATCGGCCGGCTTTGACCGGTCGGCTGGGGCGGATGGCGCACTCCAGCAGAGAATCTGACAACTCCTGCCGTAAACCGGTGCTTCCGGGCTTAATTGTCGGTCGCCCCGGCCGATGATCTGTCAGGCGCCCCGTGCGCCGATCGGGCCGAGTAACCTCGCCGACCTGCCCACGTGTCTGGCCGGCCACCCCGGAGAGTCAAGTCATGGGCGACCCCATCAAGATTGTGGTGCGGTATCGGAGCGGGGAGGTGCTGAAGGGCACCACGCAGGACTTCTTTCCAAACCGGCCGTCCTTCCATCTGCTCCCCCAGCTGGGCGGGGCTGCGATCGAAGTTCGAAGCAGGGACCTCAAGGCCGTGTTCTTCGTGAAGGACTTTCAGGGGCGGTCGGAACGACTGGACATCCCCGGCTTTCTGGCTGCGCCCGGATTGTCCAATCAGGGTCGCAAGGTGACGGTCCGGTTCGAGGACGGCGAAATGATTTGCGGTTATTCGGTCACCTTCATGCCCGGACGCGAGGGTTTCTTCATCTTTCCGGCCGATGTCGAGGCGAATAACACCCGAATCTACGTGCTCGTCGATGCCGCCACCGACATCCAGGTTGGCCCGGCGGCCGAAGCCCAGGCGCGTGCCGCGGTTCGCCAGGATCCACACGCCGCCTGACGCGGATCCCACCACCTCCATCCTGCTACACTCGGCCACATGTCGCGGATGCTGTCGATCCTGCGTATCGTTTCAATGGCCCTCCTCGCGAGTGTCGGCGTCCTGTCGATCGCGCAGGGCCAAGTCGGGTCATCCCCGGCGTGTCGGGCCGTTCGCTGGGACGGACCGATCGGTCCGGCGGCGGCCGACTACCTGGAACGGGAGATCCGCGCCGCCGATCGTGACGGCATCCCGCTCCTGATCCTCGGTCTTGACACACCCGGCGGCCTCGATACGTCGATGCGCCGCATCGTCCGCGAGATCGGTGCCTCGAGGGTCCCGGTGGCCGTCTGGGTTGGGCCATCCGGATCCCGGGCCGCCTCGGCCGGTTGTGTCATCGGCCTGTCGGCACCGATCCTGGCGATGGCCCCCGGCACGAACATCGGCGCCGCCCACCCGGTCCCCCTTGGCGGTGGCCCGGTCGATTCGGTCATGGGAAGCAAGATCCTTCAGGATGCGGAGGCGTACATCGGAGCACTGGCCCGCCAGCACGGTCGCAATGAGACATGGGCCAGGGACGCCGTGCGGAAGAGCGTCAGCGCCTCGGCGGAAGACGCGGTGCGGCTCGGCGTGGCCGATCTCATCGCTTCCAACCTTCCGGAACTGGTGGCCGCGATCGATGGACGGACGGTCCGGATCGCCACCGGATCCGTGACGCTGGCCCTGTCGGGCCATCCGATCGATGAACGCCGACGCGACTGGCGAACCAGTGCGCTGGCCCTCTTGAACGACCCGAATGTGGCGTACATCCTGCTGCTGCTCGGGGTTTACGGCCTGTTCTTCGAACTGGCCAACCCTGGATCACTCTTCCCGGGAATCTTTGGCGTTACGTCGTTGATTCTCGGGCTCTACGCCCTGTCAAACCTCCCGGTCAACAGCGCCGGCCTCCTCCTCCTCGTGGCGGGCCTGGCCATGCTACTCCTCGAGATTAAGGTGGTTTCTCATGGCCTCCTGTCGCTGGGTGGCGTGGCAGCCCTCGTGGCCGGATCACTGTTTCTTTTCGAGTCACCTTCGCCGGTCTTCCGCGTATCACTGACCGTGATCATTCCCGCCGTTTTCCTCACCGCCGCCTTTTTCCTGTTTCTGGTCGGCAAGGGTCTGGCGGCCCAGCGCCGTCCACCGGCCACCGGGAGTTCCTCCCTGGTGGGTCGGCTGGCTGTGGCCCGGACGCGACTGGCCCCGCGGGGGAGCGTTTTTGTGGATGGCTCCCACTGGAGGGCCGAGGCGCCTCCCGATGTGGTGATCGATCCGGGCCAGATGGTCCGGATTCTCAATGTCGATCGACTGTCCCTCAACGTACGGCCGGAGGCGGAGCCCCCGACCACGGGAGAACTACCATGACGACATGGACCCTGGCCCTTCTGCCCCTGCTTCTCCTGGTCGGCCTGATCCTGCTGGCCAATTCCGTGCGCGTTCTGCGGGAATACGAGCGCGCCGTCATCTTCCGACTGGGACGATTGATCGGCGTCAAGGGGCCCGGCCTCATTCTGCTGCTGCCGATGATCGACCGGATGGTGAAAGTGCCGTTACGCGTGGTGGCCATGGACGTGCCGTCACAGGACGTCATCACCCGGGACAACATTTCCATCAAGGTGAACGCGGTCCTGTACTTCAAAGTGGCCTCGGCGAAGGAGGCCGTCGTCGAAGTCGAGAACTACCTGTACGCCACCTCACAGATCGCCCAGACGACCCTGCGAAGCGTCGTGGGTGAACATGAACTCGACGATCTTCTCTCCGAACGGGAGAAAATCAACCTCAAGCTGCAGCAGATCATCGACGACCGCACGGAACCATGGGGGGTCAAGGTGACCGCCGTCGAGGTCAAGGATGTCGACCTGCCCCAGGACATGCAACGGGCCATCGCGCGGCAGGCCGAGGCGGAGCGGGAGCGACGCGCCAAGATCATTCACGCCGAGGGTGAGTTCACCGCCTCGGAACAACTGGCAGCGGCGGCCCACCGGATGAGCGCCGAGCCGCTGGCCATCCAGCTTCGTTATCTCCAAACTCTGACCGAAATCGCCACCGAGAAAAACTCAACGATCATCTTTCCGTTGCCGCTCGACCTGATCAAGGCATTCATGCCCGAGACGCGACCCGAGAAGCCCAGGATCGGCCCGGACCCCTCCTGAGCCGGGCATTGGCCAGCGGTATCTAACCGAGAACGCGAAGCGTGCCGCTGGTGACACCGAATCGTTCGAGCGCTCCGACCCGGCGAACCACCGCGTCGGCCCGTTCCGTGCCGGCGAGCAGGCTGCGATACGCCGAAAGCACCGACCGAGTTTCCGCCTGCGATTCCCGCACGAATTCGACGCGGAAGCGCCGGACGCCGTGGGCCACCAGTCCTGCCGCGTGGGCCGCCCCGGTCTGAGCCCTGGCGTTGAACACCGTGTTTCGGCACCCCACATCCACGACGACCGGGTGCTCGTCCCCGGTCCGGTCCCGCAGGGCCACGGTGTGCGCTTCGCACGGCCGGCCGCAATCGCGGAAGTCCTTTCCCTCGGACAGCAGATGGGCGTAGACGCAGTGCTCGGTGTGAAACGTGGCCATGTGGTGATGAAGCACGATGGTGACACGCGTCGGATCGACCCGTTCGAGGAGATTCCCAAGCTGCGTTACATCGAGGTCATGAGCCGGCGTCAAGTCCGCGAGGCCACGGGCCAGCAGGAATCCGGCGGTCGCCGCGTTGCTGACATTCAGGCTGAAATCGCCATGCAGGGTCGGCCGTTTGGCGCCGGCCGGCGTGTCGGCGCGCCGGAAGTACTCGAGTGCGCCCCAGTGCCGGACGAGGAGACCGTCCGGCTCAAGCCGCGCCAGTCGCCGGTCATACCCCTCTTCCCCCGGCTTCTGAACCCGCAGGGTGGCGATGATCACCCGAAGGCCCGCACTCCGGGCGCGTGCCACCGCTCGTTCCAACCCCACCAGTTCCATCCAGTCGAGCTCAACCTCGGTGAATCCTTCGGCGATGACGCCATCGAGCTGCT
The DNA here is from genome assembly GCA_034440375.1 of Candidatus Eiseniibacteriota bacterium. Classification (GTDB taxonomy): domain Bacteria; phylum Eisenbacteria; class RBG-16-71-46; order JABDJR01; family JAWXBZ01; genus JAWXBZ01. The sequence goes on from JAWXBZ010000232.1 coordinate 10,476, forward strand.
CATCGGTCCGGCAGAGCGGCACGAGGCGCGGCGCGACACCCGGGAGCGATGACGGCCGACCCGCCTCGAAGCCAGCCAGCAGGCGCTCGAGCGCACCGGGGCCGGCGAGCGGCGTGGCACGTCGGAGATCGTCGCGCGCGGTAAACAGTCCATCCATCGCGACGACGAGTCGGCGACGCAACTCGTTCAGTTCCGAAACCGGGAGGTGGAGACTCCCCAGAACCCCGGAGCTGTCGAGTCGTGCCAGGTGCCAGAGCGTTCCCCCGAGCCGGCCCAACTTGTCGCGAAGCACCGGCTCGCCCAGGCCGGCACCGGATGCCGCGGCGAGGGGCGATGCGGAGTGCTCGGCATGGAACAGCTCGCCGGAGCGCGCCTCCACATGAAGCGGTGCGCCGGCCCGGCCGCTCACCGTGAGTTCGAGTGGCTGGCGACCGAGCGCGCCATCCTCGTGAAGGCGCCGTTCAATCCGGCGATTGAGTACGGCATCGCTCGTTTTCCAGAGTCGCTGGCCGATGCGCACGCGTGACAGGTCGGGCCCCGGTTGGCCGAATCGGAGCGACAGACGTCCGTCCTCCCGCGGGGCAACCGCGAAGACGGGCCCACCCTCCTCGGGTCCGGCCGTTCGATCGCCCTCGAAGACGACGCCGTCGCCCGGGCGAATGGTCGGCCACTCCCCTTCCGATTTCAGGATCACATCCCGGTGGGTGATCGCATCGACCCGTCCAACCAGAAGTCCCCGGTGGGTCGGGCTCACCCCATCCACCAGCTCCTGGTGGTCGATTCCCTCGAAAAATCCGGTGGAGAATCCGCGGGAGAAGCTGACCGCCATCGCCTCGACCGCATCGCGATCAAGGATCGGTTCCGACGACGGCAGGAATGATCGGGCGACAATGCGGTCACGCACCGCCCGGTACGCCTCGACAGCCGTCGTGACGTAGGCCGCTCCCTTCTGGCGCCCCTCGATCTTGATCGACGCAATGCCCAGTTCCATCAGGCGGGGCAGAACCCGCCAGGCCGAGAGGTCGTGGGGCGAAAGGAGGTGCGCGACATCACCGACGTCCCGTGTCGTGCCATCCACGACCAGATCGTAGGGAAGACGGCACGACTGGGCACACTGTCCGCGGTTGGCCGACCGGCCGCCCCAGGCTTCACTGGTCAGGCACTGACCGCTCCAGGACACGCACATTGCGCCATGGACGAAGACTTCAAGTTCCAGATCGGTGCTGGCCGCGAGGAGCGCAATTTCCGAAAGCGTCAATTCGCGCGGAAGAACAACCCGGGAAAGCCCCAGGTCGCGAGCCAGGGCCATCCCTTCGGCGCTGGAAAGTGTCATCTGCGTCGAGGCATGGATTTCGAAAGGCACCCCCAGTTCGCGTGCGAGGAGCGCCACCGCCGGATCCTGGACCAGGATGGCGTCAACGCCGGATGTCACCAGGCGCCGCAGGATTCGTTCGACCGCGGACAGCTCACTGTCGAAGACCAGCGTGTTCATCGTCACGTAGGCGCGGGCACCATGGCGGTGGATGGCCGCCACCGTGGCCGGCAGCCGTTCCAGCGTGAAGTTGGCCGCCCTGGCCCGGGCATTGAATCCTTCAGCAAGGCCAAAGTAGACCGCATCGGCGCCGGCATTGAGGGCCGCCTTCAGGCAATCGGCATCACCCGCCGGGGCAAGAATTTCGGGAATTCGAGGGCGACTTCGGTCGTTCATGTTCGAGCCTTTGGCCCCGCGGCACCCCGCGCGCAGAATTTGCGCGCTCCCGGCACCGCTCTGTATACTTGAAGGTATTGTAATTCAGCCACTTAGAAACATGGAGGAGCATCCTTGATCCGCCGGATATTGCTGTCTGCCGCGTTCCTGCATGCCCTTTCGTCAGGGGCCCTGGCCTGGTTGCCCGAGAATCCCCTCGCCGACCCCCTGTTTGAAGAGATAATCCGGCTCGAGAATGATCGGGTCACGTCTGGCCGCATCCAGGAGTTGGCCCACCACGACTCCCCCCTGGTACGGAGCCGGGCGCTGCGGGCCCTGGCCCGGGCCCAGGATCCGGCCCTGTCGGCCCTGTTCACCGCTGGTCTCTCCGATGCCGACCCCGCGGTCCGGGACGAGGCGGCCCTGGGTATGGGGCTCCTCTGGGCCGGGGGAAACGAACAGGACCTGATCGAGGCCTTCCAGCGGGAAACGGATCCGCGTGTCCGGGCAACGCTCGTAGAAGCCGTCGGCCGGACCACGAAGGGCGCCCCCGGCGTGGATTTCCTGGCCGGACAGGTGCTGGCAGCGGACACCACCATCTCCTTCCGGGCCTGTCTCGGCCTCGGCATCGCCGGGTACCGAAAGATCAACATCGACTCGTCCGTGGACTCACTGGCACGCTCGGCCCGTTCACGCCATGCCGGAACCCGCTGGGCGTCGGCGTATGCTTTTTTTCGGGGAAAGCCGGACATGGCTCCGCAGTATTTGCGGGCGCTGCTGATCGACGCGGATCCGCTCGTCCGAATGAACGCCGTGCGCGCGTTGGGTGCCAGCAAGCGGAACAACATGGCCCTTCCAGTCTCGGAACTGGTTCGAGATGCGGACTGGCGCGTGCGGCTCGAAGCCATTCGCGCGCTGGTGCAGCTCAAGGCCAGCCAGTTCGCTGCGCTCATTGCCCTGGGGCTTGAAGATGATGTTCCCATCGTCCGCTCCGCCACGTTCGTGGCTCTTGGCGAGTTGCGTTCCCAATCCGTGCTGGACCAGATCAATCCCATGATCACCGAGAGCGACGACTGGCGGATCAGGACGCAGGCCCTTCTGGCAAAGGTGCACATCGAGATCGACGGCTCGCTCCCACTTCTCGAGCAGCTGAAATCAAATCCCGACTGGCGGATCCGCCGGGCCGCCGCGGAAGGGATGGGGGTACTGCGCTCCGATCAGGCCCGCACGATCCTCGGCAGCATGATCAACGACTCGGATCCGCGGGTTCTGTCCGCGGTGGGGGCGGCTTTGACCGATTATCCCCAGGTCGCGGCACTACATGATCTCCGGCACCTGCTGACCAGCGAAGACCTGGCCGTGCTGACAACGGCGGCGGCGGCGCTCGGAGCCCGCGCGGATCGGAATGCGCTGGCTGGCCTGAATTCAACTTACGCGCGCCTCAAGTCCCCGGCTGACCGTGAGCCGATGGCGGAAATTGCGCGCGCCCTGGGCAACATTATCGTGCCGCTCGATTCAACCGTGTTCTTCGCCTCGCTGGAAATGTCAGACAGGACGGCGACGATTGCCACGTTGACGGGTGCACTCAAGGATCCCGATCGGAGCGTGGCGCTGGCGGCGGCCGCCGC
>JAWXBZ010000233.1:0-16916 GCA_034440375.1 Candidatus Eiseniibacteriota bacterium
GGTCGAGGACCAGTTCTGGGGCGACCGTTGCGGCACTTTCAAGGATCCGCACGGATTTGCCTGGACGATCGCCACCCGCAAGGAAGACTTGACGCGGGAAGAGAAACACGAGCGTGCGGCCGCGTTCTTCAAGGAGTTCGAGGCGAGCGGAGCTGGGAAAAAATAAGCTCGCCTGTCGGCACAACAAAAAAGGTGGAGATGGTTACCCCTCTCCGCCGGGTGGTGCTGTAGTAGATTCCCCCCATGTCACTCACTCCCGGCACCCGCCTCGGCCCCTACGAGATCGTCGCCCCGCTTGGCGCGGGAGGGATGGGAGAGGTGTACCGGGCGCGGGACTCGCGCCTGGGGCGCGACGTGGCCATCAAGGCGCTGCCGGCCGAGTTCGCCAGGAATCCGGAGCAACTGGGGCGCTTCGAACGCGAGGCGCAGACGCTGGCATCGCTGTCGCACCCGAACATCGCGGCGATTCATGGCCTCGAGGAGCGGGATGGCGTACCCCACCTGGTGCTCGAACTGGTGGAGGGGGAATCCCTCGCCGCCCGGCTCGCGCGCGGAGCACTCCCCTCTCGTGAGGCGCTTTCCATCGGTGTCCAGATCGCCTCGGCGGTGGAAGCGGCGCACGAGCGCGGAGTCATCCACCGCGACCTGAAGCCCGCCAATGTCATGATCACAACGGCGGGGGTGGCGAAGGTGCTCGACTTCGGTCTTGCGAAAAACGAGCCGGTTGCGATGTCGGGCTCCGACCTGACGCAGTCGCCGACCGCGGCGATTCTTCCCGGCGCGACCGTGGCCGGCACCATCCTCGGAACCGCGGCCTACATGAGTCCCGAGCAGGCGCGCGGTCTTTCGGTCGACCGCCGCAGCGATGTCTGGTCGTTCGGCTGCGTGCTCTTCGAATGCTTCACGGGCAAGACGCCCTTCGAGGGAGCCACGGTGACGGACCTGCTGGCGAAGATTCTCGAACGCGAACCCGACTGGACGCTGCTGCCCGCCGGAACGCCGCCGCGGGTGCGGGAGATCCTGCGGCGCTGCCTGCGCAAGGAGGCCGACGAGCGACCTCGCGACATTCGCGACGTCCGGCTCGAGCTGGCCGAAGTGGCGTCGGGTGCTGCCAGGATCTCCGGCGCGCTGGCACCATCCGTGGCGGTGATTCCGTTCGAGAACCTGAGCGGTGCGGATGACGAATACTTCTCCGACGGTATCACCGACGAGATCCTGAACGCGCTGGTGCACCTCGACGGCCTGCGGGTCGCGGCGCGCACCTCGTGCTTTGCGTTCAAGGGGCGGCGCGAGGACCTGCGCGTGGTGGGCGAGAAACTCGACGTCGCCACCGTGCTCGAGGGGAGCGTGCGCCGCTCGGGCAACCGGCTGCGCATCACGGTCCAGCTCGTCAATGCGGCCGACGGTTACCAGCTCTGGTCCGAGCGCTACGATCGCGAGATGACCGATGTGTTCGAAGTGCAGGACGAGATCGCGGGCGAGATCGCGCGGCGGCTCCGCGTGACGCTCCAGGACAGCGCCGAGGGCTTCCGGGGCCGGCGCGGAACGGCAAACCTGGAGGCGTACGAACTCGTGCTCAAGGGGCGTGCGATGCAGCTGCGGCGCGGGCGCTACCTGTCACAGGCGATCGAGTGCTTCGAGCGCGCCATTGCGCTCGACCCCAACTATCCGGAACCGCTTGCCTGGATGTCCGACTCGTGGCGACTCATGGGAACCTTTGGCGTGGCGCCCTTTGCCGAAGTGATGCCGCGGGCCAAGGACCTGGCACTCCGGGCGCTGGCCCTCGATTCGAACCTGCCCGAAGCCATCGCCACGCTGGCCGATGTCGAGGCCCAGTACGATCGTGACTGGCCGAAGGCGGCCGCGTCGTTCGCGCGGGCCCTCGCGGTCGATCCGCGCCATGTGCGCAGCCGCTGCGAGCGCGCGCTCTGGGGCCACGGGTGGGGGGCGATTTCGGCGGAGGAAGCCGTTGCGGAAACCGAACGCGCGGTGGCGGACGATCCCCTCAACGCCTGGGCCCTGGGGATGTTGTCGTTTGCCTTCAGCTTCGCCGGCCGCCACGAGGACTCGGTGCGTGTGGCCACGCAGGCCATCGCCGCGGATTCCGAGTCGTTCTTCGGGCACTGGCAACTGCTGCGGGCCCATGCGTGGGCCGGCGACTACCAGCGGGCGGTAACCATGGGGCCCGCGCTCCTCGCCGGCACGGGGCGTCATCACTGGGCGCTCGCCATGCTGGGATGGACGCACTCGAAGGCCGGCAACTTAGGCCTGGCCCGCGCAGCCTACGACGAGCTGGAAGGGCGTTCGCGGCTGGAGTTCATCGGACCGGGCTGGCTTTCGGCGGCGGCCGACGCGGCCGGCCTCCGGGACGAGGCGTTGCACTATGCGGGCCGGGCGTTCACGGAACGGGATCCACTCGTGATACTCATGCGCCAGATGCCGCCGTTCGCGGAACTGCGCGAGGACCCGCGCTTTGTGGAAATGTCTCGAGGCGTATGGGAGTGACCCTCACTTCAGGCGCCGCGCGACGCGCTCGCGCGGGCGCCGTAACGTAGCCAAGCCCGGCTTTGGTGCAATGGTAGCCTGCATGTCCGCTGGCAAAGGAGAGGACCATGGCCCGGATACCCCCCGTCGACTACGAGTCCGCCGATACGGAACTGCGGCAGGCCTACGACCACCAGATCGCCGCCCACGGCCGCGTTACCAACATGAAGCGGACGCTCGGCCACTCGCCGCCGGCGTTCCGCGCGCTCATGGAGTGGTATCCGCTCGAGGAGGCCGTCGTGCCGTTCCTCGGGCAGCGTCGCGCCCGCCTGTTCGCCCACGCGATTTCGGCGGAAACCGATTGCCTCATCTGCTCGACGTTTTTCCGCCGGATCCTGACCGAGGCCGGCGAGCACCCCGATCGGCTCGAGCTCGACGAACGGGATCAAGTGATCGTTGACTATGGGCGCCAGCTCGCGCTCGATTCGAACGGAGTTTCGGACGAACTCTTCGGCCGGCTGGCGAGTTTCCTGGCGCCGGACCAGATCGTCACTCTCACGACTTTTGGAGCGCTCATGGTCGCGACCAATGTTTTCAACAATGCGTTGCAGGTCGATCTGGACGAGTACCTGGCGCCGTATCGGCAGGGAGGCTGACGTCATGGACACGGGACTCAAGGGCAAGGTGGCCTTCATTACGGGCGCGGCCCATGGCCAGGGACGGGCCGCGGCCCTGGCATTGGCGGCCGAGGGCGCGCACGTGGCCGCGTACGACATCGCCCGCACGACGGCTTATCCCGGCTACGCGCTCGGGCAGGAGGACGACTTGCGGACGCTCGCAAGCGCCTGCGAGGCCGCCGGCGTGCGGTGCCTCACCTTCGCCGGAGACGTGCGCGACGATGCGGCCATCCGGTTGGCGGTCGAGACGACGGTGAACGAACTGGGACGCATCGATGTGCTCTTCAACAACGCCGGGATCTGCGCCTACGGGCTGGCGCACGAACTGACCGAGGACGAGTGGGACGCCATGATCGACGTCGACTTGAAGGGCCCCTGGATGGTGGCCCGCCGCGTCATCCCGGTCATGATCCGCCAGGGCTCGGGCGTCATCATCAACAACTCGTCGGTCGGTGGGCTGCGCGGCATGGCCCGCCTCAGCCATTACGCTGCGGCCAAGTGGGGCCTGACCGGCCTCACCAAGTCGTGGGCCATCGAGCTGGCGCCGCACGGCGTCCGGGTCGTCTCGATCCATCCAACCGGCGTCAACACGCCGATGAACGACGGACTGGCCGAGCTGGAGGGCCTCACTCCGCGGGAAATCGGCGAGCGGTCAGCGGGCAATCTGCTGCCCGTACCCTGGATCGAGCCCGAGGACGTGGCGGGCGCCGTCGTCTACCTGGCCTCGGACGCGGCCCGCTTCGTGACCGGCTCGCAGTTCGTGATAGATGCGGGGCTTTTGTCACGGTGACGGGCCGCACGCTCCAGGGGAGGAGTGCCTTGAGGCGTCCCCACGTCGTTCGTATTGAAGCCAGCCACGACTTCCTCACTCGAGGAGATGATTGATGCGGCGACGATCCACAATTGGACAAGCCGTCTCATCTGACACCTCCTCTATCGCGAAGCGAGATAAACGAGCGCCACTTGATTATGTCATGAGCGCACGCTCGATCAATCCACAGCCGGTCTAACTTGCATCCCACAGGCTGTTGGGCCCGGACCCCCGATGGATTCTTGCATCTCAGGGTCATACCGCTTCGCGGCGGCCGAGGCCGCTTCCGCCGAGTAGTTCGCCCGACCAAAGGATCTCGAGGAAGCGCTGCCAGGGCAGGTATCGGACCCCCTCTTTCAGCCTCTCGACCGGATCCTGGGAAACCAGGTAATACGAGCCCAGGGTCGCCTCGTCCTGCAACCGTCGCAGGGACACGGAGTCGCCGTCGGTGGTGCGCTCGGTTGCCTTGACCTCCACCGCGCAGAGATCACCAATCACGAAGTCCACCTCGTTCTTGTCCTGCGTGCGCCAGTAGTTCAGGGGTGCCGACACGCGCTGATAGCTCAGGGCCGCCCGGAGCTCAAGGGCGATGAACTGCTCAAAGGCGCGCCCGAAGTGGTTGGAATTGCGCTCCAGTGTCCGAATCCGTGCCAGAGTATTCGTCACCCCGGTGTCGAACAGGTAAAACTTTGCTGCGGCCACTTCCTTGCGCTTCGTTCCGCGCCCCCATGGCTCCACCATGAATCCGACAAGCGTATCTTCCAGGATGCGATAGTGCTCGATCACCGTGGACGGCGACATGCCGACATCGCGCGCCACGTTCGTGAAGTTCAGTACCTCGCCGGTCGTGAGCGCAGCGATCGAGAGGAAACGGCCAAACCGGGGGAGGTTGCGCACGGCGCCTTCGGCCTGGATTTCCTCGCGCAGGTACGTGCCGACGTATGCATCGAGTTCTTCATGCGGCTCGGCGGAACCATGAACCTGCGGCAGGCCGCCGACCGTGAGGTACCTGACAAGATCAAAGTCCGGAATCTCCGCCGACACAAGCGGGAAGAGGTTGGCCTGTCGCGCCCGCCCCGCCAGGAGATTTGCCTGTCCCTGCCGGAGCTTTCGAGCACTGCTCCCCGTCAGCAAGAAGCGCGTCGATGTCTCTTCGATGAGCCGGTGCACCTCGTCGAGCAGGACCGGCAACTTCTGGATCTCATCGATGACCACGAGATCCCGTCCACCAGCCCGGACCATCTCCTCCAGAGCGCTCGGCCTGTCACTCAACCTGAGGAAGTTGTCCGACTTGAGCAGGTCGATGACCAGCGCCTTCCCGGTTAGCTGCGTCCGGACCAGATGGCTCTTCCCCGTGGAGCGGGGACCCAACAGGAAGAATGACTTCTGGGCCAGCAGCCCGGGCAGATCGAGGATTCTCGCGTAGCTCATAGCCTAATTTTATTCGACTCAATCATATGAATTCAATGAAATCGTTCGATTAAGTCGAATGATTTGACAGATCCGAATCAACGCGTAGTGGCTTAAAGTACTGCATTCTAATGGCTTACATAAATCTTACGCTCGGAGAATACGCCTTGTCGGTGGCGCTCATGTGACCGGCCGCAACCGCTGGTCGATTCCGTTCCTCTGGTTTCCCTGAACCCCGCCTACCAGAGCCGCACCCGCTCCTCCGGCGCCAACCACATGCCGTCCCCCTCCTTCGTGCCGAAGGCGTCGTGGAAGGCATCGATATTGCGGTAGGGGCCGGTCACCCGGAATTCGAGCGGCGCGTGCGGGTCGGAAGCCAGGCGCTGGATCATCTGCTCGTCGCGCATCTTGCCCTTGCGGGACATGGCGTAGCCGATGAAAAAGCGCTGGGGGCCGGTGAAGCCGTCGATGACCGGAGCCTCTTTCCCGCCGAGGCTGGCGATGTAGGCCCGGTAGGCCATGGCCACGCCGGACAGGTCGCCGATGTTTTCCCCGAGCGTGAAGGCACCGTTCACCTGCATCCCCTCGATCGGCGAGAATCGGTCGTACTGGGCCACGAGCGCCTTCGTGCGCTCCTCGAAGGCGGCGCGATCCGCCTCGGTCCACCAGTCGGCCATGTTGCCGTCGCCGTCGAAACGACTTCCCTCGTCGTCGAAGCCGTGGGAAATCTCGTGGCCGATCACGCCCCCGACCGCGCCGTAGTTGATGGCGTCGTCCGCCTCGAGCTGGAAGAACGGAGGCTGGAGTCGGGCCGCCGGGAAGACGATTTCGTTCAGGCTCGGATTGTAGTAGGCGTTGACAGTCTGCGGGGTCATGCCCCACTCGGTCCGGTCCACCGGCTTGCCGAGCCTGGCCACCCGGCGCGCGTGCTCCCATTCGTTGGCCCGGCGGACATTACCGGCATGGTCGCCCCGGATGATCTCCATGCCGGAATAGTCGAGCCATACGTCGGGATAGCCGATCTTCGGCGTGAACCGGGCGAGCTTCTCGCGCGCCTTCTGGCGCGTGGCCGGCGTCATCCAGTCCAGGTCGGCGAGGCTGGCGTCCAGCGTCGCCGTGACGTTTCGCACCATCTCGATCATCCGGGTCTTGGCCTCAGGCGGAAAGTACTGCGCCACATAGAGCTTGCCGACGGCCTGGCCCACCAGCCGGTCAACGATGCTCACCCCTCCTTTCCAGCGCTCGCGCTCCTGCTGCTGGCCGTTCAGCGTACGGTTCCGGAAGTCGAAGCGGATGGCGGCCGTCGTCGAATCGAGGTCGGCGGCGCGGGCGTCCATCACGCGGTAGGCCAGGTAGTTCTTCCACTCCTCGAGCGGGCGGGATTCGATCATCCCGTCGAGCGCCTGGAAGTAGTCCGGCTGGCCCACGATGACCCGGTCCGCGCTCCCCGCGCCGAGCGCGGTGAGGAATTGCATCCAATCGAGGTTGGGGGCGAGACGGCCCAGTTCGTCGATCGTGTGCGGGTTGTAGGTGGCCTCGTTGTCCCGGTTCTTCACCTTGTCCCACTGCGCGCGGGCGATCGCCGTTTCCAGGTCGACGATGGCGGCAGCTGCGACCTCGTCGCGCCCGGCGGCCTTGAGCAGGGACCGAATGTAGGCCGGCAGCGCCTGTCGCGCCTTGTCGAACTTCGGATTCGCGGTATCCAGGTAGTAATCGCGATCAGGCAGGGTCAGCCCGCCCTGGTTGACGTAGGCCACGTGCACCGTTGACTTGCGGAGATCCTGATCCACGTTGAACCGGATTGGGCCGCCCACACCGATCCGATCGAGCCGGGCGAACGCCTCGAGCAGCGACTTCCGATCGGTGACGCCGTCCACGATGGCCAGCTCGGGCCCGACGGCCGAGACGCCAAGACTGTTGATGCTCGCCTCGTCCATCCAGGACGTGAAGAGATCACCGACCATGCGGGATTCCGACCCCGCCGGTCCCGGGTTTGCGGCGGCGGCTTCGATGATCCCCTGCAACGCCTGTTCGACCCGTTCGTTCACCTGCTGATAAACGGAGTAGCTCGAATAGATCGGGGGGATCGAAGTTCGATCGAGCCAGGCGCCGTTGGCGAACTGGTAGAAGTCGTCCTGAGGGCGGACGAAGCGATTGATGGCATCGAGATCGATACCGGACGTCATGGCGACGGACGTTTCCGCCCCGCTACGCGACGCGACGGCCAGGCCGATCAGGAGAGCCAGGCCAACGGTCATTCGGGACATGCGGTTCATGGGCTTCTCCTAGGGAACGGTGTCGAACCCGGCCTCGCGGAAGTGACGGTCGCAGGCGAACGCACCGTCGAGCTTGCGGCTCCGGATGATGATGAAGGATACGGCATCAACGAGGCTGAGTTGGCGCTCGTCGCGGTCGATCAGGAGATCGAGCCCGGCCTCGTGGAGTTCGCGATCGACCCAGACGACGTCCAGCAGCGGGGTAAATGTTTGACGGAATCGCTGAACGGCTTCCATCCCCATGCGCCGGCCAAGCAACGCGTAGAGTTCCACCAGGACGAAAGACGTCGTGACGAGAGTGGCCGACGTTGAAGACAGTCGTTTGAAGGCGTCGCGGGCGGCGGAATGCTGCACGTCATCCGGGTTGAGGAGCGCCAGCACGGCTGTTGTGTCCACGAAGACGCGGCTCACTCCTGGCCCGTGTCGTCGAGATAATCGTCGTGTTTCTCGGCGAGATCGGTGGCGCGACGGCGCGGAACTGACCGACAAGCGTTGCCGCCGCGTCGTACAAACTGGCCTTGTCCGGAGCGTCATCCTCGATAGTCCGGTCGATACATCGCCGGATCATCTCGGCCAGGGAAACCCCTTCCTGCCGGGCCAATCCCCGCAGTGCGCGGGCCAGATCGCTTCCTTCGCCTGAATGAGACCGTCAAGCCCAAGTACGCTGACGGCTCGGCGGTCGATCGTAACGGGTTGGCTGGCTCGAAGGACGTCGGTGAAATCGCCGATACCCTGCACGTGGCCAAGGCAATTCAAGTGTTTGAGTGCCGCCTGGAGCTTGAGGAAACTCCGGCCGGCGGCGGTGAAGACGTCGATGCGGATGGGGCCCGGTTCGGCGAGCGGGAAGGCGATGTTGGTGTGCCGGCACCACGAAGTAGTGCGGCAGGCTGGGGTCGTACTTTCCCCTGGGAAGCACTGATGGCTTTGGTTACGACAAAGGGCTGCTCGTGGGTGCGAATGGACAATACCAAGGTACGGCGGGCGATCAGCCACCGAAAAATCGGCTGGCCGCGGTGCGCGGGAGCGCTAGCGGCCGGTATGGGCCTTGATCCGGCTCCAGGTGGTGGGCGCGACCGGTACTACGGGGCACGGGGGCCTGCAGGGGTTGCCGTCATTGAAGCTGCCCGTGTTGCTGAAATCGGCCCGGGCCAGCTGCTCGGTGTGAGTGAGGTCGCTCGTAAGCACCTTTTCGACCAGCGCGCACGACACCATCTTGGCCAGATGATCGACCGGACGCGGGATGATCGCGAACGAGCCGGGCGAGTAGGCCGCCATGTAGAAATAGCCGGCCACGGCGACCGGGTTTCGCTGGCAATTGTTGACGAAGTCCCAGGTGATAATGGTGCCCCCTCCGGGAGAGGGCCATTGGGGTGATGGGGTCGGAAATTCCAGCGTAGCGCAGAGCGTCCAAGAGAAGATGCAGATCAGGCTCCCTGTTCCGACGGGGTCGTACTGTCCCCGCTAATCGATCCCGAATTGAATTCCGGCGATGCCATCGCCGACGGTCCATGTGGAGTCCGACGGGGCGGCAAGAACGAAGAGGTGATGGTTCGTGTTGAGGGAGCCATGGGAAACGGCATCGGCGCAGCAGGTTGGAATCGACCCGGAGCATTGGACTTTAGTCGTGGCCGGCCTGACGTGGAGCAGAATCTTGCCACCGCGATAGGGCGTCGCCACGGCCGATTCGACGCCGCCGAGGGTGGAACCGAGGAGAAGCAGCGAGAACATGGATCGCGTTATGAGCATGGGTACTCCGCGGGAGACCTGTCGGACCGGGGCTACAGGCAATATAGGAGAGGACCGCAGTTTCAGCCATCCGGTTGACCGCCGCCAGTGTCAGAATACTTCCGGACACCAGGGTGCACGATCGCGCGGAAACAGCGCGTCCGCGCGGGAGGCCGCCCCCGGCCGTCGTTCCTCGATGTGGCCGGCCCGGGCCAACTGGCCGAAGCTGAAGCCGCCGAGGTAGATCGAGCCGAGCGCGTTGACCTCGAGCGCCAGGTCGGGCGCCGCCGATGTTCGCTCGACCCCGTCCGCCGCGACCCGGTATCGCCCCTCGTTCCAGGGGCAGAAGTGATCGGAAACTTCGATGACGACAGGCTCAGCCGGGGCGATCGTCCGAGCCGCGAGCGCGCGGGGAACATCGACCAGTCGGACCCAGAGGGCGTCGGCAAGCCGCATCTTCATGAGGCGCGGCCGGGCCAGGAGGAACAGAAGCGGATGGTCGATCGGCAGGAGGCTGGCCTTGATGTGGACGACCCAGTCGACATCCAGGAGAAAGCGCCAGATGGCGCGGGTAGCATCGAGGGTCGAACCGATCGCCTCGATGACGTTCAGGAAGCCACTGGAGATGCCGGATTCGAACGACTGGTGCAAGCGATACAGGGCGTAACCCCGCGGTTCGCCGTCGACGGTCAGGAGCACGCGGTTCAGGACGCCACCGCCCCCGGCCCGGGCCCGGTCGGAATCGGCCAGCCGCCGCAATTTCCACCAGTCCGGCGTGCGGGAGAACATTCCGGGTTGTCCGCGTCGCACCGCTTCGTACACCGTCGAGAACGGCTCGAACGCCTCCTCCTCCGTGACGATCCGCGTGACGCCGGTCGATTCGAACCGGCGCTCGAACTCGCCGGCGGCGCTCGGGATTTCGACGTCACCGCTGAGAGACGAAAGGCCGTAACCGAAGCGTCGGTAGATCGTCTCCTCGGAGGCCCACAGCCAGGCCACCGGTTCCCCGCGCCGGTGAATGTCGTCGAGCTGCGCGCGCATCATGGCGCGCAGGATTCCCCGGCGCCGGTGCGTGGGCAGCACGCCCACGACCGTGACGCCCGCCGAAGGCACCGTGCCGCCCGGCACGCTCATCTCGAAGGTGAAGGCCCCGGCCCCGGCGACAACATCTCCGTTGTCCCGGACCGCCAGCATGCGGGGGATCTCGATCGTGCGCGACCACCGTGCCATGTCGTGGTCGGTGAAGCCGCCGCCGAAGTAGTGCATGATCGGATTGAGGGCGGCGGCCAGATCCTCGACCGACGCACAGGGTGATACTCCGACTTCCATCATCGACTCCCGCCACTCCTGAGCCTGCAGCTTTCCCGGTCCGTGATAATTCCGGTTGAATGACGCCCCAAGAATAAGTGTAACGGTCGCTGTTGACTCACCAAAAAACGGCGGCTCGCCGCCGGTGCGGCCGAGCGTGAAGCTGATGTGCGCGGTGTCGCCGAAGTCCATCGTCGACTTGAGGGGGCGGTGAGAGGAAATAGGCCAAGTAGACGACCTGATTTCATAAGTTGTTAATAATAAACATGTTATGGTCGAAGTCCCGACCACACCCCGGCAAGATAAAATCATAATATACAATTAATGTGACTATATGTATATCATACTATCATGATATCCAGACCCTTCTGGCTCAACAGGATAGAGCAGGCATGGACGGAAGCACCGATTGCCTGGCTCAGCGGTGTCAGACGTTCCGGCAAGACGACGCTGGCGGAAAGCCTGGGGGTGGAACGCGTCCTCTACATCAACTGCGATCTCCCGTCGGTCGAGGAGATGGTCCGCGATCCGCAGCTCTTCTTTCGATCCTGCTCGAAGCCCGTGGTGGTGTTTGACGAGATTCACCAACTGCGCGAGCCGGCGCGACTGCTGAAGATCGGCGCCGACATGTTCCCTGCGTTAAAGATTCTCGCCACCGGATCATCCACACTGGCGGCTACCCGAAAGTTCAAGGACACGCTCACCGGGCGCAAGCGCATGGTTCATCTCCTGCCGGTGTTGCATGACGAGTTGTCGAACTTCGGCGTGTCCCTGGCCCAACGGTTGTTTCACGGGGGGCTTCCGCAGGCGATGCTGGCCAAAGTGAAGAAGCCGGACTTCTACCGCGAGTGGCTCGACTCGTACTTCGCCCGCGACATCCAGCGCCTCTTTGGATTCCGGGACATGAATCGATTCAACTCACTCTTCGAGTACGCGCTGAAGCAGAGCGGCGGACAGCTCGAAGTTTCGCGAACGGCAAACGCGCTCGGGATCACTCGACCGACCGTGGAGAGTCACCTCCGGGCACTGGAGACGACCCATGCCGTGACGCTTCTCCGACCGTTCCATGGCGGCGGCCGGGGGGAAATCACGCGGATGGCCAAGATCTACGCCTTCGACACTGGCTTCGTGACTTTCGCCCGCGGCTGGGATCCGCTCCGTTCGGAGGACATGGGCATCCTCTGGGAGCATGTCGTCCTCGAGTACCTGCAGGCGTACCTGGCTGACACGCCGCCCCGGTACTGGCGCGACAAGGCCGGCCATGAAGTCGATTTTGTTCTGCCGACGCAGCGCGACGAAATCAATGCGATCGAATGTAAATGGGATCCGGCGGCATTCGACGGCGCCTCCCTCAAGGCGTTCCGTGCGCTGCACCCCCGAGGGCGCAACTATCTCGTGTGCCCCGGTGCGGACCCTCCCTACGTGAAACGCTCCGGTGACCTTGAAATTACCGTGGGCACGCCCTCGATTTTGCGATGACGGCAGTCGATTGCCGCGACCCGTCCAGGGCCGGAAGCCCAGGCGCTGCGCGTCAAGACGGATGTGCACTCACCCCATTTCCTCCGCACGAACGGGCCGGCGGCCCTGATCTCAAGCCGAAGAGGTAATGGTGGGGCCTCGCGGCGCTCGCTGATGTCCCGGACGAGCGCGAGGTTGTAACCGTGCCCGTCGTACGCGAAGGAATTCGCGCTGATCTCGACGGGGTAGAATCGGCCGCTCTTCGTCCGGAACCGGCTTTCCACGGTCAGTGGCCCACGGGCCTGGAAATCGCTCCGGTAATCCGGTATCAGCGCCGATCCTTTTGAGGCTTCATGAACAGCTCCAACCCTTTCGACCACGGGAGACGGTTGGAAAGTACCGCAGGATTCACCCTGCCGCAAACGAGCCCCTGACTCCGCGGGTTGAATATCCGCGCACCCGATCGGCGGGGCGGCCGTTGTTGGAAAGCCTTGCCAGCAGTCCCGCAATGGCGGACTCTTGGCGCCATGGCGCATCCTGATTCCGGCGGTTCGAGGTCCTCGTCCGCCGACCTCCTCGTCACGACCGAGCTGCTGACGCTGGCCAAGAACGGTGATCGGCAGGCGCTGGAAGTGCTTACGGCCCGCTATCTTCCCCGCCTGGTCCGCTGGGCCACGGGCCGGCTGCCGGCATCGGCGCGCTCGCTGCTCGATACCCACGACGTAGTGCAGGAAACGCTGCTGCGAGCGATTCAGGGGATTGACGGGATCGAGGTGCGCGGACCCGGGGGATTCCAAGCCTACGTTCGCCAGGCGGTATTGAATCGTATCAGGGATCAGATTCGATGGTCGCGACGACGCCCCGGCCCCGAGGGGGTCCCGGAAGACCTGTATGACGGTCTCCCCTCGCCTCTCGAGAATGCCATCGGGGCGGATGTACTCGATCGCTACGAACGGGCCCTGACCGACCTTTCCGAGGAGGAACGCCAGTTGCTGCATTTGCGGATCGAGCTCGACTTCAGCTACGAGGAGATCGCGGCGATCACCGAGAGGCCGAGCCGTGACGCCGTACGCATGGCGATCAAGCGCGCCCTGCTCAAGCTGGCCGAGTCGATGGGCCATGAGTGCTGAGGACCCGACCCGCCGGGACGACCACCTGGACGCACTGGCCGGCTCCGTCTCCGACGGAGGCGACATCGACTGGGCACGCGCCACGCAGTCGACCGACAAACGCCGGGCCGGGCCCGCCCCTGGCGACAGCGGCGGATGCGCCCCGCTGGGCGCACCTCGTGCTGCTCGAACCGATTGGCGTCGGCGCTTCGGGCCAGGTCTGGCGGGCCTGGGACCCCAATCTCCAGCGGGATGTGGCCCTGAAATTCCTGGCGTCGTCCGGGCCCGGGGCCAACGCCCACCTCGGCACCCGCCTCGTCGAGGAAGCCCGCTCGCTGGCCCGCGTCCGGCACCCTGGGGTCGTGGCCGTGCACGGCATCACCGAGGATGAGGGTCGTACCGGCATGTGGATGGACTACCTGCGCGGCCCGACGCTGGCCGATGTGGCCGCGATTGGCACCGCCTTGGCCGGCGCCCTCCTCGCGGTGGCTGCTGCGGGCGTGGTCCACGGCGATGTGAAACCCGCGATATCGTGCTCGAATCCGACGGGCGGGTCATCCTTACCGATTTCGGACTCGGGCGGCGGCGTGCCCGGCCCGCTGACGGCGGGCTCCGCGGTTCGGGCACTCCGGTCTTCATGGCGCCGGAACTCCTGGCGGGCGACCCCTCGACGCCATCGTCGGACCTTTACGCCCTCGGCGTGACGCTTCGCTGGGCGTTGACCGGCCGACCACCGTTTCGCGCCGGCAACCTGCAGGAACTGCGCGCCGAAGCCCTCACGGGTCCGGCGCAATCCTTGCGAGCCGAATGTCCCGACGCGCCGGCCGCGCTGGTGGCGGCCATCGAACGCGCCATGGCCCCGTGCCCCGGTGACCGTTTTCCCCACGCGGCCGCGCTGGTATCGGCCTTGATCGAGCCGCCGCGGGTCGCGGCCGGCAACGCTGGAAACTCGACGCCGCCACGGAGGGCACCTCTCCTTCTGCCCGCGCTGGCGGCGGGCCTGGGCATCGCCGTGCTGTCCGCCCTCTGGCTGGTGCCACGAATGAGTGGAAACCGCGCGACCCCGCCGACCGGGACCCTCGAACCGCCCGCCGTCGCGACCACCGCGGCCCCAGCGGAGGGGGTCCCGCAGCCGGCGGTCACGACGAAATCCGCCGCACCGGCCGGCGGCTACATCATCGAGGCGGCTCTTGTCAGCAGGAACGGCGGGTCGCATCGACACCTTGCCGCGGGCGACCGCATCGCCCCGGGGGACTGGCTGTCGCTGGACTTCATGGCCTCGACGCCGATGTGGGTCTATGTCCTGAACGAAGACGAACGGGGCGAGATGTATCTCCTCTTCCCGCAGCCGCTCTTTGACCGGACCAACCCGGTACCGCCGGACTCGACCATCGTCCTTTCCGGCCCGATCGGCCGATCCAGTACGCCGCGGTGCCGGGCGCCGCCATTGAACGGCTTCGCGGCGTCGGCGGCGTGACCCCGCTGCCGGCGACGCAGCCAAGGGCCGGCTCCTTCGCCCGCTTCCAGGCGCTGGCCGGCCGCGAAGGTGTCGACAGCGGTGTCTGGATCCGCACCATCACGCTGGAAAACCCGCTGCAGTAGCCTTGATCGCCGAGGCCGAGAGGTAATAAGCAAGCCCGGTCGGATATCTTCCGGCCTACTGCGGCGCGACAAACCCGGTCAGCGGGTGCCCGTAGTATGCCTCGGTCTTCCAGGCGGCCTTGTTCCAGGGCGGGACATCCAGCCTCACCTCGACCGGGACGATGACCCGGTCGGTGCCGAGCTTGTTGGCCGTGGCGAGGCCGTTGTCGAAGGATCCATCCGGGTTGACCGTGAACTTGACCACGCGGGCCAGCTTGCCGCCGGCCAGGCACTTCACCTCGTAGGCGCCGGGGTTCTTGCTGAGATCGTAGTTGGGTTCGTAGCCGGACGCGGCGGTCTCCGCGTTGCCGTAGACGCCGATCAGCTCGCAGTCCACCTCCCAGTACATGCGATGGGTCGGATCGAAGTCCTTGACATCGCCGATGCCGCATCCTTCGTTCTGGGCGACTTCCTTGCCGTTGAGAAACAGGTACGTCCTGACGCCGCCGGGACGACCGCGATACCAGGTGACGACATGCAGGCCACGGTCACTCATGTAGAGGTAGCCGATCGGCAGGCGCCAGTCGTCGTTGACCAGGAGGTCCGCGGTCGACTCGTCGCCTGGACTCACGAGCATCTTCTCGTACTGGAGCTTCCCCTCGTAGATGACGCTGTTGGTCTCGGTCAGCTCATTGCGAATTCCAATGCTGAACTCGATCGTGCCGGCCGGTATCTTGCCGGGATAGATGAAGCCGTGATTCGAGGACACCACGCTGCCGCAGTTGATGGCCCAGCGATTCTCGTGGCCCCAGACGTCGTCAAGCGCGGCATCCTGCCGCAGCGGCGGCTTCCCGGCCGCTCGAAATTCCACCCAGGGGGTAGCACCGCTCGGCAGCTCGCCGTTCAGATGACAGCTGATTTCCGGGTACAGGATGAGGTCGGTCCCCTTGCACGCCTCGTCGTTCATGGTGCAACTCCGCGCGGTGACCTTGATCCGAATCGTGTCCTTGGCGACGGTCATCTCGTCCGCGGCCAGCGCCGGATGGATGTTTCCGGCGAGGAGCAGGGCCACGACTGAAACCAGGAACGGCGGCATGGAACGGCTCTTGAAGTACATCGATCCTCCCTTGAGAAAGTGTCGGAAACCCGAGGCCATCAGCGCCCGCTCGCGCTGAAGGCGGCCCAGTAGAACGGATGCGTCGAGCGGCCGCTGTTCCGCCGGTCGGACAGCACCTGGCGGCTGGCCAGCGCGATGGCCCGGGCGGCGTCGGTCTCGCCCTGGATTCGCGCGGCGTAGAGGGCGGTCATCCAGTCGCGGGTGGCGTCGTCCTCGATGGCCCACCGGCTGGCGATGATGCTGCGGGCGCCGGCGAAGAGAAAGGCTTCACACATCCCCCGGACGCCTTCCCGGTACCACCCCTCGGCCAGGCTGGAGTGGCAGGCGGAGAGCACGGCCCACTCGGTGGACTCCAGATTGAGGGTGATCACTTCCTCGGCAGTGAGCAATCCCTCGTTCTCGTCACCCTCGTGATCACGGGCATGATTCGCACCGGTGAAGGCAAGCCACACGCGCTGCGTCTCGCCAAGAGGCGGAGGGGGTACGGCCGGAGTCGCGATGGCGCCCGGCTTCTCATCCGTCGCGCCACCGATCGGACCAACGCCCCCCACGCCACGCGTACCGGGGCTCGATTGATCGCAGCTGTCGCGCAGGACGTAACCATGCGTCGCGATGTGCAGGATGGCCCGGTTCGGCGCTTCCTGCTTGAACCGGGCCTCGGTCGCCTCGGCGCCGAGGAGCACCAGGGCCTCCCCCCCCGACTCTTCCCACATCCCGGCCAGGTTTCGCGCCTCCTCACCCGTTCCTGGGAGTGGTCCAAAGGATCCGGCCAGGCAGGGTTCCGCGGCGCGCAACCAGCCCGCGATCGTCGCACTGCCCGCCGCGGCCAATGCGGCCGGCGGGGCAGAACCACGGGTGTAGTCGGGGTCGCCCACGACCAGCAGGTTTCCGATCGTGGATGGATGCGACTCGCGGATCAACTCCCGCTCCGCGTTCAACTCGTGGAACAGCGGCCCGGAC
>JAWXBZ010000234.1:0-9474 GCA_034440375.1 Candidatus Eiseniibacteriota bacterium
CGTGGCCGGATACGGCTACCAGTTCGCGATCGACTCATCTGGCCGCTGGCGCTGGTCCGTCGCGCTCGTCACCCTCTCGGTCACCGCACTCGTCGGTCTCGTTCTCTCGCACAGGTTGGCCGTCGATTTCTACGTCATCGAGGGGCGCGACTGGTCACGTCTTGCCGGCCTCGTGCCGGTCGCGCTGCTGGTTCTCGTGGCCCCGTGGCTCGGGCGTCGTCGCCGACTTGCGCTTTCGATCGTGCCGCTACTGGCCGCCGGTTTCTGCCTTGCCACCATCCGCCCGATCGATCTGAATGTGGAACAAAAGGTGATCAAGGCCGCCGTCGACTACATGACATCCCAGCGCCTACTCGGCCGCCCCATGATGGCCAACCACCCCTGGATCTACTTCTTCACGCATCGTGATCGCTGGGACCGACAGGCCACGCCTTATGTCACGCTCGACAATCTCAGTTCCGCCAGTCCTGGAACCCTGGCCATCTGGGAAAACCACTACGGTCAGCGTCTGTACGGCAATGTTCCGGTGGAAGCCCTGCGCAACGACCCGCGCTGGGAAATGATCTATGAAGTGGAGTCGGGGGATGGGCAGTTTCGGGTGGTGATGTTTGAGAGGCGGGGTGGATAGGGGTTGGCTGGCCGGGGATGCCACTGACGGAGTTCCGGGAGAAATCTCGCACGGTTGAATGTAAATCAGGCTTGTGACCCCTGCACCGGCTTCACCCCTCTCAACACCCACGCCCCTGCCGCCACGAACCCAACCAGCACCAGGATCGCCAGCCGGTAGCGCCAGGGCCCGAGCGGCGCGCCGAGGGCCACGACGATGCCCCAGGTGAGCGAGCCCAGGACGGCCCCCGCTTTGTCCGACAGGGCGTAGAGGCCGAAGAATCGACCGTATTCCTCCGGCGGCGACAATTGCGCCAGCAGCGCCCGGGCCGTTGTCCAGGTGCCGCCGAGGCAGAGTCCGATGACGACGCCGGCCAACCAGATGACGAGAGGACCGGGCACCAGCGCCACGGTCAGCAGGCAGACAATCCAGCCGATCAGGACGACCAGGAGCACGGGCTTCGGGCCATGGCGGTCGGCTTCGTGGCCGGCCGCGAGGCCGCCGGCCACGGCGCCGGTGGTGGCCAGGATGAAGAGGATGATCTGGGTGGAGTCGGGCATGCCGACGACTTCGAGGGCGTACTTGCCCATGACGATCAGGATGGTGTGAACGGCATTGACGAAGAGGTAGTTGGCGATCAGGAAGCGGCGGATGCCGGGGTATCGGCCGACATCGCGCAGGCTGGCGGTTACTTCCCGGATGGCGGCATGAATGCGGGCCAGGACGGGTTCCGTCCGGGCGGTGGTGGGTGCGGCCTGGATTCTAATGCGAAGAAACAGCGGAATCGAGAAGAGGGCATAGAAGATCGCCGTGGGCAGAAACGCCGCCGCCCGGCCACCCGGCTCGATGCCGGGAATCAGGAGCTTGAGCGGGCCCACTTGCCCTTCGACGAACGGCGCCACCATCAGGAGGCCGGCGATCGATCCGATGTAGCCCATGGCCACGCCGAAACCGGACACGCGGCCAATCGTGGCTGGCGTGCTGACCAGCGGCAGGAGCGCGTTGTAGAAAACGAGACTTCCCTGGAACGCGTAGTTGGCCAGGACGAAGGCCGCGAGGGCGGCGAGGGCCGTCTCGGGGCCGGGGGCGCCCCTGGCTGCCACACCGACCAGGGCCGTGCCGGCGATGGCCGCGAGCGTGAAGCCGAGGAGAAACGACAGGCGCCCCCTGGGACTTCCATCCGCCAGCACCCCGAGGACTGGCAGCGTGACCGCCACCAGGATCATCGAGAGGCTGAAGGCTACGTTGTACCAGAGATCCGGTTGCCCCTGGTCGACGCTGACCCACTTCAGGAGATACATGGTCAACACGTTCATCGAGAAGATCGTGTTGGCGAAGTCGTACATCGCCCAGGCGACGGCGCCCCGGGGCAGGTGTTTCAGTTCGCCGCCAGCCAGCGCCGCGTCGCCTCGGTCATGATGGCGGCGGCGATGGGGAGGACTCCCTCGTCCGGGTTGAACATCGGATGGTGATGCGGATAGACCGGCCCCTTCGGGCCCGAGCCGATGAAGATGTAACAGCCTGGAACCATCGCCTGGTAGAAGGCCATGTCCTCGCCGCCCATGGAGGGCTCTGTCTCGATCAGACTTCTTTTGCCCACGACATCCTTGATGACGGTCCGGAAGAAATCAGCCAGTTTCGGGTCGTTGACCAGGGCCGGATCCTCATTGATGTATTCCAGTTCACCGCGGCCACCAAGGGCGCTGGCCATCTGCCTGACGATGGTGGACATCCGCTTCGGCACCTCGCGGCGCACGCTTTTCGAGAAGGAGCGGACGGTGCCGCGCATCTCGACCGACGGCGGAATGATGTTGAACGCCGTGCCCCCGTGAATCGAGGCCACCGTGAGGACGACCGAGTCGAGCGGATTGATTGAACGGCTGGTGATCGACTGGAGCGCCGTGACGACCTGCGCCGCAATCAAGACCGGATCGATTGACTTGTGCGGGTAGGCCGCATGCCCGCCGACACCGTGAATGTTGATCGTGAACTTGTCGACCGCGGCCATCGCGGGACCGGAGACGACGCCGACCTGGCCAACCGGAATTCCCTGCCAGATGTGGTAACCGAACGCGGTGTCGACATTCGGCTTTTGCATGATGCCGGCCTCGATCATCCCGGTGGCGCCGTGCAGACCCTCCTCGGCCGGCTGAAAGTTCAGCTTCACCGTCCCTTTTTCGGGCGGCTTCTCGGCGAGCAGCCGGGCCGTGCCGAGAAGGATCGACGTGTGAAAGTCATGGCCACAAGCGTGCATCGTGCCCGGATTTTTCGAGGCGAAGGGGAGGCCCGTCTCCTCGACGATCGGCAGGGCGTCCATGTCCGCCCGGAGCATCAGGACCCGGCCTGGTTGCTTCGATTCGATCAGGGCGGTGACGCCGGTGCCGGCCAGGATGCGGGGCTTCAAGCCCAGGCCAGCGAGCCGCTGGGTGACGAGGCGGCAGGTTTCCGTTTCTTCGAAGCCGAGTTCCGGCCGGGCGTGGATCGCACGGCGGGTGTCGACCAGTTCCTTTTCGATGCGCCGGGCTGCGGAGAGGGCGGCGTTCGGTGAGACAGTTCGCGGCATGGGCTCCTCGGGTCGTTCGCGTCGGACAGGGGAGTGTGGCAGACTCAGGCCGGATTCTACACGGGAGGATGGGATGTCCGGAATGAATGAAATTCGTCGCCAGATTCCCGGCGTGGTGGATGCCCTGCTCGGCACGTATGACCGGCATGGCGGCACCAGTCACAACCTGAGCGGCCGCCCGCTGCCCGACCGTCAAGTCGTGGCCGCCATCCTCGACGATCTGCTCGAGGTCCTGTATCCGGGCTACTACGGTCCCCGTGAGATGACCGAGGACAACGTTCGCTACTACGTCGGCGAACGGGTCGACCGCCTCGCGTTTCGATTGCGCCGTGAACTGTACCGGGCATTGCATCACCGCTGCGTCAAGCCCGGTGGCGATTGCGTCACCTGTCATGCCGGCGCCGACCGGATTGTCGTGACCTTTCTTGGCAAGCTGGCCGAGTTGCGCCGGGTCCTGGCAAAGGATGTTCGCGCCGGCTTCGAGGGTGATCCGGCCGCCACCGGCCTTGACGAAATCATCTTCTGCTATCCGGGGCTTTATGCGATCACGGTCTATCGCATTGCCCACATCATCCACTCCGCGGGCGGCCCGATCATCCCGCGCATGATGACCGAGCTGGCCCACTCGCGGACCGGCGTCGACATCCATCCGGGCGCTTCCATCGGCGAATCATTTTTCATCGACCACGGCACCGGGGTCGTCATCGGCGAAACGACCCTGATCGGCGAGCGGGTCCGCCTGTACCAGGGGGTCACGCTTGGCGCCCTCTCCCTGTCGGCCACGGAAACCGAAACGCTCCGCGGTCACAAGCGCCACCCGACGATAGAAGACGAGGTCGTCATCTACGCCAACGCCACCATCCTCGGCGGTGACACGATCATCGGGAAGGGCGCCGTCATCGGCGGCAACGTCTGGATCACGAAGAGCATCGCGGCCGGAACGCGGGTGACGCTCTAAACGTCAATGGACAATCGCCGATCTGGATGAACTGCTCCGCGAAACACCGCCGGCTGGTTGACGACCCCGGACGCCCCTCGTCAGCCGGCGGCCGAGGCGTCGAGGATTTCCATGAGGTGCGCGGTGGTTGGCAGGGGGCTCTTTTCCGTGGCGGCAAGGCTGCCGCGAATCTGTACCAGGCAGCCGACGTTGCCGGCGGTGACGATGTCGGGACGTGCGGCACGGACATACCCGGCCTTGCGGTGGCCCAGGCGGGCGGCCATTTCCGGCTCGAGGATGTTGTAGCTGCCGGCGCTGCCGCAACAGACATCGCCCTCGGCCAGGGGCACGATTTCGAGGCCGGGAATCTGGGCCAGCAGGGCGCGCGGCTCGTCCGTGATTCGCTGGCCGTGGGCCAGGTGGCAGGCATCGTGGTAGACGACCCGAATCGGTTCGCCATGCCTTTTCGTCGGGAGCAATCGGTACGGTGGCATGAGCGGGCCGCGCAGCGGATTCTGCGCCAGGATCTGGCTGACATCCCGGGCGCGTGCGGCAAGGCCGCCGCCGCCGCTTGTCCAGTAATCGTACTCCTTGAGCATGGCCCCGCAGCCGGCGGCGTTGGTCACGATCCAGTCGACGGGATTCTCGCCAAATCTCGAGGCCGTCCGTTCCGCCAGCCGGCGCGCGTCGTTGGCGAGGCCCGCATGGGCGGCCAGTGCGCCGCAGCAGGTGGCGCCGGTCGGAATCAACACCTCCCATCCCTCGCGCGCCAGGACGCGAACCGAGGCCTCGTTCACACGGCCAAAGAGCCCGCTCATGACGCAGCCGGTGAGGAACGCCAGGCGTCCCGAGAGAGGCGGCGCACCGGGGATGACAATCGCACCGCCCCCGTTCACGGAACGGGCGCCGGAAAACCGCATCCAGTTGGCCATCGGCTCGGGCCGGAGGGCGCCGGCCCAGCGTCGTGATTCGAAGCCCCGCGGCATGAGTGTCGCGGCCAGGCCGCCAAGACCAAGTTGATCGGCCAGTCGCATCGCCTGGATCGAAAATCGAAAGAGGCCCGGATCCGCCATGACGCGGCCGACGATAACGCGCCGCAGGAATTTTCCGCGCAGCGAACGATGCGCCCTGGCGCCACGATCGAGATCATCCGGGCGGGCGGGGCGCTCCAGCCAGGCCCGGGCCGATTCGAGGATGGTGCCGTACTGAACGCCCGAGGGGCAGGCGGTTTCGCAGGCGCGACAGCCGAGGCAATTGTCGAGGTGGCCGACCACGGTGGCCGTTGGCTCGACGCGCCCTTCGGCCAGCGCCTTCATCAACCAGAGCCGGCCGCGCGGCGAATCCGGCTCATGGCCCATCTCCTTGTAGGTCGGACAGGCATCCAGGCACAGGCCGCAGTGGACGCAGTCGGAAAGGAGCCGGGAGTTGGCGAAACGGGGCGTGTCACTCATCACAATCCCCAGAAGAAAAGGCCGGGGGAGAATCGGCGGCCTGGGTCGAGCGCCTGCTTGATGCCGTTCATCAGGGACAAGGGCGCGGACGCCGGGCCATCGAGCGTGGCATGGTCGAGCGTTCGGGACGGAGGCCCGTCGTCCTGCCCGCGTGAGGATCGCAGCCTGAGCCCGGTGCCGACCGCCGCTAAGTGCGTGCGCCAGGCTCGGATCGCCGCCCAGTCGGGCGCCCCGTGGGCATCAAGATCAAATTCGATCGATCCGCGGCGGAGAAGGGGGTCAAATCGACGGCGGGACGGAACGGGGTTACCGGCGTCCGTCGAGGGTCCACCAACAGTAGTCGTCGGGCCGATCACGACGGACGGCACCATCAGCTCGAACGAGTCTGGATCTGGAGAGGACAAAGCATCGAACAGTCCCACCCCGACTTCCCGGCACCCCACTTTCGAACGCGCGGTCAATTCGCCGCCGACCTGGGCCAGGATGGCGATGGCCAGGTCGGTTTCCGCGGTTACATCCTCTTCGAATCCGTCGAGTTCCAGCCGGAAGGAGGCGTTGTCACATACCGTGACAAACCAGGCGCTCGGTCGGATGTCGGAATGGACCAGACAGCGCGTCATCGCATCGATGGCCGCGGCATCGGGGAGCCGCCCCTCCAGCGTTTGTCGGACTTCAGGAATTGGCGTCAGCTTGAGGGTCAGCTCGGTCAGCAGCCCCAATGTCTCGCGCGCGCCGGTGTGCAATTTCATCAGATCATAGCCGGCCACGTTCTTGACCACCCGCCCGCCGGCACGGCGTTCGATTCCCAGTCCGTCCATGACCGTGAGGCCCAGCAGGTGTCGTCTCGGTCCGTCATAGCCGGCGGCGTGGGCCGAGAGGCGCGCCTCGGAGACGACCGTGCCGACCGTCAACTCGGGGCGGCCGCGCGTGAGCGGAACGCACAGGCCCTGTTCGGCCAGGAGAAGCGTCAGCGCATCGACGCGGAGGCCAGCCTGGACCGTGATCGTCAGATCATCCGGTTGAAAATCAATGACCCGGTCAAGCTGCGACAGATCGATGCCGATCGGGCCCACGGGATGGTCGCTTCGGGTGAAGTCGAGCGGGCCCGTGATGCCGTTCCAGCGATCGCCGCCGACCGGGATGACGGGTCCGGTCGTGCCCGCCAGCACGGCCGCCAGTTCGGCGCGATCGGCCGGTCGCTCGATTCGTTCGATCGCCACGCCGCCGACGATGGCTGCCTCGCTCATGCCGGAGCCTGTTTCTTCGGCATCACTTCGACGCACTGGCCGGCCCGTTCGGGCATCGCTTTCCAGGGGTTGGAGCGGCGCTCCGGGTCGAAGACGGCACGGATGGCCCGCATCGCGTCCAGGTCGGCTTCACCGAACAGCCGATTCATCATTCCGATTTTCTCGACGCCGATGCCGTGTTCGCCGGACAGGCTGCCGCCAAGTTCGAGGCAGGCCTCGAGGATTTGACGGCTGGCCGACACGACGCGAGTCACCTCGTCCGCGTTGCGCTCGTCGTACAGCATGCAGGGGTGGAGATTGCCGTCACCGGCGTGGAAGACATTGACGACGCGAACATCGTGGGCCTGCGCGATGGCGCGGATGGATTCCAGGATTTCGGGCAGCCGGGTGCGCGGCACGACACCATCCTGTGTCATGTAGTTGGGGGCCAGGCGGCCGATGGCGCCGAAGGCTTTTTTCCTGGCGGCCCAGAGGCGGGCACGTTCCGCCTCGTCCCTTGCCCGACGGATCTCGCGTGCGTGGTGGCGGAGGCAGAGCCCCTCGATCCGATCGACCTGGCGGTCGAGCGATGGGCCGAGGCCGTCGATCTCGATCAGGAGGACGGCCGCCGCATCTTCCGGAAAGTCCATGCCGAAGGCCGCATTCAGCGCGGCCAGGATCGGATTGTCCATCATCTCGACTGCGGCCGGCACGATGCCCGAAGCAATGATGGCGCTGACGGTTCGGGTGGCATCGGCCACGGAGTCGAAAATGCCGAGCAGCGTCCGGACGGCGCGGGGCCGGCGGGTCAGGCGTATCGTGACTTCGGTGACGACACCAAAGGTGCCTTCATGGCCGACGACGAGCCCGGCGAGGTCGTAGCCGCGGCCAGTCTCGGGACCGATATCGAGTTCGTGAATCGCGCCGTCAGGTGTCACCAGCGTGAGGGCCAGGACGTGGTCGACGGTGACGCCGTACTTCAAGGTGTGCGGCCCGCCGGAGTTCGTGCCGACGTTGCCTCCGATCGTGCAGGCCGCCTGGCTGGATGGGTCCGGGGCGTAGTGGAATCCCGCCTCCTGGACGCGACGTGTGGCCTCGAGGTTGACCACGCCCGCCTCGACCCGGGCTTTCCGGTTGTCCAGGTCGATCTCGAGGATCTTCTTCATCCGCGAGGTGCAGACAACGACGGGCGCCGCCAGGGCGATCGTGCCACCGGCGAGTCCGGTACCCGCTCCGCGGGGCACGAAGGGAATCCCGTCCCGGGCGAGGAGGGAGAGGAGGGCCTGTGCCTCACGCGTCGAGCGGGGGTACACCACAACCTGGGGGGCCGACCGCTCGAGCGTCAGACCATCGCACTCAAACGTCGTCAGGGACGCGGGTTGCGTCAGAACCCCCTCCGGCCCGGTGATCCGGCGTAGGTCCTCGATCTGGGCCGCCAGAAGCGGGGCGGTGGGGGGGGACGGAAGTGTCATCCAGTGGATACTAAATGTTTTGCAGGATTGGTCGATATTCCCCATCGGATCTTTGGGGAGCTGAATGCTGATGAGTCGAAATCAACTTGTCCAACTGGGTGTGATGGCCGCTGGCCTGGTTGGATGGGCCGTGCCCGCCCTGG
The DNA here is from genome assembly GCA_034440375.1 of Candidatus Eiseniibacteriota bacterium. GTDB lineage: Bacteria > Eisenbacteria > RBG-16-71-46 > JABDJR01 > JAWXBZ01 > JAWXBZ01. The sequence goes on from JAWXBZ010000234.1 coordinate 8,400, forward strand.
CCGTTGAGAGCCGCATCGGCGGTTGGGCCACGATCTCGCATCATGAGGGAAGGACCGGCTATCGGCTGAATGACATGAACCGGAACGACAATGCCTTCAGCGGCCTCCGGATCAACCCCGAGGTGCAGGTACGCCTGGACGGCGGCCTCGAACTCAACGCGGAATACCTGATCGACGCCGGCGCGTCGACCGGCCTCTCCAACACCTTTCTCCGTCTCTGGGGAGAGTGGGAGGAAGCGGGCGGCCAGCGCTGGCTCAATTTCAAGGTCGGCAGCCTGCCGCTTGTCTTTGGCACGTACGGGGAGCGCGCCAACCAGAAGTCCAACCCGGTGATCGGCGTGCCGCTCCTGAGCGGTTACCACACCTCACTTTCGATGCAGTTTGTTCCCGTCAACGGTGATTCTCTGCTCAATCGGCGGGGCCGCGGCCAGTTCGGCATCAACTACACCAGCGGAAGCGGTTTCAAGGGGATGGTCATGGTCTACGAGCCCTGCTGGGACATGGGCCTGGAAGCCTACGGCGCGCATGGCGCGTTCGAGTATGCGGTGGCGCTCACCGAGGGGACGCCCAGCGCCGCCGTCCTGTTCGGCAACGAGACCAACGACGAGCCGGGCTTTGTCGGGCGCCTGGGACTGTCAAACCTGCCGGGTGCCCTCTTCGGGGCACGTCTCGGCGTCTCCTATGCCACCGGTGCCTTTTACAGCAATAACGTGGCGATGTCGGCCGATCGTCGGAATGAGGATTTCGACCAGATCGTCTGGGGATATGACGCCGAGTACAGCATCGGTCGTTTCGTCGTGCGGAGCGAGGGAGTCTGGAACAGCTGGCAGCTTCCCGGCAATGACGATCCGGCCCGCTGGTTGCCGGACGAGGTGGAGGCGAACGCCTTCTTCGTCGAGTCGGCAGTCAAGCTGATGCCCGGCGCCACCCTCGGGGCTCGATACGACCAGATCAACTTTGACGAGATCACCGGCCCGACCGGCCGTACCCAGGCCTGGGACGCGAATGTTCGGCGCGTCGAAGGGGCCTTCTCCTTCCGACCGGCGCGCGAGTGGGAAATTCGGGTGGCCTACCA
>JAWXBZ010000235.1:0-96787 GCA_034440375.1 Candidatus Eiseniibacteriota bacterium
GTCATGCGCCGGTCGGGGGAGGGAGCGGTGGGCGGGCCGCCGCCGGCGTCTACTTCCTTCGATTGGAAGCCGGCAGCCGGCATGAAGTTCGACGCGTCGTGATCAGTCGGTAAGGTAGAGAGCCGGGTGCCGTGAGACATTCAGCCTTGCCCAGAAAGCCGCGCCAACCAATCATCGTAAATCGCATTCAGTGTCGATTCCAGCGCGTGTCGCGGTTTCCACCCGGTGGCCTGCCGGAGCTTTTGGCTTTCGCCGTACCGAAGGAGTGATTGACCCGGGCGCGCCAGTATTTCCGGTTGGATGATGGTTATCGGCACACCGGCACGCATCTGATAGTGACTCAGCAGCTCGCTGATCGGGCGGGGCGTGCCGGATGCCACGTTGTACACCTCGCCGGGCACCCCCGCGGTTGTCGCCAGGCAGAGCGCCTCCACCGCGTCCCGCCAATCGATGAAGTCCCGGGCCACGCGCAGGTCGCCGGTTTCGATTCGGGGCGGCTGGAGGCCCAGCGCCACGCGGGCTGTCTGCATGGCAAAGTTCGATGCGACGAAACGGTCTCCCTGGCCCGGACCGATCACGTTGAACAGCCGCACGCGGATTATCGGCATGCCGTGCTCCGAGTGATATTCGATCCCCAGCGCCTCCTGCATCCGCTTCGCTTCGGCGTAGGGATTCCCGGGTTCGATCGGAGTCAGTTCGTCAAAGGGGAGGAGATCCGGGTCGGGCCGATAACCGTCCGCGGTCCCGGCCAGCAGGATGCGCGGCAGGGGATCGAGCCTGCGGGCTGCATCGAGGAGATGTCGCGTACCGTCCACGTGCGCGGCATGGAATCCTTCTGGATCGCGGCGCGAATCGGGCACGAACGACGGCCCGGCCAGGTGATAGATGACCGTCGGGCGTGATCGCAGAACCAATTCCCGCACGGCCAGCGGATAGGTGATGTCGATTCCGCCCCGGCGGGAGAGTCCGTGCACCTCGTGAGTGTCCGCCGCCAGCGCCGCCACCAGGTGACGCCCGATGAAACCGGAATCGCCGGTGACCAGGATGGCGGTGGCAGGGCCCGTCGGGTGCGTCATGACGGTGCATGTTGCCAGCCGGGGAGTCCGCCGCCAATGGCACCGTGGCGTTTGCCCGCCGACTCCGCCCCGCCTATACTCCGCGCCCGATGAAAATCCATGACACGCCGACATTTCAGGAGATGCTGCTCCGCCTGGAGCGATACTGGTCGGATCTGGGCTGTACCATCCTGCAGCCGTACCCTTCCGAAGTTGGGGCGGGCACGTTCAATCCGGCCACGTTTCTTCGCGCTCTCGGACCGGAACCGTGGAACGTGGCGTACGTCGAGCCGTCCCGACGTCCCAAGGACGGACGCTACGGCGAAAACCCCAACCGGATGCAGAACTTCTATCAGTACCAAGTTCTACTGAAGCCGGCGCCCGACAACGTCCTTGAACTCTATGAGAAGAGTCTCGTGGCCATGGGCATTGATCTCAAACGCCACGACCTTCGGTACGTCGAAGACGATTGGGAAAGCCCGACGTTGGGCGCGTGGGGCCTCGGCTGGGAAGTCTGGCTGGACGGCATGGAGGTGACTCAATTCACCTACTTCCAGCAGGTCGGCTCGATCGACCTGGACCTGACCTCGGCCGAGATCACCTACGGCATCGAGCGGATCGCCACTTATCTCCAGGGCGTGGATCGCGTCATGGATCTCCAGTGGACGAAGGATCTTGCCTGGTCCGATCTTTTCCTGAAAAGTGAAGTGGAGTGGTGCCACTACAATTTCGAGGAGGCCAACACGGAATTTCTGTTCCATAACTTTGGCGCCAATGAAGCCGAAGCGCAGAGACTGCTGGCCAGGGGATTCGTGGCCCCGGGATATGACCATGTCATCAAGTGCAGCCACGCCTTCAATCTCCTCGAAGCCCGCGGCGCCATCAGCGTGACCGAGCGGACCGGCTACATCGGTCGTGTGCGCAAGCTGGCGCGTCTGGCGGCGCTGGCTTACCAGGAGCAGCGGAAGACGCTCGAGTGGCCGCTGTTGAAGCCGGGGCCGGAGCGGGAGGCCTGGCTGGCGAAGGTGGCGGCGGAGTCCCCGGCATGACCCGTCAATTCCTCCTCGAAATCGGCACCGAGGAAATACCGGCCGGTTATCTTTGCCCGGCGGGAGATTACCTGCACAAGAGCATCACCGATGGCCTCGCGGAGCGTCGTCTCCCGGCGGATCGAATCGAGGTTCATGTCGCGCCGCGTCGTCTCATCGTCCTGATTCATGGCCTGGCGGACGGACAGGCCGACCTGTCGAAGGAGGTCATGGGTCCGGCATCGAAGGCGGCGTTCACGCCGGATGGTGCCTTGACCCGTGCGGGAGAGGGTTTCGCTCGCGGGCAGGGGGCCCTTCCATCGGCGCTTCGCCGCGTTGAAACACCGAAGGGCGAATATGTGGCCGTCACCGTTCACGTCGTCGGCCGGCCGGTGGGGGACATCCTCCTCGAGTGGCTGCCGGACCTCATCCGAACGATCCCGTTTCCGAAGAGCATGAAATGGTGCGGCGACACGCTCCGCTTTGCCCGTCCGATCCGCTGGCTGGTGGCGCTTCTCGATCAGGAGGTCGTGCCGCTCCAGGTTGGATCGATCCAGGCCGGTCGAACCAGCCGCGGCCATCGCCTCGTGACACAGGATCCCGTGGTCATCGACCGGCCCGAGAGCATCCTGCCGGCACTGGAAGCGGCGGGCGTACTGGCCGATTTCGAGGTCCGCCGTGCGCGGGTCCGGATGGAGATCGAGTCGGTGGCCGGCAAGTCATCCACCCGGATTGTCTCTGATGACGACCTGGTCGATGAAGTGACGAACCTCGTGGAGTGGCCGACGGCCGTCATCGGCTCATTCGACGCGGAGTACCTGGCGCTGCCACGCGAGGTGATTATCACGGCCATGAAGGCCCACCAGCGGTACTTCGCCGTGGAAGGCCTGGATGGAGTCCTTCGCCCGAACTTCATCACCGTGGCCAACGGACGTTGGGACGACACGAGCCGGGTCGTGGCCGGCAACGAACGGGTCCTCCGCGCCCGGCTGGCCGATGCGCGCTTCTACTGGGACACCGATCGAAAGATCGGCCTCGTGAACAAGGTCGACGAATTGAAGTCCGTCGTCTGGCTGGAGGGTGCCGGGACGCTGCACGACCGCGTCATCCGTATCGAGCGGATGGTGGACTGGCTTGGCAGAAATCTTAGAACCTCCGCCGGACACCCGGTTGTCGACGCGGCCACGCTCGCCATCGCCGCCCGCGTCGCCCACCTGGCCAAGGCCGATCTCGCCACGGACATGATCCGGGACGGCAAGGAGTTCACCAGCCTGCAGGGGATCATCGGAGGCCACTACGCCCGAATTGGCGGAGAACCCGAGGCCGTGGTCACCGGCATCTCCGAGCACTATCTACCGAAGGGGCCCGGCGATTCGCTGCCGAGCACGACGCCCGGCCTTCTCGTCAGCCTGGCCGATCGCCTCGACGTCATTGTCGGTTGCTTCGCGATCGGCCTGATCCCTTCCGGCAGCCAGGACCCCTATGCGCTTCGCCGCGCCGCCAACGGCATCATGCGCATGCTGCTTGAGATGGGGTGGCACATCGATCTGACGGAAGCCATCGTGTTCGGGCTCGGCGGATTGCCAGGGACGGCTTTCAAGGGCCCCGCGGAGTCCGCGCCGCCACGCATCCAGGAGTTTCTTCGCGACCGACTCGACTACTTTCTTCGCGAGTCGGGCCAGCCGTACGACGTCGTGGCGGCCACGCTGGCCGGCGGTGCCAATGATCCGGTCGACGCCCGGGCCAGGGGCAGCGCCCTGGCGGTCATTCGGGGCGACGCCGATCTCGCGAAGCTGGTCATCGGTTACAAGCGGGCCGCCAATATTTTGAAAGGCGTCACCGAAGTCATTCCATCACTGGCGTCCGATCCGATGTCCGGCGCCGAACCGGTCGAGGCCGCACTTCATGCCGCCGCCGTGGAAGCCCGCGCCGCCGTCGACCAGGCCATCCAGCGCGTCGACTACCCTGCCGCCGTCGCCGCTTTCCTCAAACTCCGCGCCCCGATTGACGCTTTCTTTGCAGGCGTCATGGTCATGTCGAAGGATGATGCCGAGCGCCATCGACGGTTGGGGTTACTCGTCGAAGTGCGGTCGATCTTCGACCGGTTGTTTGATCTGTCGAAAATCGTCGTCGAGGGGTAAGGACCGCGGGTCGATTTTCACCTATCCCCGCCGGACCACCTTCACCAAAGCCCCCTTCGCCGGAACGTCCTTCCCGAAGGCATTGTTCAGCCAGGCCAGCTTGTCGAGCGGCAGGGCAAGATCTTTCTCCTTGCTGAAAATTTCGTCATAGCTCCTGCCGCCGGGGGCGGTGACCAGGTCAATTCGATCGGGCCGCGCGTTGCGCTTGGTGGCGTCCCGGATGGGCCCGAGCGAGGTGACGACGTTCTGGAATCGGCCGTTGGCATCCGTGGCGCCGGGGATCCCCAGCAGCTGATAGAGCTGTTTCTCACCCTTCTCGATGAAGGCAAGGGCAAAATCGCCGGGGCCCTGCGGTCCCTTGGCGGTGACGCGGCCGACCCAGGCCTGCTGGCCGTTGATCATGCGGGTCTTGCCCACCACGTTGGTGATCTCCCCTTTTTGCTTCAGGTAGTCGACATAGGCGGCGGGGTCGGAGGGGCCTTCGCCGGTATCTTCCATCGTGAGCTGGATGGCGGACTGGCCGTCGGTGGCTGAGACGTTCGCGGCGTTGTTGGTCACCTTCCAGCCGTTGGGCCAGGTCAGCTCGATGTTGAGCCCGGGGTGATAGAAGACGTTTGCTTCGAGATATCCCGCCTCGGGATCGACGCCGTACACCATGCCGTCGAGTCGATTCTTGTAAGCGTCGGCGCTGACGCTCCAGATGGACGTGGTGTTGCCGGTGACCGCCTTCTGGGCCAGCGTGGACGTGCGTGATTTTCGATCGCCTGGATCGGGGTGCGTGGAGAGAAAGCTGGGGATGGCGTCACCGGTGCTCGAGGAAAGTCGGCCGAGCATGTCGTAGGTGGACGGCACCTCGCGCGGGTCATATCCGAGTCGGACCATGTAGCGGATGCCGAGCTCGTCGGCCTCGTTCTCGTCATCACGGCCGAACTTGAGGAGCAAAAGGCCAGCCCCGGTCTGCAGGGCCTCTCCGTAACGCGCCACATCGGGGGACAGGATCATCCCGGCCAGGAGCCCCACGCTGGCGAGTTGCTGGTTCGTGATCCGTTGCGCCGTGTGCCGGGCGGTCACATGACCGATTTCATGGCCCACGATGCCGGCCAGCTGGGCCTCGCTGTTCAGGGCGGCCATGATGCCGCGCGTGATGTAGATGTATCCACCCGGCAGCGCGAAGGCGTTGACGACGTCCGAGTCCAGCAGGCGGAAATGCCATTTCAGGCTCGGCAACTCCGACTGGGCGGCAAGCTTCTGACCGACCTCATCCAGATGCCGCGTCAGGGTCGTGTCGCCGTAAGTGCCGTACTGGGCCAGGATGCGCTTGTCTTCCTCCCGGCCGATCTCGATTTCCTTATCCCGGGAGACGAACGACACTTCCTTCTTGCCGGTGGCGGGATTGGTGGCACAACCGGAAAAGGCACCGAGGCCGATCAGAAGAACGGCGGCGATGGTCAGACGGATCATGAAGGTGGGTTCTCCTCTTAGTTCGTGTCGGAATGGCAAATGCGTCTCTTTGAGCCTAGCGGATCGGGTGTCGATTGGACAGCAAACCTGTCTTCCCGACCGGCGGCCGCAGGCAGCGGATACCCTTGATGGGCCACTTTTCTCTTGAGGCTTGCGCCGCCGGGTGTTACGTTCCCCGGGCGTTTGAATTCGGTTCTATCGTTCCTTTAAGTCGGGCCTGTGAGTCCGCCAAGGAGCAGAGGCGTCATGTTATTGAATTACAATAACTTGCATCCGCTCCTTCGCGCAGTTTGCGAGGGGGCTTTTTTTGTCTCCCGCCCGGAAGCCGACACCCGTTCAACGGGAAATGCCGGAAGTGATTCGTCGAGGTGACGGAGGTCTACGATGGGTGAAGAGGGACTCCGCGAAAAGGCCATCATCCTGGACGCCCAGGCCATGCGCCGCATGCTGACCCGCATTGCGCACGAAATCGTGGAGCGGAACAAGGGGACGAAGGACCTGGTCATCGTCGGCATCCGCCGCCGCGGCGTGCCGCTGGCCCGCCGCATCCAGACAAAGATCCGCGAGTTCGAGGGGATCGAGGTACCGCTTGGCATGCTCGACATCACCCTGTACCGGGATGATCTCCAGACGATCAGCCACGCGCCGGTGGTCCGCACCACCGAGATCCCGGTCGACGTCGACAATCGGATCATCATCCTGGTCGACGACGTCCTGTACACCGGGCGCACCGTCCGGGCCGCCCTCGACGAACTCATCGACTTCGGTCGGCCCCGCTCGATTCAGCTGGCGGTGCTCATCGATCGAGGGCACCGGGAACTCCCGATCCGGGCTGACTATGTCGGGAAGAACGTGCCCACCTCGAGCCGCGAGGTCATCGCCGTGAACATGGAAGAGGAAGACGGCACCGACTGCGTCAAGATCCTTGAAATGGACGACGACGAGGGGAAGGAGTAGCACGTCATGCGGATGGACGACAAGCGGGATCTGCTCGATCTCGAGAGCCTGTCCAGCGTCGAGATCGTCGACCTGCTCGACACGACCCGGAGCATGCGGCAGGTCATCGACCGGCCGGTGAAGAAAGTGCCGGCACTTCGCGGCAAGACCGTGGCCAATCTCTTCTACGAGCCGTCGACGCGGACGCGGCTCTCGTTCGAGCTGGCGGAAAAGCGACTTACCGCCGACTCGATCAACTTCTCGACGTCGGGAAGCTCCGTGGCCAAGGGGGAGACGCTTCGCGATACGGTGCGCAACATCGAGGCGATGGGCGTCGACTTCGTGGTCCTGCGCCACGGCTCCTCGGGTGCCGCCCACTTCGTGGCTCGCGAGGTGAAGGCCAGCGTCATCAACGCCGGTGATGGCACCCATGAGCACCCGACGCAGGGCCTGCTCGACGTGTACACCATCCGCGAAAAACTCGGGAAGGTGGCTGGACTCCGGGTGGCCATCGTCGGTGACATAGCCCACAGCCGGGTTGCACGGTCGAACATCTGGGCGCTGACGAAACTTGGGGCGGAGGTCGTCGTCTGCGGCCCGACGACACTGATCCCCGCCGACGTCGAATTGATGGGCGTTACCGTCAGCCACCAGGTGGAGGAGGCGCTGGAAGGGGCGCACGTCGTCAACATCCTGCGAATCCAGCAGGAGCGCCTCAAATCAAACCTGTTGCCGAGCCTTCGCGAGTACGCCCTCCAGTTCAGCGTCACGAGCGAACGGCTGCGCGTGGCTCATCCGGAGGTCTTGATCATGCACCCCGGCCCGATGAACCGCGGAATCGAGATTGCACAGGAAGTGGCCGAGGACGGACGCAATGTCATCCTCGACCAGGTCACCAACGGTGTGGCCGTCCGAATGGCCGTCCTCTACCATCTGTCCGGCGGCGAATCGCTGCTGCCGGTTGGCCTCGAAGGAGTCGCCTGATGAATGCCCGTTCTTTCCAGCGACTGGCGCTCTGGGACAGTCATGACCGGCCGCTCGAGCTGCAGGGAGCGGAGATTCTCGATTCCGGCACCGGCCGGATGAACCGTCAGGACATCTGGGTGGTGGACGGGCGGATTCACTTCCAGAAGCCCGAAGGTACAACCCCCATCGTCTTCAAACTTGATGGCGCCACGCTGTTCCCCCGCCTCATCGACGTCCACGTCCACCTGCGCGAACCCGGGTTCGAGGAAGCCGAAACAGTCGCCACCGGTGCCCTGGCCGCGGCCAAGGGCGGATTTTCCGCCATCTGCTGCATGCCGAATACGGAGCCGCCGATCGACGATGCGGCCACCATCCGCTACGTTCTCGAACAGGCCGAGCGAGCCGGCGGCGCGAAGGTGTACCCGTTCGCCTGCATCACGCGGGGTCGGAAAGGCGAGACGCTGGCCGACATGTTCGAGCTGGCCGAGGCCGGTGCCCGGGGATTCAGTGACGATGGCAGTCCGGTGATGAACGCCGAGATCATGCGCCGGGCCCTTGAATACTCCAAAATGATGGGTCTGCCGATCGTGGCCCACGAGGAAGACACCCACCTGGCCGGCCCAGGTTGCGTGCACGAGGGGGCGGTGGCCACGCGCGTCGGCCTCCGCGGCATCCCGCGGGAAGCCGAGGACATCATGGTGGCGCGCGATATCGCCCTGGTGCGGTTGACCGGTGGGCGGTTGCATATCTGCCATGTCTCGTCGAAACACACGGTCGAGCTGGTTCGTCAGGCCAAGCGCGAAGGACTGCCGGTCACCGCCGAGGTCACGCCGCATCATCTGGTCCTGACGCATGAGCGGATTGCGGGGTATGACACCAACTTCAAGCTGAACCCGCCGCTTCGCGAGGAGTCCGATCGACTGGCACTGCTCGAGGGGCTTCTGGATGGCACGCTCGACTGCATTGCCACGGATCATGCGCCGCATACCGCCATTGCCAAGCAGGTGGAGTTCGATCGGGCACCCATGGGGGTCACCGGTCTGGAGACGGCCCTCTCCATCTGCCTTACCGACCTGGTGAACCCGGGGCTCGTGCCACTGGACACCGTTCTCCGTGCCCTGGGTCCCCATCCCGCCGCCCTCCTTGGCGAGAGCTGGACGCCGATCCAGGATGGCGCGCCGGCCGATTTCACCGCGATCGACCTCAAACGAACCTGGACCGTATCGACCGACAGCTTCGTCTCGAAGTCGGCCAACTCCTCGTTTCTTGGCCGCGAACTGGCCGGCGTTACGCTCCTGACACTCGTTGATGGTCGCGTCGCCTGGTCCGATCCGTCCGTTGTGCCGGTTCAACAATCCGCGGCCCGGGTTTCGTGAACCGGACCAGCGAGTCTTCCCGCCCGGCCGGCGGTTCCGGGCCCTTCGGCCCCCTGTCAGCCCTCCGTCCGCACGACGCGCTGCTGGCACTCGAGGACGGCACGGTCTTTCGCGGCTGGTCGTGCGGCGCTCCGGGCGAAATGTCGGGCGAACTGGTCTTCAATACCTCGATGATGGGGTATCCGGAGATCATCACCGATCCGTCGTATCGCGGGCAGATTGTCACGTTCACCTATCCGCTGATCGGCAACTACGGCATCAACGCCGCCGATGCCGAAAGCCCGAAACCCTTCCTTTCCGGCGTCGTGGTCCGGACGATGTGCGGCGAACCATCCAGCTGGCGTTCGAAGGAAAGCCTTCCCGACTACCTCCGCCGTCACCGCGTCGTGGCGATTGAAGGGGTCGACACCCGGGCGCTCACGCGTCGGCTCCGCACCGCCGGTGTCATGCGTGCCGTCCTCTCAACGCGCGACCTGAACAGCGAGAGTCTCGTGTCCAAGGCCCGTCTGTCACCAGGCCTCGTCGGCCGCGATCTGGTCGCCGAAGTGACACCTTTCGAGGCGACACCCTGGCTAGCTCCGGCGGCTGTCGCCGCCGGAGACGCCAACGCACACGGCAACACCCGGGCACACGGGGCAATGGTCGCCGGTGCAGCCACCCAACGCCTCAGCACATCGTCATCCTCATCTTCAACATCAACATCCACAGCCTCCCAAGACCGCTTCATTCCCAACGACCCCATCACCGCCCGCTTTCGCGAAATTCCCGCCGACATCGAACTCACCGACGCCGATGTCCGGGGCGAAGCGCCGCGCATCGACCCGGCGGCGATGGCGGTCGAGGCGGCGATCGAGGCCCGGCGTTCCGGGGGACCCCTGGTGTTGCCAATCGTGGAGACGGTGTACCGCAGGCCCTCGGCCCGCGAGGTGGTGTCGGACGGGGAGGGAGGCTTCGCGGCGGTTCAGAGGTCCGATGTCGATGAACCACCGGCGCTCAACCCGGCTGAAAGCGAATTGACTCCCAGTGTGGCCATCCTCCACTGCGGCATGAAAGCCAACATCGCCGAAGAACTGCGTCGGCGCGGCGCGCGGGTACGCATCTGGCCGGCTTCGACGCCGATCGCCGTGATTCTGGCCGATCGTCCCGACGGGCTGGTCCTGTCCAACGGTCCGGGCGACCCGGAGGGAGTCGACGGCGTCGTGGCGGAAATCCGGCAGGCGATCGGGCAGGTGCCGATCTTCGGCATCTGTCTCGGCATTCAGATGCTGGCGCTCGCTTTTGGCGCCAAAACCTACAAGCTCAAGTTCGGCCACCGGGGTGGAAATCAACCGGTCATCGATCTGACCACCGGCAAGATCGAAATCACCGCACAGAATCATGGCTTCGCAGTCGATGCCGAGTCGCTTCGGCCGGAGTCAGTCGATGATGTGCGGCACGGTCTGACCGTCACGCACCTCAATGTGAACGACGGTACCGTGGAGGGTTTTGAACACACCGGCCTCGACGTCGTGGCCGTTCAGTACCACCCCGAGGCCGCGCCGGGCCCCCATGACTCGGCTTACCTTTTCGATCGATTCCTCGAGCGGGTCAGGACGAGGATGGCTGCCGTGACCGGAGTGCGCTGAATCGTGCCCAAATCCGAAGATATCAAATCCATCCTCATCATCGGTTCGGGTCCGATCATCATCGGCCAGGCGTGCGAGTTCGATTATTCGGGCACGCAGGCCTGCCAGGTCCTGAAAGAGGAGGGTTACCGGGTTATTCTCGTCAACTCGAATCCGGCCACGATCATGACGGACCCCGAGATTGCCGACGCCACGTACATCGAGCCGATCACGCCCGAGGTGGTCGAGCGGATCATCGAGAAGGAGCGTCCCGATGCCCTGTTGCCAACCCTGGGGGGGCAGACCGCGCTGAATACCGCGGTGGCGCTGGCCGAGCGGGGGACGCTTGATCGCTTCAACGTCCGCCTGATCGGCGCCAACCTGGCTGCCATCAGGAGAGCCGAGGATCGCGAGGAGTTTCGGCACACCATGCTGTCGATCGGCATGGATCTTCCGCTGAGCCGCCAGGTCCGGAGTGTGGCCGAGGCCGAAGCCTTCGCACTGGAGGCGGGGCTCCCCCTGGTCGTGCGTCCGTCGTTCACGATGGGTGGCCAGGGTGGCGGCATGGCTCGCACGATGGACGATCTGAAATCAATCGTGGCCGGGGGCGTGGCCGCGAGCCCTGTCGGCACCGTCCTCCTGGAGGAGTCGGTTGAAGGGTGGAAGGAGTTCGAGCTCGAGGTGATGCGCGATTGCAAGGACAACGTCGTCATCATCTGCTCGATCGAGAATTTCGATCCGATGGGCGTCCACACGGGGGACTCGCTCACCGTCGCCCCGGTCCAGACGCTCACGGACCGCGAGTACCAGAAAATGCGCGACGACGCCCAGACGATCATCCGGGCCATCGGCGTGGAAACCGGTGGTTCGAACATCCAGTTTGCCGTGGATCCCCGGGACGGTCGCCAGGTGGTCATCGAGATGAATCCGCGCGTCAGCCGCAGTTCGGCCCTGGCCAGCAAGGCCACCGGTTATCCCATCGCCAAGATCGCGGCGCGGCTGGCGGTCGGCTACACCCTGGACGAGATCACCAACGACATCACCCGGAACACGAAGGCCGCCTTCGAACCGACCATCGATTACTGCGTGGTCAAGATCCCGCGCTGGGCCTTCGAAAAGTTTCCGCGCACCGACCCGACGCTTGGCACGCGCATGAAGAGCGTGGGGGAGGTCATGGCCATCGGCCGGACATTCAACGAGGCGTTTCTGAAGGGGATGAACAGTCTCGAGATTGCCGACCAGGCCGAATTGCGCGTGGGCCTCGGGCTCCCGACCGACCGGGCGGAACTGCTCGATCTGGTCAAGCGTCCAACATGGCGCCGCCCGTTCGAGCTGTTCCAGGCGCTCCGACTCGGAGCCACCCCGACGGACTTGAATGCGATCACCGGAATCGACCGCTGGTTCCTGGACCGGATGTCGGAGATCGTCGTCATGGAGCGAGCCATGAGCAACGACCTGGCCGAAGCCGCCCGGAAGGAAGATCTGGACAGTTGCCGCCGGCTCATCCTGGCTGCCAAGCAGATGGGAATGAGCGACTGGGAGATTGCCCACTTCACCGGCGGTTTCGAGAATGACGTGCGCGCGTTCCGCCAGCGGCTCGGCATCATCCCGACAATGAAGTCGGTCGATACCTGTGCCGCCGAGTTTCCAGCCTACACACCCTACTACTACTCGACCTACGAAACCGAGGACGAGGGGGAGCCGCTGGGCCGGGAGGCCGTGGTCATCCTGGGATCGGGCCCAAACCGGATCGGCCAGGGGATTGAATTCGACTACTGCTGTGTCCAGGCCTGCCGGGCCCTGCGAGCCGAGGGGATCCGGGTCATCATGGTCAATTCCAATCCGGAGACCGTGTCGACCGACTACGATACCTCCGATCGACTCTACTTCGAGCCGTTGTTGATCGAGCATGTGCTCAACGTGATCGACAAGGAAACGCCTCGCGGGGTGATCCTCCAGCTTGGCGGCCAGACGCCGCTCAAGCTGGCGCATGCCCTGGACCAGGCCGGTATCCGGGTCCTGGGCACCCAGCCCGATGACATCGACCGGGCCGAGAACCGGGATCGCTTCCGGACGCTCATCGAAACGCTGGGGCTGACCCAGCCGACCAGCCTGATCGCCCGGACTCGCCGCGAGGCGACCCGGGCCGCCGAACGAATCGGATTCCCGATCCTGGTCCGCCCCTCCTGGGTCCTGGGGGGCCGGGGAATGAAGATTCTCCATGACATGAAGTCGCTGGAACAGCTTCTGGAAGCCGGGGTTAAGCTCTCTCCCGAATCGCCGCTCCTGATCGACGAGTTTCTCGAGAACGCCGTCGAGCTGGACGTGGACGCGGTTGCCGACGGCACCGATGTCCTGATCGGGGCGGTCATGGAACACATCGAAGAGGCCGGCATTCATTCGGGCGATTCTTCCTGCGTCATCCCTCCCTGGTCGATCGGCGAGGAGACGACGAAACGCCTGGCCGAAATCACGAGGGCCGTCGCCCTCTCGCTCAACGTGATAGGGCTCATCAACGTGCAGTTCGCTGTTCACAACGACATCATCTACATCATCGAGGTCAATCCGCGCGGCTCGCGTACGATTCCATTTGCCAGCAAGGCAGTTGGCCGGCCGCTGGCCCGTATCGCCACGCGCGTCATGGTTGGCAAGAAACTGGCCGCCATGGGGCTGACCGAGTTGCCCAAGCCGACGCATGTCAGCGTCAAGAAAGCCGTGCTGCCGTTCGAGCGATTTCCCGGCGAGGACACGCTGCTCGGTCCCGAGATGAAATCGACCGGCGAGGTCATGGGGATCGGCGAAGATTTCGGGCAGGCCTACGCCAAGGCTCAGCTCGGCTCGGGCGAGGGGCTGCCGACGGGGGGCACGGTGTTCCTGTCGATACGCGACGCCGACAAGCGCGCGATCGTCTTTCTGTCGAAGAAGCTGCTCGAACTCGGTTTTCAGATCGTGGCCACCGGCGGCACGGCCCGCTTCCTGAAAATGAACGGACTCATCGTGGAGAGCGTCCGAAAGATCGTCGAGCCCCCACCGAACGTGATGGACCTGCTGGTGGCTGGTCGAATTCAGATGGTGATCAACACGCCCGAGGGAGGGCCCAGCCAGCACGACGACCAGGCCATCCGGATGGCCGCCGTGGCCCGCGGCATCCCCGTCGTCACCACCATTCCCGGGGCGATGGCCGCCGTCAGCGGCATCGAGGCGCTCAAAGTTTCCGGCCTGACGGTGGCTCCGCTGCAGGCGCTGGCCCCCGTTCGGGAGCCCTGACGCCATGCTCGCGCCACGGATCGGCCAATTCGGCACCCGTGCCCTTTTCCGATCGATGGCGGCTCTCTTCCTCCTCGCGGCCACGCTGCCGACGGGTTGCGCCTACTACAACACGTTCTATCTCGCCCGAAAACACTACAAGCAGGCGATCGTGGAGGAAGAGCGGAATACCACCGGGCGAATCGCACCGGCGGCCAGCGCTTCCTACAACAAGGCGATCGAGCAGTGCAGCAAGGTTCTTCAGCGCTACGGGCATTCCAAGTGGGCCGATGATGCCATGTTGCTCATGGGAAAGAGTTACCACGGGCAGGGGAGCTACGGCGAGTCGCGCAAGTGGTTGAACCAGATGATCACCTCACAACCGGCCAGCCCCCTGGTCCCGGAGGCCCAGGTATGGGTCGGGCGCACCTACCTGGGAGAGGAGGACTTTGAGGCCGCGGCGCAGATCCTGCGCGAGACACTGGCGAAGTACCCGGAGTTCGAGGGGCGGGGTGATGCCCTCTTCTTTGTCGCCGAGACCAATCTCGCCCAGGAACAGTGGGAGGAGGCCATTGCCGGCTACCGGGAGCTGATTCAGCGGTATCCGAAGAACGAACGAATCCCCGAGGGGCTGATCAAGGTAGGCGATGCGCAGTTCGGGCTTCGCCGCTATGACGAAGCCGAAAAGTCGTATGAACTCGCGGCCTCTCGCGCTCGTGATCCGCGCCAGCGGATGCAGAGCCTGCTCAAGGTCGGCCTGGCCCTCGAGAAGCAGGATCGATTCGACGAGGCCATGAAGTTGTACGACGAGCTGTCGGCCGAGCTCGTCCCGCGCGACAAGCTCAACACGATTCTCTCGGGCTTCGACGCCGTCGTACCGGTGACGGTCCGGACGTCGATTCCGGGGCAATCCCCGGCAGCCGATGAGAAACGGCTGCTCGAGGAACTCGCATTCACCGATGAGAATGGCGTCGTCGGCACCCGCAATTCGCTCTACGCCAACCAGAACCCGGGCGGGACCAACCCCGGCGACGCCACCGACGACCTGAACAATCCGGCAGCGCCTCCCGATCCCCGACGCACCGGCGAGGGGAACGCCACGGCCCGATCGGTGGCCTCGCTTGCCACGGCCGCCAATCCCCTGGCGGCGGACCTGCCGCTGGTGCTGCTGCGACACGGAAATGCGTTGCTGGAGATGGGGGAATACGATCGGGCCATCAAGACGTTCGAGTCCGTGCTCGCCGCCTACCCCCGCACCTCGGAGTCGGCCGAGGCGCAATATCGGATCGGCTACGTTCAGGAAGTGTTTATCGAGGATTACGCGGAGGCGCGCCTGTCCTACGATGCGGTCCGCCTCCACGGGCAGAGCCTCTTCTCCGAGCAGGCCACCCGGCGGTCGGGCGGGTTGGCGCGGCTCGTCGCCCTGGCCGCCGCGGACACCTCGAAAGCCACCGTCGGTAATGTCACCCTGGAGCAGGAGGCCGAAAAGCAGTTCCTCGCGGCCGAGCTTTCCTGGTTTCAGCAGGAGAAGGCCGAGAAGGCAATCGAACAGTACGCCCTGGTCGAGACGAACTTTCCGGGCACCTCGTTCGCCCCCAAGGCTGCCCTCGCGCGGGCCTGGCTTTTGGCCAATGCGCTGGAAGACACCGTGGCGGCACGAACGGCCTTTGAGGGTGTTCTCGCGACATACAGCGGCACGGAACAGGCACGTATTGCCCATCAGATTCTCTTTGGCGAGGTTCTCGCCGCGACCGCCCGTCCCGATTCCCTGACCATTGCCGCCTTCGAGGATTCCATCAGGCAGGTCGAGGCGCTGGCCGACAGTCAGGCCGCGCTCGCCGCGCGCGAACTGGCGGAAGAGCGAGCCCCGGAGAATTCCGAGGTGTTGCCGGATTCGTTGTCCGATTCGTTGCCGGAGGCCCTGCCCGGTGCGCCGGCCGTGGCGGTGACCGGGGAGGCGTCGCCACCGGCCACCTGGGCCCGCGGCCTGCCAGCTCTCTCGCCTGCTGATTCACTCAGCCGGTACAACGCAAGGGAGTCGGCTCGCTTGCACGCGGAAAGCGAGGCGCAGGCGATGGCCATGGCCGTTAAGGCTCGCGAGGATTCCATTGCGGCGGCGACGGCGGCCATTCGCGATTCAACAATGGTGGCCCTTTCGACGGAGCCGGCGGTTTCCGATAGGCCCCCGAGTCGGCTGGCGGCAGAGAGCGCCACCGGCCTGCCGCGTCCCTTCACCATGAAGAAACCGGTGCGTGGCCAGGAGGCCCGCACGCCGCGGATGCGGCCGGCTCCACAACCGGCGCCGGTGCCGGCCCCGGCCGATACGACACAACCTCGTGGCAACGGCAATCGCGGACGTCTGCTGGAGGGACCTTGGCGCTGAGCTCCCGGGCCATTGCCTGTCGGGCGACGGTCGTCGAGCAGATTGAAACGCAGCCCGGGTTTTTTCGGCTTGTCTGTCGCGTCCCGGCCGCATTCGCGGATCCGTTGCCCGGTCAATTCGTGCAACTTCGGCTCAACGATCGAAGTGACCCCCTTTTGCCCCGCCCGTACGGCATCGTCGATTTTCGCCGTCAATCCGATCATGCGATCTTCGAACTCTACTATGGAGTTGTCGGCGCCGGCACGAAGATCCTGGCCCGCTATCGCCCGCCTGATTCCATCGCCTGCATTGGCCCTCTCGGGCGCGGCTACACGTTCGACCCGGGCCGCGAGGCGATCCTGGTGGCGGGCGGGCGCGGGGTAGCGCCGCTGCTCATGCTCTATGCCGCCGAGCGGCCGAAGGGGCGGGCCATCCCGTTCGTGTATGGCTTTCGGACGGCCGCCCTGGCCTTTGGCCTTGATCGGATCGAGGAGTCCGATCGACGGATCGCCACCGACGACGGTTCGATGGGAGTGCACGGCAATGCGCTCCAGGTACTGGCCGGTTTGCCCGAGCGTCTGCTGTCGTCCGCGACGTTGTACGCCTGCGGCCCCGAGATCCTGCTCGAGAAGACGGCCCGCTTTGCGCTGGAGCGCGGCATCCCTTGCCAGGTATCGCTCGAGGCGCCGTTCGCCTGCGGCGTCGGCATCTGCCGCGGCTGCGCCGTACCGGCGGCCGCCCATGACGGATACCTCATGTGCTGCAGCGATGGCCCGGTTTTTTCGGCCGACGAGATTCGCTGGGACGCCATGCCATGAGTTCGCCCGATCTCTCGGTCCTGATCGGTGGTGTTCGGTTCAAGAATCCCGTGCTGGCCGCCTCCGGCTGTTTCGGCTACGGCTCCGAGATGGAACCCCTGATACCCGCCTCGCTCTTCGGGGGAGTGGTCACGAAGACAATCCTGGAATCGCGTCGCCCGGGAAACGGTGCGCCCCGAATCATCGAAACGCCGTCCGGGCTCATCAATTCGATCGGGCTGGAGGGGGTCGGCATTGATCGCTATCTCGATGAAATGGTGCCGAAGCTGACCGGTGTCGACACCCGGCTGGTCGTGTCGGTGGGAGGGCATGACATCGAGGAATTTGCCCGTCTGGCGGCGCGGCTCGACCGCGTCGATCGGGTTGACGCGCTCGAACTGAACATTTCCTGTCCCAACGTGGATGGCGGCACCGACTTTTCCACCGATCCCGATCTGGCCGCGGCCACGGTCAGGGCCGTCCGGCGGGTCACCGGGAAGCCGATCTGGGCCAAGCTGACGCCGAACGTCAGCCGCATCTCGGTCATCGGCCAGGCCTGCGAGAAAGCCGGCGCTGACGCGCTGTCGGCCGTCAACACGTTCACCGGCATGTCGATCGACATCCACACCGGCCGGATGATCCTGCCGCGCGGCGCCGGAGGCACCTCGGGCCCCGCCATTCGACCGCTGGCGCTGGCCAAGGTCTGGGAACTGGTCCGAAACGTCGGAATTCCGGTGGTCGGAATCGGCGGCATCGCGACCGGGCACGATGTCATCGAGTTTCTCATCACCGGTGCCAGCGCCGTCCAGCTCGGAACCGTGCTGTACATCGACCCCAACTCGCCACGGACCGCCCTGGCCGGTTTGACGGAACACCTGGCATCCCGCGGCATGAGCACGGTGCGCGACCTCATCGGCACACTGAAGGGGCGGCAGGAGCGCCGTCCCCACTCATGACGACCGCCAGCGCCGTCGACCGCTTCAAAAAATCCCTTGAGGCCATCGATGACCGCGTCTTCCTTGATTGGGTCGAGGGACAGGCCCCGCTCGATCCGGCGCTGCAGGGTGAAATCACCGCCTTTGTCCAGAGCGAGCGAAGCCGGCTCATCAAACTGAAGTCGCTGGGATTGACCCACAAGACGGATGAACGACTGGCCCTCATCGACCGGCTACTTCGCACACTCGAAGGGGCATAGCGGGATCCGGCTTCGCTCTGCCATGATGTGGGCATGACGCCCGACGCCCCCGCCCCGTCGACACGCCCCGCCCTGGACTACCTCGTCGTGGCGCTGGACATGCCGTCCTCCGACGACGCCATCGAAATGGCGACACGGCTCGAGGGCACGGTGCGATGGCTCAAGGTGGGCCTGGAGCTCTACGTGTCAGCCGGCCCATCCATCGTGCTTGCCCTGCGCCGGCTTGGCTTCGAGATTTTCCTTGATCTGAAGTTTCATGACATTCCCAACACGGTGGCCGGCGCCTCGGCCGCGGCGGCCCGTACAGGGGCCGGAATCATCAACGTGCACGCCGGCGGCGGGATCGACATGATGAAGGCCGCTCTCGAGGGTGCTGCCCGGGGCGCGAAGGAAGGGGGGACCACGCCGCCAAAAATCCTGGCCGTCACGGTCCTTACCAGCCTGACCGGCCTTGAGTTGCCCGACTACTATCAGCCGCGTCCGATGGGGGAGCGGGTCGTTTACCTGGCTGAATCGACCCGCGAGGCCGGACTGGATGGCGTCGTTTGCTCCCCAAAGGAAATCGAGATTCTGCGCGCGGTCGTTGGGCCCGCATTTCTTCTGCTGACGCCGGGTCTCCGGTTTGCCGACGGTGGCCGGGACGACCAGAAGCGTGTGGCCACGCCACAGGCCGCGGCCCGCTCCGGTTCGGACTACCTCGTCATGGGGCGGCCGATTACCGGCGCCACCGACCCGACCGCGGCCGCCGCCCGCGCTCTCCTGGAGATCCAGGGCGGGCTCGCCGCGCGGGCCACGGCCGGAAAGAATCCATACTAACCCGGTAGACTTGCTTGATATGCTTTGGTATGCATCCGCGGACCCGCGCCCATGAATGGACGCCGATCAGCCTCGAGCCCCTGAACGGTGGTCCCGACCCCGCCATGCTTGGCGACTCGTTCCTGACCCCGACGGCGCGCTTCTTCGTCCGAAACCACGGTACCGTCCCACTTGTCGAGCTCGATTGCTGGCGACTCGAAGTGGTGGGGATGGTGCGCCAGCCGCTGCAGTTGTCCCTGCCGGAGATTTGGGCACGATTCCCGCGGGTCACGCGTCCCGCGCTGATCCAGTGCGCCGGATTTCGCCGGACCGAGCTGGCCCGGGTGAAGCCGATTCCGGGCGAGCTGCCGTGGAGCCTGGAGCCCGTGGCTACGGCGGAGTGGGGCGGTGTCCGACTCAAGGATGTGTTGCGTGCGGCCGGGCCTGGCCCAGGCGCGGCGCATGTCGCTTTCGAGGGTTGCGACGTGGTGGAGCGTGAGGGGCGCCGCTTCGGCTTCGGCGGTTCGATCACGCTGGCCGAAGCCGATGCGCACGATGTGATCCTGGCCACCGACATGAACGGGGAGGCGCTTTCAGCCGAGCACGGGTGGCCGCTCCGGGCCGTCGTGCCGAACGTCATCGGCGCCCGCAGTGTGAAATGGTTGACGCGGATCGAGCTGCGCGAGTCGGCGTCCGACAATTATTTCCAGGAGCTCACCTACAAGCTGATCGACCGCGTGGGGGCCGCTCCTGACGTCTGGCGGGCCGCACCGGCCATCTCGGAACTGCCGGTCAATTCGATTCTCTGCCGGCCGCGGGCCGGTGAACGGCTTCGCGAGGGTCCTGTCACGCTGACCGGCTACGCCTGGGCCGGCGGCCCGGGTGGGATCCATGCCGTGGAGGTGTCGACGTCCGGGGGTGCGGGGTGGCAGCCCGCCCGCCTTTCTGACGTGGACTTGCCCGGTTGCTGGCGAGCCTGGACGGCGGATCTCAATCTCTCTCTCGGCCGACACGAGGTGGCGGTGCGGGCGGTCGGACGGAATGGCCAGTCTCAGCCGGCCGATCCCGGAGCCCTCTGGAATGCCAGGGGATACCTGAACAATTCCTGGACTCGCGTGACGATCGAGGTTGACGCGGAGTGATCAACCCACTCGATTGAGTCGGATGACCCGCTGACCCGGGCCGGGTTTTTCCTTGAGAGGTCTTTTCGGCTCGCGTATACTCCCTTGCGTCTTTTTCACTTACGGGTTTTCACTTTTGAATGCCAGCCCCACCGGACCCCTTCGGGAGAGCTCATGTACAAGATCTGCATGGTCGGCACCGGCTACGTCGGTCTGGTCTCCGGCGCCTGCTTCGCCGACTTCGGTAATACGGTCATTTGCGTCGACAAGGACGCCGGCAAGGTCGAGCGATTGAAGAATGGTGAGATCCCCTTCTACGAGATCGGGCTCGACGAAATCGTGGCCCGAAACCTCAAGGAGGGACGCCTTTCCTTCACGACCGACCTGGCCTCGGCGGTCAAGAAGTGCGAGGTCATCTTTATCGCCGTGGGGACGCCGTACGGCAAGGGTGGGGAGGCCGACCTGTCTTATGTCTGGGCGGCTGCCAGGGAGATTGCCCAGAACATGAACGGCTACCGGCTGATCGTCCAGAAGAGCACGGTCCCGGTGGGGACGGGCGCGAAGATCAGGGATCTGGTCGCCAAAACGCTCAAGAAAAAGACAGCGTTCGATGTGGCCAGCAATCCCGAATTCCTGCGCGAGGGAAGCGCCATCAGCGACTTCATGCGCCCCGATCGCGTCGTCATCGGCACCTCGAGCCAGCGGGGCGAGGATATGCTGGCCGGCATCTACGCGCCGCTCTATCTCAATGAGACCCCGATGGTTCGCACCAACGTCGAGACGGCCGAGCTGATTAAGTACGCCGCCAACGCCTTCCTGGCCACCAAGATCTCCTTCATCAACGAGATGGCCAACCTGTGCGAAATCGTCGGAGCGGACGTCAAGGTCGTGGCCCGCGGCATGGGCCTCGACAACCGGATCGGCGGAAAATTCCTCCACGCCGGTGCCGGCTACGGCGGATCGTGCTTTCCAAAGGATACATCGGCATTGGCCACGTTCAGCAGGAAAGTCGGCTACCCGCTCCGGATCGTCAAGGCCACCATCGACGTCAACGACGGGCAGCGCCAGCGCATTCTGGACAAGATTCGTCGCGCGGTCGGGCCCATGAAAGGGAAGACGGTCGGCGTGCTCGGCCTGTCGTTCAAGCCCAACACGGATGATGTTCGCGATTCGGTGGCGCTGGATCTCATCAAGGCGTTGCTCCGGGCGGGCGCCCGGATCCGGGCGTTCGATCCGGTGGCCATGGACAACGCCCGGGCGGCGCTGCCTGCGAGTGTGGTCTTTGCCGAGGATGTATGGGAAACCCTCGACGGTGCCGACTGCCTGATCCTCGCCACCGAATGGAACGAATTTCGACGGCTCGACATGGCCAAGGCCAAACGGATGATGAAGCGCCCCGTGGTCATCGACTGCAAAAACGTCTACGATCCGAAGGCCATGGCCGACATGGGCTTCGTGCACGTCGGCGTGGGTCGCGGCATCCCGCTCGACAAGCAGAAGCGAACCGACGGCTGAGGATTCAATCGTGATTGATGGCGTCATCCTGAAGCCTTTGAAAATAATCCCGGACGAACGGGGTTTTCTGATGGAAATCCTCCGCAAGGACGACCCCTTCTTTCAGGAGTTCGGACAGGTCTATCTCACGGTGGTCTATCCGGACGTGGTCAAGGGGTGGCACTACCACCGTCGGCAGACCGACCACTTCTGCGTCGTGAAGGGGATGTCCAAGGTCGTCCTGTACGACTCGCGCGAGGGGAGCCCGACAAAGGGAGAGGTCAACGAGTTCTTTCTCGGCGACAACAACCGCACGCTCCTGGTCATTCCGCCCCTGGTCCTGCATGGAATGAAGGGGGTCGGTACGGAACCCGCTTTCCTGATCAACACGCCCACGCACGCCTACGACTACAAGGAGCCGGATGAATTCCGGGTCCACCCGCATGACAACGACATACCCTACGACTGGAGCCGGCACGATGGCTGACCTGGCGGGCCGCCTGCGTGACTGATCGCACGTCCGAATCCAGGAAACCGGTCTCCCTTTCCGGGGCCCATCTGCTCGTGACCGGCGCCGCCGGCTTCATCGGCTCGAACTTCGTCCAGCACCTGGCAGCCGGCCACGATGACATCTCGATCACCGTACTCGACAAGCTGACTTACGCCGGCAACCCGGCCAACCTGGCGCCGCTCGAAGGGGTCAAGGGGTATCGCTTCGTCAAGGGGGACATCGCCGATCCCGCTGTGGTGGAGGACCTGGTGGCGGCGGCCGACTACGTCGTCAACTTCGCGGCCGAGTCCTTCGTCGACCGGTCCATCGAAGACGCCCGTCCCTTTCTCAAGTCCAATGTCGAGGGGCCGCTGGTTTTGCTCGACGCGGCGCGGCGGCACGGCGTCACCCGTTTTCTCCAGGTGTCGACCGATGAGGTATACGGCGAAGTTTTCGGTCCGTCGGCCACCGAGGAATTTCCGCTGAAGCCCCGGAATCCCTATGCGGCCAGCAAGGCCGGCGGCGATGCGCTCGTGTTCAGCTTCGGCGCCACGTACGACATGCCGATCGTGATCACGCGTTGCAGCAACAACTACGGGCCGTACCAGTATCCGGAAAAACTGATCCCGCTCTTCGTGACCAACGCGCTGGACGACAAGCCGCTGCCGGTGTACGGCAATGGCCGGAACACCCGCGACTGGATTCATGTGTCGGACCACTGCCGGGCTCTCGAGGCGGTGCTCCGGCACCCGGGCGCGGAGGGGGAAATTTATAACGTGGCCGCCGAGAATGAGCTGAACGTTCTCGAGATCACCGGGATGATTCTCGAGGCTCTCGGGAAGCCGAAATCACCGGTCGATCATGTGACGGATCGGCCGGGCCATGATCGGCGCTACGCCCTCGACGCGGCCAAGCTCCGGGCCGCGACGGGCTGGGAACCAAAGGTGGCGTTTCCGGACGGGTTGCACGCCACCGTGCAGTGGTACCTGGCCAACGAAGCCTGGTGGCGACCGATCAAGTCCGGCGAGTGGCGCGAGTACTACGCCGGGACGCAGGGGTGATCCGGCCTTACCTTTTCCCATGAAGATTGACTGCGTTGTCGGCGCTCGTCCCAACTTCATGAAGATGGCCCCGATCATCAAGGCATTGAAGGCAACGCCGGGTCTTGAACCCCGGCTGATCCACACCGAACAGCACTACGATGCGGCCATGTCGAAAATTTTCTTCGACGAACTCGGACTCCCGGTGCCTGACCTGTTTCTTGGCGTCGGCTCGGCCGGCCACAGCGAGCAGACGGCTCGCGTCATGGTCGAGTTCGACCGGGTGGTGGCGGCGAACTGTCCCGATTTCGTGCTGGTGGTCGGCGACGTCAACTCGACAATGGCCGCCGCGCTGGTGGCGGCGAAACGGCTGATTCCGATCGGCCATGTCGAGGCGGGCCTCCGATCGTTCGATCGAACCATGCCCGAGGAGATCAACCGCATTGTCACCGACGTCGTCTCCGATCTGCTTTTCACGACCAGCGAGGATGCCCACTTGAACCTGGCCAACGAGGGAATCGATGCGGCCAAAATCCGGTTCGTGGGGAATACGATGATCGACTCGCTCCTGCTCCACCGGGAACGGGCCCGCGCCACCTCGACGGCCCTTGAAACCTTTGGACTTAACCCGGGGCGCTACCTCCTGGTCACGCTTCACCGACCGGCCAACGTGGATGAGCCGGATGCCCTGTCGGGACTCCTTGGCGCGCTGGGGCGCCTGGCCGACGAACGACCGGTGCTGTTTCCGGTGCATCCGCGTACGCGCGCCCGCATCGAGGCGTTCGGCCTCGGCGCCGTCCTCGCCCGTCATCCGGGTCTCCGGCTGATCGACCCGCTCGGGTATCTCGACTTTCTTCGGCTCATGGAATCGGCCGAGCTGGTCCTGACCGATTCCGGCGGCATCCAGGAGGAGACCACCGTGCTGGGCGTTCCCTGTCTGACGCTTCGTCCCAATACGGAGCGACCGGTGACCATCACCGAAGGAACCAACATTCTGGTCGGCACCGATCCGGCGCGGATCGTCGAGGAGGGGCTCCGTGTGCTGGCCGGCGAACGAAAGACGGGGCGGTCGCCACGCTACTGGGACGGTCATGCCGCGGGGCGCATCGCACAGGCGCTGGCGGAATGGGGGCAAGCGTGAGGAGGCCACCGCTCGCTCTTCTGCTGGTGCTGGCACTCGGTTTCCAGTTGTCCGGCTGGACTTCGGCACGCGCGCAGGCATTCGACGAAGCGCTCCTGCCGAGCACCGTGCGTGAGGCGCTCGGGGCAGAGGCCCTGGCGCTGCCCGACGTGCCGCCGCTCGCGCCTTCGCTGGGCGACGGGCCGATCGACGCCGCCACCTACCGGCTCGGACCGGGGGACGAACTGACAGTCCGGTATCGCGGTCGCACCACCGCCACCCATCGGCTGCTGGTGAATCCGGAAGGGGATGTCTACCTGCCCGATGTCGGACGGATCGTACTGCTCGGCAAGACGCTCGAGGAGGGGCGCGTCCGCGTGGTGGCGGCCGCCCGGAAGATCCTCAACAATGTGGCAGTGGATGTCGACCTGACGCGCGTCCGCGCCTTCAAGGTGAGCGTGACCGGCCAGGTGGCCCGGCCCGGCGTCTACGCGGCCTCGGGTGCCACGCGCGTCTTCGAAGTGCTCCGGCTGGCCGGTGGCCTTCGCGATTCGGCGGCCATTCGTGACATCCGGCTGGTGGACAACCGGACTGGCGACTCGCGTTCGGTCGATCTCCTGCCGTTCCTCCTGAATGGCGGACCGCCGACATCGAATCCGTATCTCCCGGACGGCGCCACCGTCGTGGTGCCGCGGCGGGTGCGCATGGCCAGCCTGGCCGGAGCGCTGGTTCATTCCGGTGTTTTCGATCTGCCGGCCGCGGGGACCACGATCGGCCAGGCGATCGAACTCCTGGGTCTCGAACCGGATGCCGCGACCGACCGGCTGGAGCTGACGCGGCGGGGGAGCGACGGCCGGATCGAACGGAAATCCGGTTCGCTGTCCGAGCTGGGATCGATTTCTCTCGAACACGGTGATCATCTGAACATGCCCCGCTCGGGCAGTCGCCGGATGAACGACCTGGTCACTCTCGAGGGAGAGGTTGGATTTCCGGGCACGTACGCCCTGGAGTCCGACGCGATCACGCTGGCGGATCTCCTGGAACGCGCTGGTGGTGTGGCCCCCGGGGCGGTGAGGAGCCGCATCCTGCTCGCGCGCCCCGCGCTCTCGGATACGCTCACTCCGGATGCGCGGCGCCTGGCGCCGTTTCCCAACGTGCCGCT
Organism: Candidatus Eiseniibacteriota bacterium; assembly: GCA_034440375.1. GTDB lineage: Bacteria > Eisenbacteria > RBG-16-71-46 > JABDJR01 > JAWXBZ01 > JAWXBZ01. The sequence continues at coordinate 25,390 of JAWXBZ010000235.1, forward strand.
CAACATGACCGAGAAGGAGCAGATCCGCGCCCGCGGCCTTCACGGCTATCGTGCGGTCATCGTCGATCTGAGCGATCCGACGGACAAGGGGCCCTTCCTCGCGGCCGGCGATCGGATCGTCGTCCCGCGGCGCGGCGCTTACGTGGAAGTGGCCGGACGCGTCCGGAGGCCCGGCTTTTACCCTTACCGGGCGGGTGCGTCGGCCGAATCCTACATCGCCTCGGCCGGTGGCTGGGCCGACCGGGCCGACAAGGGGCAGACGCGCATCGGGGCCGGGCCCGGCGACAACTTCCGCGTAACAGATGACGCCGGCCCGCCGGCCCCCGGAGATCAGATCTGGGTGCCCGAGCGCATTCCGCGGTCCAGCTGGGAAAACATTCGAGACGCGGTGGTGATCCTTGGCCAGCTGGCCACCGTCGTGCTGCTCATCGATCAGCTGAGCAACTAGATCATGGCCCGCCGTCGTGTCCTGCACATCGTCACCCGCCTCGCCCTGGGAGGCGCTCAGAAGAGTGCGCTCGACACCGCCATTCGACTGTCGAAGTCCCAGTGGGAGGTGGAGGTGCTCGCCGGCCCGGATGTCGGCGAGGAGGGGGGATTACAGGAGGAGTTCACCGCCGCCGGGATCCCGGTTCACATCCTTCCGGGGCTGCACCGCGAGGAACATCGGGGCAACGATCTCTCCGCACTCTGGCGGCTGATCGGATTTCTAAGGCGGGGCCGCTACGACGTGGTTCACACGCACATGGCCAAGGCCGGTGTCATCGGACGACTGGCGGCCGGTTACGTGCACGTCCCGGCCGTGGTTCATACGGCTCACGGATGGCCGTGGCACAACTTCCTCGACAGGAAAACGAAGGATCGCTACGTCGGTTTCGAGCGGCGGGCGGCCGAGAAGAGCGGAAAGATCATCGTCACCAGCGAACGCGATCGGGGGAAGGCGCTGGCCTGGAAGATCGCTCCGGTCGACCGGTTCGAGATGATCCGCACGGGAATCGATCTCGAACTGTTCGATCCGACCCGGTGGGACCGCGCGGCAGGGCGACAGGCACTCGGCATCGCTGACACGGCCCCGGTGGTCATCACGGTCGGCGCACTGACCGAACAGAAAAACCCGCTCGAAGCGCTGGAGGTGGTGGGGAGGACGCGCCATGCGTTTCCCGAACTCGTCTGGCTCGTGGTGGGGGATGGTCCGCTGCGCGCCGCCATGGAAGGGCGGGCCGAGGCGCTCGGGCTCGGAGAATCTGTCCGGTTCCTGTCGACTCGAAACGACGTGCCGGCGCTGCTCGCCGCAGCGGATGTCTTCCTGCTGACATCGAAATGGGAGGGGTTGCCACGCACGTTGATCGAGGCGATGGCGATGGGAAAATCCCCGGTGGTTACCCAGGTCGACGGCGTCCTCGATGTCATTGAGGACAACGTCACCGGCTATACGCGCGACCCGGGCGATGTGGATGAGCTGACCGCCATGGTCGTTCGCCTGTTTCGGGCGCCGAACCTGATCCGGGACATGGCGGCCCAGAATCCCGTGTTCATTCGCAACCAGAAGTTTTCGGTGGAGCGAATGGTGACGCAGATCGAGGGGATCTATGATCGATTGTTGAGCGGATCCGGGTCGACGGGATGACAACGTCACGGATCATGGGATTCATGGCCGTTGTCGTCGTGGCGCTTCACTGGATCGGTGCCTTCCTGCCCGGTTCCAACACCTGGGGATTTCACCACTGGGCCTTTCTGCCGCGCCCACTGCTGTTTCTGATCGGCGGCCTGTCCATGCTTCTTCTCGTCCCGGCCGTGGCCAGGCTGGCGGCGGACGCCCTTGCCCCGATGGCCCGGGCGCTGGAGACCGGGCGACGCCCGATCGGTCTTCTGGCCGTGCTTTTCACGCTCTTCGCACTTGGATTCTGGTTTGGGCGACAGCGGCTCTTCCTGCTCTCCGACGGCGAATTGCTCATTCGCCTGGTGGCGCAGGGTCTTCCCAGCCTGGCTTTTACGGCCGACACGCTTGGCGCCCTGATTCAACTCTGGGTCAACGTATTCACCGTAGACATCCTCAAGATTGACTCCCAGACGGCGTCATTCCGCATTGTCTCGATGGTTTGCGGTCTCATCTGGCTCGCGGCGATGTTTCGGACGGTCGGGCGGCTCATGCCCCACGGCTGGAGTCGCCTCCTGGCCGGGGGACTCCTCGCCACGGCCGGAATCACCCGACTCTTCTACGGCTACGTCGAGACGGGCCCGCTTCTGGCGGCGGCCGTCGCCCTGTTCGTGCTGGCCGGCGTTCGACTCGTTCAGGACGGGCGGGGCGTGGCGGCGGCAACGTTCACCTTCCTGCTGGCTTCGGCCATGCATGTGACCGGGCTGCTTCTATTTCCGGCGTGGGCCTGGCTCCTCTGGCACTGGTCGCGGGATGACTCAAGGCGGCGGCGTCTGGCTCTTGCCCTGCTCACGCTGCCGATCCTCATGTACGGGGCGATCTGGTCCGTGTTTGGCGGGAGTGCTCGCGCGGTGGGCGATCTTTATGCTCCCTACTTTGGCAAATTTCTGACGCTTCTCGGCCCCACCGACGGCAAGCGCGCCTACACGCTCCTTTCGCCGGCACGATGGACCGAGTTCCTGAACGAACAATTCCTCCTCGGTCCGTTTGCCCTCCTGGCTCTCGTCGGACTCTGGCTCGCGCTGCCGCGCCGCGAACGCCCGGCCGGTCCCGAGGTTCGATTCCTCCTGCTCCTGCTGGCGCCTTTTCTACTCCTCTCGATCCTGTTCAACCGGGAGCTGGGCGGCGCTCGTGATTGGGACCTCGTGGCCAATCTGGCCGTGCCGGCCATCCTGCTGGTGGCCGTGACGCTGGCAAGAGCGCCCGCGCCGGACGGCGGGAGCCAGAGGGAGCGTCGCGATGCGGCTCCCGGTCCTTCGCCGGGCCTGGTCATCACGCTGCTTTCGGCTTCGCTGTTTCATCTCATCGGTTTCGTCCTGGTCGACGCCCGCCCGGATCGTTCGCTGGCGCACTTTCTGACCCTCTTCGAATCCGGCGCTCCGGTTTCACCCTTTGCGCGCTCCTACGCCCTGGAAGAGGTCGGACGTTACGAACTGGAACGAGGTCGAACCGATGAGGCAATCCGCCATCTGGAGGATGCGGCGCGGGTCGATCCGGGTAACGTCAAGGCCGTTGGGACGCTGGGCAGCCTTTACAACAGCCGGGGCGATCTGGCACGGGCCATGCCGCACCTGGAACAGGCCGTCCGACTTCGCCCGGACATGGCGTTGAATCACTACAACCTCGGCGCTGCCCGGATGAGTGGCGGGCGTTCCACGGACGCCGCCCGGGCGTTCGAAGAGGCGCTTCGCCTCGACCCCAACCTCGAGCCGGCCTGGCTGGGCCTTGCCAACATGGCCCTGGCGCTGAAACTGACCGCCATTGCCGACTCCGTGGCGCGGGAAGGGCAGGCTCGATTTCCTGCCAACGCGGACCTGATGGTCGTCCGGGCGGCCGTTCGGGAACAGGCGGGGCGGTTCGACGAGGCCATTCAAATTCTCGAAACCGCGCGCATCGCGGCTCCCGACAACCAGACCGTTCTTTACAATCTTGGAAGGCTGCGGAACGACCAGGGAAATTACCAGGCCGCCATTGGTTCGCTTTCGCGCCTCACGGCACTGGCACCGGACGATGCCGAGGCCTGGAACAACCTTGGCGTGGCTCAGCTGCAACTGCTTCAGTTCGACGCGGCCGGACAGGCGTTCGTCAACGCCATCAATGCCAACGCCGACCTGATTCCGGCCCATGTCAATCTGGCCGAGGCGCTCTTCCGGATGGGACGACGCGAAGAGGCGCTCGGGACGCTCCAGGCTTTCATCGATCGCCGACCCGGGCTGGCAAAAGAGGCTGGAATGGATCGAATGATGGAGAACCTCCGCCAGCGTTCGCTGAACGACAGTGCCGACTGAACCCGGGGCGGCTTTTTCGGCCCGATCCTTGACCCCGTAACGGCCGATTCCTACCATCACCCCGGAAATCACTCCCGCCCGGATGTGCCGGGCCTGATGCACCAACATGCCGAATGGATCCGGAGGCCGAATGGCCGCGACGCTTGAAGACGTTCAGAAGCGAGTCCTGCCCAATGGCCTCACCATACTGGTGCGCGAGGACCACGCCTCGCCGGTGGTCGCGCTCAATTTCTGGGTGCACGTGGGATCGAACAACGAGAGCGGCGACCTGATGGGTTGGGCCCACGGCATCGAGCACATGCTCTTCAAGGGAACCGGACTTCGCCCGCCCGGCGCCATCGCCCGCGAAATCAAGAATGCCGGCGGCGAGGTGAATGCCGCCACCGGCTACGAAACGACCAACTACTACATCGTGGTTCCACGGGAGGAATTCCGGACGGCCCTGGACATCCACGCCGATGTCCTCCGGAACTCGGTCTTTGACCCGCTCGAGCTGGAAAACGAAAGACAGGTCCTCATTGAGGAAAACCAGATGTACCGGGACCGCCCTTCCGGTTACGGACACACCTGGGAGGAGCTGTTCCGGCTCGGCTTCACCCGCCATCGTTACCAGTCGCCGATCGGCGGCCCGGACCGAAATCTGCGCGAGACCCCGCGCGAGCGCATCGTGGCCTACAAGGAGCGATATTACGTTCCGGCCAACATCGTCTACGTCATTACCGGTGATGTCGAGGCCGAGGTGGCCTTTGCGGCCGTGGAGTCGGTCCTCGGCGACTGGCCGGCCGTCCCGTTCGAGGCCGATGTCTCGCCGCCGGAGCCTCTGCAGACCCGTTTTCGATACAAGGAGATCGAGGGGGACGTCTCCAGGGTCTACGGCAAGATCGGATTTCACGTCTCGAGTGAACTGGCCGACGACCACGACGCGCTTCATGTCCTGTCGCATATCCTCGGCGTGGGCCGGTCGAGCCGCCTCTTCCGGGAAGTGCGGGAGAACCGGGGACTTGCCCACTCGATCAGTGTCCTGTCGGTTTCCGGCGTCGATCCGGGTTACCTGGTCATCGATTTTACCGCGGACGCGCCGCGCGCCCTCGACGCCTTGACCGCCATCTTTCACGAGATCGGTCGGCTGATTCGCGAGCCGGTGGCAAAGGCGGAGCTGGTCAGAACCCGCACCATGGTGGAGAGCGATTACGTTTTCGGCCTTGAAACAGTTGAGGGGCAAGCCTCCATCCTGGGGCACTACGCCACGCTCGGGCAGCTCGAGCGGGCCTTCGACTATCCCGATCGGGTCGGTCGGGTCACCAAAGACGATGTCCGCGAGGTGGCCACCCGCTACCTGGGCGTGGCAAAGGCGTCCGTGGTTCTATATCGGCCAAGGGGCGAGGCGCTGGCCGAAGATGTGGACCGCCTGGAGGCCAGGCTGTCGGCGGCGGAATCGGGCGTATCCGGCGCCGCGCCGCCTCTGGCGGCGGTCATTCCGGGTGCGAAGTTCCGCGTCAGCCGCCATCTTCTCTCGAACGGTCTGACCGCCCTCATCGAGTCGATTCCAGGCCCGCCGATCGTGGCGGTCACGGTGCCGATGCGCTGCGGCAGCGGCGAGGAAAGCCGCGCGAACAACGGGGTGACCCACCTGATGCAGCAGCTCCGCCTGAAAGGGGCGGGGGGGCGTAATGCCGAAGCGCTGGCGTCGATCATCGAGTCGATGGGAGGGCACATCCGCCCCTTTGCCGGGCGCGACGTTTCCGGCGTGTCGATGTCGGTCCTTCGCTCGCGGCTGGACGACGCCCTGCCGATCCTGGTCGATGTGCTGCTGCATCCCGATTTCCCCCCCGAGGAGATCGAGCGGGAGCGATCCAAGACGATGGCCGACATGGCGGCCCTGCGCGATTCAAGCCTTCAGTTCACGATGCAGAGTTTCAACGAAACAATTTTCGCCGGCCATCCGTATGGCCTGGCTCTCCTTGGCAACGTCGAGTCCGTGCCTGCCATCACCCGGGACGACCTCCAGAGTTGGCATGAAACCCACGTCGCACCGGAGCGTATGGTCGTGGCCGTCGTGGGGGACATCACCGAAACGGAGGCTCTTGATCGACTCGAGCGGTGGTTCGGCAAACTCGTCCCGGGAAAGCCGCTGGCGGAAGTCCCACTCGTGATGCCGGTGCTGCGCCCGAGCCGGACCGTGCTTGAGAAGGAGGTGGCTCAATCCGTCATCGTCCTTGGCAGCCCGGGCCCGGCCCACGACAGTCCGGAACGATTCGCGCTGGATGTCCTGATGTCGGTGCTGTCCGGGATGGGCAATCGGCTCTTCGATGAACTCCGTGATCGCCAGCACCTCTGTTACTTCACCGGAGCCTTCGCCAGCTTGCTGGCCCGGGGCGGCGTGGTTGGCGCCTACATCGGCACCCGACCGGCCAACGAAAATCAGGCTATCGACGGGCTCATGGCGGAGCTGGAAAAGATCCGCCGCGAGCCACCGACGGAGGAAGAGATGCAGCGGGCCAAAAACACAATCGCCGGCGGTTACGTCATCGATCTGCAGCGGCGCGGCGCGCGGGCACAACTTCTGGCCCAGGCCGAAGTGTCCGGTCTTGGGCTGGAGGAGGCTCTGGGCTACCTCGATCGAATCCGCACCGTCAGCGCCAGGGACGTTTGCGATGTCGCCGCCCGGTGGTTCCAACTCGAGTCGACAACACTCACGATACTGAAACCAAAGGTTACCTGAATCAAGGAGCCTGATTGATGCCCGATATGAGGCAACTGCCGGCCACCCTGTACCTCATGGTCGGGGCGCTGGCGGTGTTGCTGGGCGTGGTCATCTTTCGGGAGAACGCCCGGGAACGGATTCATCGGGTCACGGCCACCCTCCTGATCCTGGTGGGGCTCAAGGCCGCCTACGAAGGGTTGGTCTATGCGTCGGTCACAACGGCGCTGGCTGCCACCCCGGCCGACCCCATTCTCGGGGCGCTCGGCTTTCTCTGGGAATTTTTCTTCCCGACGCTGGTCCTCTTTGCCTCGATCTTTCCGGCGGACTCCGCCTGGATGCGCCAATTCCGCTTCGGCCCGCTTCTCCTGTTTCTGCCGCACACGTTTCATTTCGTCCTGATGGTGTACCTCGGGGTTTTCGGGCGCACTGACCTTGGACTGTCGGCGGTGGCGCCGGAAGGGGGATGGGTTCGCGGTATTTTTCGGCTCACGGAAACCATCTTCGGCCTGCTCCTGTCGGTGCAGCTGGCATTCTTTTCACTGGTCAACATTTTTTATCTGACGCTGGCCACGGCCCTCCTCTATCGCTCCTGGCGGGCTACTTCCAATCCACGACTCGGTACCCAGCTCCGGATCATCACCATTGGCCTCGGTTCGTGCGTTGGCCTGTACATGCTGGCCGAGCCGATGCCGACCCTCCTCGGCATGGAACTCGCGCCCTGGCTCCGGCAGGGTCTCGTGGTCGGCGCGCTGACGCTGGCCGTGGGCGCCATTGCCTGGTCAATCGTCCGCTATCGTTTCCTCGACACGCAGCTCCTGGCCCGGCGCTCAATTCTCTACGCGCTGGTGACGGCGGCCCTGGTGGGCGCATACCTCACGCTGGTCCGCCAGGTCCAGGAGTTGCTGGCCCGCGCGCTGGGCCGCGAACTGACCGTCATCGAGCCGGTGTTCCTGGTACTGGCGCTGATCCTGTTCCAACCCGTGTTGCAGCGGCTGGAGGAGCTGATCGATTCCTGGTTTCTGCGCGACCGACACGATCACCGGAACATCCTGCGCGACCTTTCGCGTGACATCATTTCGATCCTTGACCGGAGGGATCTGACGCGCCGGATCGTGTCGACACTTTCCGAGGGGGTCCTGGCCCGCCATCCGATCCTCATCGACCTGGAGGCGCCGGCGGGGGAGCGGGTCACGGCCGACGAGGTCGTATCCTTAGAAGCCCTGGCGCTGGAGGAGGATTCCATCCTAGCGGAACTGCGCAGGCTGCCTCTCGACCAGGACTTCATCCATCGCGATCAGATGGCTGGACGACTCCAGGCCTGGGGAACACCGATCATCGACCTCCTGTACCGGCTGCGCATTCGCTACCTGGTGCCGATTCGCCATGGTGACCGGCTCCTTGGCGTTCTGCTGCTCGGTCGCAAGGTGACCAATGTGTCGTACACCGGCGAGGAGGTCAGCCTCCTGTCGACACTGGCCAACCAGCTCGGGGTGGCGCTCCAGAATTCAGCTCTCTACAAGCAGAGCCTTGAAAAAGCCGTCATGGAAGAAGAATTGGCGCTGGCCCGTCAGATCCAGGAGCGGCTGCTGCCGTCCGAGCTGCCGCGCATCGACCCGTTTCATGTGTCGGCCATCAACGTCCCCAGCAAGACGGTGGGCGGTGACTTCTACGACTTCGTCGAGCTGGAAGATGGTCGCCTCCTATTTGCCATCGCCGATGTGGCCGGCAAGGGGGTGCCGGCGGCGCTCCTTACCTCCATGCTGCAGGCCTCGCTCCGGACGCAGGTTCACGTGATGACCAGCCCCAGCCGGATACTGGCCAATCTCAACGACCTGACGTACCGGTTCACCGCCGCTGATCAGTTCGCCACGTTATTCCTCGGGGTGCTCGACCCGGCCCGGCAGACGCTGACCTACGCCAATGCCGGGCACAATTTTCCGATGCGGCTGGCCGCGGACGGCACGGTGGAAGGGCTGACCGAGGGGGGACTCCTGCTCGGTGCGTTTCCGGGCATTCAATGGACGGAAACGACCATTCATCTCGTGCCCGGGGAGTGCCTGGTGTTTTATACCGATGGCGTCACGGAAGCCCGTCCGGCGGGAATCGACGAGGAGTACGGGGAGCGCCGGTTCCTGGAGCAGCTTCATCGCCTGCGGGAGGCGCCGCCAGAGCGGATCATGGACGCCATCCTGGAAGACGTGGCCGCTTACGCCGGTGACGAACAGGCCGACGACATCACGCTCATCATCATCCGGATCGACGACACACCGGTCGAGCGGGGGGAGGTCGACCAGGTTCCGGCGATGCTGGAAGAGAGTCTCTGAGTGTGTGAGCCCGAGGAGATTCCACCGGATTCCGCCGAACGCGTCAGGCCGCTTCCCGGAGTGCCAGGCCGATCATGATCACCACAGTGGCCAGCGTGATGAGCGCCGTGATCACCACCGACACCGCCAGAAACCGGCGCGCCGTGGGACCGTGGACGATCCGCTCCCATCCTTCGTCATCCACTGACATCCGAAGGAAGAGAAGCAGGCCGCCAATGCACATCGTCGAGGCCGGCACGGCCGCGCCCAGGCTCGCCTGTTCCGAGGCCGCAATGGCCAGGAGCACCAGAAGCCCCGAGAACGCCGAAATCGCCGCCAGCCATCGCCATGAGGATCGTTCAGTGATTCGTCTCATGGCATTCCCATCGGCCGGATTGCCGCCCCCCTTTAGTTGCAACTGAGCGAATCGCACGAGTCACGTGCCCTCCGAATCGGCCTCGTGCCAGAGGAAACGTCCGGGGGATCCAACCCATTGAACAGCAGGCCGTGCCCGGAGGTCCAATGACTCAATCGCTTTGCCGGTGTGGGAGAACTGAAGGACGTGACGGCACCGAGAGGACTAACGGAAGAATCCACGATCTCCACCACGCCGCGTCAGCCGGGCCTTGACCTGCTCCGTCTCGTGGCCATTGTGCTGGTGCTCGGCCGTCATCTGTTGCCACCGCCGGATTCGTTGCCGGGCGGCTGGCGAATGGCCTTGGCCACCTGGCAGCAGGGTGGGTGGATTGGCGTTGATCTCTTCTTCGTCCTGAGCGGCTTCCTGGTGTCCGGGCTCTTGTTTGCCTAGTTCAAGTTGCATGGCCAGGTGACGCCTGCCCTGTTTTTTGCCCGCCGGGCGTGGAAAATTTATCCGCCGTACCTGGTGCTCATTGCCGTCACGGTCCATTCCTGTTCACGGTGGGGCTCACTCTCTTGTATCTCGGGGGCCGTTGGACCACCCAGTGCCAACGCCCCATCTCCCTCCGGGAGCAGGCCCCACTCAGTGAGCCGCGTCCTCACCCCAGAGCTCTTTCAACCGGGCATCACGACCACAGCCGAGTCGGTAGCCGAAATAATGGACCGGGTTCTTCCGGTGATAGTCCTGATGGTATTCCTCGGCGGGCCAGAAGGTGCCGGCGGGACTGATCGTCGTGACGATCGGTCCCGACACCTTCAACTTCGTGGCAGCCCAGTCCCGGCTCGCCTCGGCCAGCGCCTGCTGCCGGGTGCTGCGAGGGAAAATGGCGGCCCGATAGGTGTCGCCCCAATCGCAGAACTGCCGGTCGTCCGTCGTCGGATCGACGTTTCGCCAGTACACCTTCAACAGGTCGGCGTAGCTCACCTTTGTGGAATCAAAGGCTACCCAGATGGCTTCGATGTGGCCCGTCGTGTGGGTATTGCTCATCTCATACGTCGGGTCGTCCATATGCCCGCCGGTGTAGCCGGAAACAACCGCATAAACTCCAGGAATTTTCTCGAAGGGTAGTTCCATGCACCAGAAGCAGCCACCGGCCAGGATGGCCACATCCTGGTTCGGTTGGTCGGCCGGCAGCATGGCCATGCCGGAGTGCTTCGATTTCGGCGCCCGCGAGAGCTGGAATCGGGCGGCGTCGGCGCCCCGCAATTCCGGCAACTCTTCCTCGCCGGGTACAAATCGGAGTGACACGCCGTTATTGCACCAGCGCTGGCCGGTCGGGGGGGGGCCGTCATCAAAGAGGTGGCCCATGTGTCCGCCGCACCGCACGCAGTGATACTCGGTTCGGGGCACGATCATCTTCGTATCCTGCCTGAGCCCGAGCCGCCCCGGTATCGGTTCGAAGAAGCTGGGCCACCCCGTGCCGCTGTCGAACTTGCTTTTCGACGAAAAGACCGGGAGATAGCAAGCCGCGCAGACGAACGTTCCCGCGCGGTGTTCGTCATTCAACGGGCTGGTGAAAGCCCGTTCCGTTCCGTCCTCGAACAGGACCCGCCGGGCTTCCGGCGAGACCTTGTCGCGCCAGAAGTCGGGGGTCACGGCCAGCGGTGAAACGGCCGTCATGTCCCAGGCAGCGGCGTGAGGGCCAACCGTCGGGGGCGTGTCGGCGCGCGTGCTGTTTCGGGGAGTCGCCCCGCAGGCCATCAGGAGGAGGGCGGGGAGTGTCAGGCCGATAAGCCAGGCCGGCTGGCGGTTGGGTGACATGCCGGGTTGGATGCCGCGGGAAGGCGGCTGGTTTCCTTTAATATCGGGTGACGTCAGGATTGCTGATAGGGAAACCACGTGTAATTGCTCCCAAAAGGCATCGATTCTCGTGACAGGCTCCATTCACTTACCGCGAAAGTTGACTTTTCGGCCCGCGTTGCAAATGGCGACGACGGCCGGGTGACTTAAGCGCCGCTCTGCAGAGATGGCGTAGAATCGCTGGCGGAGGGTGCCGACCCGCCCGACAACCCGCACGCGGTAGCGCTTGACCACGTCCGCTTCGATGGCGGAAGGGCCAGCGAAGACCCCGACGCCGGCCTCTCCGAGCACCTTTAGGAGGGCGCTGTCGTCGATCTCGCCGACGATCCGCGGCCGCAGCTTCTGCGACTCGAACCAGTCCTCGAGGCTCCGGCGCAGTGCTGCGTTGCGGCCCGGAAGCAAGAAGGGGGCTCCATTCAACCCACCGGGAAACCGCTTGTGCAGGGTCGCCGCCACACGTGGGTTCGCGAAGAAGCAGGTGCCGGTCTCGCCAAGGAGATGACTGAATAGCTTGACCGGCAGCTCCGACCCCGCAGGGGCATCGGAGAGCACAACATCGAGGCCGTGTACCGCCAACTCAGAGAGGAACCCTTCCAGGGACCTGTCCTCGCGACAGACGAGACGCACGGGCTCACCCAGTTGCAGGGCCGGCTCGATGAGTTGTTGCACGATCGCTTTGGGCACCGCGTTTGTAACGCCGACGACGAGACGGAGCGGGTGTCCAGCCGCTTGTCCTCTGACGGTCTCAACAAACTCCCGCCCGAGAGTGAAGATCTCGTCGGCATAACGAAAAGCGACGCGCCCCACATCGGTGAGTACCAGGCGTCGCCCAACGCGCCTGAAGAGCTTCTCACCCAGCATCTCCTCCAGCCGTCGGATCTGACCGCTGACAGTCGGCTGGGCGAGCCGGAGCTCTTTGCTCGCTCGCACAATGCTGCCTTCCCGGGCGACCATCCAAAAGTAGAGAAAATGGTGGTAGTTGAGCCACTCCATGGCCGGCAGTATACCTCGTATTTTACGAAGGATTGCCTCTAATCTTTCTTATTTTATTCAGGGCTCGTGTATCCGATTCTTCACATGTGCCTCGCGAGGTGCGAACCCGATCTGAACTTCCGAGGAGATTCTGCCGGAACCCCGTACGGGGACCCGGGTCACTTACACGTCACACGAGGGGCCAACCCCGATGACCACACTACAACTCGCGCCGACTTTTCTCCTGGCTTCACTGCTGCTCTGCGCGTTGCCCGCGATCTCCAATGAGCCACGGCGCGACCGGGAACACCCGAAAGTTGTCGCTGCCGATGCATTCGCCCGTCTCGAAGACGGCAACCAGCGCTACGTGGCTGCAGAAAGCTCATGCCTCCACGACAGACAGGACGCCAAGCGCCGCGTCGATCAGGCCACCGATCAGCATCCGTTCGCAGTCATCCTCGGTTGCGCGGATTCGCGCACTTCACCGGAGCTGTTGTTCGACCAGGGCCTCGGTGATTTGTTCGTCGTCCGGGTGGCCGGCAATGTTCTCAACGACCACGTCCTCGGCAGCATCGAGTATGCGGTCGAACATCTAGGGGCTCGGATCGTCGTCGTCCTCGGCCATGAGCGCTGCGGCGCGGTTAAAGCCACCAGAGACATTCTTGCAACCAAAGCCGAGGCGCCATCGCACATCAACTCGCTGGTTAGCGCCATTCGGCCGGCGGTGGAGGCCGCCCCCGGGACCGACCTGGAGGTCATGATCCACGCGAACATCCGATACGTGGTTCAAGGTCTGCGCTCATCCGCCCCCACTCTCAAGAGCAAGGTTGACTCGGGGGAGATCGTCGTGGTGGGTGCCTACTACGACCTCGATACGGGTAAGGTGGTTTTCATCGATGATGGGCAGGATGACTGAAACAGAGCGAGATCACTGTGGATCGTCATGCCGGTAGCAGGGGCGTGTCTGAAACAGCACTGGTTTCCGCGAAGTCGCCGAGGCGCGGATTCTGCGATGAGCGCCAATCACGAGGACTACAACCAGCCCACGCCGAACCATGCTCAGACACAAGGAACGCCGGTCGTGTGGCCGCAGAGAGGTGAAGTCATGAACAGGTACTCAACCACCGGGACAGGCGACACTGAGATGCCAACCATGGATCTGAGCGAGCTCCAGGCTCACATCCGTGCCCTCATCACGTTGGAGGAGACTGACGCGCCGACGCTCAGTTGCTACCTGAGCGTGGGGGGGCCGGTCAACGACCCCCTGCCAGCGTTTGATCGGCGCGTGAACGCAGTCCGCAAGGTGCTCCGGCGGGAGGAACGCGAGCCCTTCGAGGAGGCACTCAACCACATCAAAAACTTTCTGGCCAATGAAGTGCATTCCGCCGCACAAGGCGTAGCGGTCTTCTCCCGGGCCGGGACGAGGCCCTTTTCCCTGGGACTGCAGTTTCAGGTGCCGCTTCCCGACCTGCTATTGGTTGACTCGACTCCAAACATCCACCACCTGGTCGAGCTCAAGGACACTTACCACCGTTACGTCGTGCTCATCACCACCGAGAAGTGGGCGCGTATCCTCGAAGTCAACCTCGGCGCCATCACGGAAGAACTATGGACCGCGCGACCCGAGCTGCGCGAGCGGGTAGGCCGTGAGTGGACTCAGGAGCATTACCAGAACCACCGTCGCGATCGTGGCGAACGCTTCCTCAAGGAAAAGATCGAGGTTCTCGAGCAACTCATGTCAGCCGGCGGACACACCCACCTGATCCTGGCGGGTAGCCCCCGTCTGACTGCGAGGGTACGCAACTGCCTCCCGAAACACATCGCCGCCAAGCTTGTGGACACCGTGTCGGCCTCAGCGAACGTTCGTGTAGACGATGTGGTCACTGCGACGCTGTCGAGTTTCGTCGAAGTGGAACAGGAGGAGTCGCTGACCGCCGTGGCTCAGCTCGTCAGCAACCTGCGGCGCGGTGGTCTCGCTGTATCCGCTACCGGACCCACCCTCCTGGCCCTGCGACGCGGGCAGGCCGACGTCCTGGTCCTGGCCACGACATACGAACCGCCGCTCGGGGCAAGCTGCCGAGCCTGCGGGTGGATCGATGCTGTGTCCCGAATGCCCGCGGAATGCCCGGAGTGCACATCGGCCGAGCTCAGGGCCGTGAACCTCAAGGAGGCAATGGTCAAACTCGCGGTGGAACGATCCACCGAGGTCGAGTTCGTCCGGGACAGCGACACCCTTATGGATCTCGGCGGTGTGGGTTGCCTGTTGCGATACGCGATGTCGAAGCAGGGCATGTGGGTTGGATCCGAAGAGGGCATGTGATGAAAGTCAATCTCCGCAGATCTCGTGGCCCAGTACCCAATCAAGAGATCTCATGACGCAGGAGCTGTGGCTATGGATAGGGTTCAACGCTTTCATCGTCGGAATGCTGGTGCTGGATCTCGCCGTGTTCCACAAGAAACCGCACGAGGTGAAGTTCAAGGAGGCCGCGGGCTGGAGCGTATTCTGGATCGCCCTCGCTCTCGTGTTCAACGCGGGCCTGTGGTTCGTGCGCGGCCAGCAGGCGGGGCTCGAGTTCCTGACCGCGTATCTCATCGAGAAGTCGCTCAGCGTGGACAACCTGTTCGTGTTCCTGCTGGTGTTCTCGTACTTCGCGGTGCCCGCGAAACACCAGCACGGGGTGCTGTTCTGGGGCATCCTCGGCGCGCTCGTGTTCCGCTTCATCTTCATCATCGCCGGCATCGAGCTGCTCGAGAGCTTCCACTGGCTGATCTACGTGTTCGGTGCAATCCTCATCGTGTCCGGGGTCAAACTGTGGCAGGAGAAGGAGAAGAAGATCGAGCCCGAGAAGAACCCGCTCGTGCGCCTGTTCCGTCGCCTGATGCCGGTGACGCCCGAGTACCACGACGGAAAGTTCTTCGTACGGCAGTCCGGAAAGCTCGCGGCCACGCCGCTGTTCGTCGTGCTGCTCGTGGTCGAGACCACCGACATCGTGTTCGCGGTGGACTCGATCCCGGCGGTCCTCGCGATCACGCGCGACCCGTTCATCGTGTACAGCTCGAACGCGTTCGCGATCCTCGGGCTCCGCGCGCTGTACTTCGCGCTCTCGGGAGTCATGCGGATGTTCCACCACCTGCACTACGGCCTGTCGGCGGTCCTCGTGTTCATCGGCGTCAAGATGATCGCCTCGGAGTTCGTCAAGGTGCCGACCGTGGCCTCGCTTGCGGTCGTGGCTGCGATCCTCGCGGTCTCGATCTGGGCGAGTCTCCGGTGGCCCGCGAAGGGCGGGCATGCGGTGTCGGAGACCCCAATCGCTTCGGGCGATACGGCCGTGCGGCCCGAGGTAGCCGAGGATGCGGAGAGCTCCCGGTGAGCCGGCCGTTCCAGTTCTGACCGCAGGGGGTCGCCCGCGAAGAGATCCTTCCAGAGCCGCGGTGTGATGCGGCCACGGGAGGAAGAATGGGCGAGCCTCATGGGAGTACAGAGAACCCCTCACGTCGAGCCGCGCTCGAGAGGCGCGTGTCGAGCGATATGAAGGAGTGGCCAGTGGGGTCGTCGTGTGTTGCGATCAGGGCCGCGCCCAGTTGAAGTGCATCGCCGGCGCGGATGGCGTGGATTCCCAGGAGTCGCTTGGCCCGGAGTTTGACTGGTTCCAGCAGCGAAATGAGCTCGATGACCTGCCAATGGAACTCGGCTTCCTCCCGAGCCTGACGGATCATTTCCTCGGAAACGATCCGTTCACGCTCCAGCCGGGCGAGGGCGGATCGGATCTCGACATCGCTCAGGGTCCATGTATACACGCGGCCACCGAGCTCAAGGATGTCACGGACGTCGTCGCTGCTCGCCTGACTGACGTAAAGGGCCACCAGTGCCGATGAATCCCAGTAGGTCATTCCCTGTCTCGGTCCTCGCTCAGGAGGCGGACGATGTCCACCGGGCAGGGGATCGGCGGATTCAGTGGACGACGCGGCCCCGATCGGTGTTGCGCCGGGGTCACGATGCCCTCGCGGACCAGGCGCTCCAGATAGGCGTCCTCGCTCTCGAGCGTCTTCGGAAGGCCCGATAGGTGGGCAATGGGGACCGAGTGCTCAAGGACCTCTATGGTCTCCCCACTCTTGACCAATCGCAGGTACTGGCTCAGCCGGTTCTTGAGTTCGCTGACGCTCACTTTCTTCATTTGGCTAGAATAGCTATATTTATTAGGCCTGTCAAGCCTGATTAGACGGTGCCTGGTCATCGTTCCGCCCCCTCCCGATCCAGGCACCGATACTGAATGGCCTCCGCCACCTGTGCCGACGACAGCATGTCGGCGCCGGCCATGTCGGCGATCGTTCGCGCCACCTTGAGAACGCGCCGGTGGGCGCGGGCCGACAGTCCGAAGCGTTCCATGGCCCGGCGGAGGAGGTCGGTGGCGGCCAGATCGGTGGCACAGTATTGGTCGGTCTCATCGTGTGACATGCGAGCGTTGATCGGTGGACGGGGGCGCGCCAATGATTGCGCGGCCGCGGCAAGGCGGATCGTCTGGATTTCCCTCGCCGCGGCCACCCGCTCCCGGATCGGCAGCGAGGGCTCGCCACGCTCGCGCGAGGCCAGGTCGTCGAAGGCCACCGGCGGCAACTCGAGGTGCAGGTCGAAGCGATCCAGCAGCGGCCCGGAAACCCGGGCGCGATAGGCGCGGATTTCACGATCCGAGCAGAGACACCGGCGGCGCGAGTCGCCCAGGTGGCCGCAGGCGCAGGGGTTCATGGCGCCGACGATCATGGCGTCGGCGGGGTAACGAACGTTGAGCATCGAGCGGCTGACGCGGACGAAGCCCTCCTCCAGCGGCTGACGCAGGGCCTCGAGAACGTTGCGGCGAAACTCGGGGAGTTCGTCCAGGAAGAGCACGCCACCGTGAGCCAGCGAGAGTTCTCCCGGCAGGGCCCGTGGGCCGCCCCCGATCAGTCCGGAGTCGGAGATCGTGTGGTGGGGCGATCGGAACGGGCGATCGAGCATCAGTGGCCGGCCGAAGGGCAATCGCCCCGCCACGGAGTGAATGCGGGTGACGACGAGCGCCTCATCCAGGGCCAGCGACGGCAGAATCGTCGGCAGGCGCCGGGCGAGCATCGTCTTTCCCGAGCCTGGCGGGCCAACGAACAGAATGTTGTGGCCTCCGGCCGCCGCTACTTCGATGGCCCGCCGGGCCGGCAGTTGGCCGCGCACATCACCCATGTCCAGGTGACTGTCGCGACGGGAAACGTGGGCCCATTCCCCGTCCGGAAGGGAACTCGGCTCCGGCCCGGATTCGAGCAGCCAGTCGAGCGCCTCGCGCAGCGTGGCCAGCGGCACCAGCGGGATGCTCTTCGCGAGCGCGGCCTCGCTTCGGTTTCCCAGGGGAAGAAGAAAGGAGCGGGCGCCCATACCGACACCCATCATGGCCATCGACAGGACGCCACGAACCGGCCGGATGGATCCGTCAAGCGCCAACTCGCCGGTGGCCAGGAATGGACCGTTCCGAATCAGGTCTTTCGGACGGCGGCCGTTGTCGGTGGCGGCCAGGAGTGCCAGGCTGATCGGCAGGTCGTAGGCGGTGCCGGATTTTCGAACATCCGCGGGGGCCAGGTTCACCGTGATGCGGCCGGAGGGGAAGCGAAGGCCGGAATTCTTGAAGGCAGCCTGGATCCGTTCGCGGCTTTCCCGGACGGCCATGTCGGGGAGGCCCACGATGGTGAAGACCGGCAATCCCGGTGCCACATCGACTTCGACGTCGACCGGTCGGGCTTCGATGCCGGCCAGTGTTGCGGAAAGAACGCGCGCCAGCATGGTGATAATCTCCCTGGGGGGAGGCGGAATGGGGTGGGGGATGGGTCGAGCGGACGGGTCTCGACCGTAGCGTCCTTCGTTCCGACTCGTCAAGCATCAGGGAGATCCCGTGACGTTTAGTGATCCAGCCGCGCTCCGCGCTCGATTCCCCGCGCTGGCGGGCCAGACCATCTACTTCGAAAATGCCGGCGGCTCGCAGCTGCCCGACGTCGTGATTGACGCCATGACCGACTATCTCCGGCATCACTACGTGCAGCTCGGCGCCGGATACCCCGCCTCCAGGGAGGCCACGCGAATCGTCGACGAGGCGCACGCGTTTGCACGGCGACTGGTCGGCACCGAGAACGGCCACGCCATCCTCGGTGCCTCCACGACCATCCTCCTGCGGATCCTGGCCGACTGCTACGCCGACATCCTGCCGCCAAAATCGGAGATCGTCATCAGTGAAGCGGGGCACGAGGCCAACATCAATCCCTGGCTGCGGCTGGAACGGGCCGGCCACGTCATCCGGTGGTGGCGGGTCGATCCAACCCGGGAGGACGCCCCGCTCTCGAGCCTCGACGCGTTGTTGAACGAGCACACCCGCCTGGTCGTGCTGCCGCAGGTATCGAACCTGCTTGGCGCCGTCACCGACGTGGCGGAAGTGGCCCGGCGTGCGCATCGGGTCGGCGCCCGCGTCGTTGTCGATGGCGTTGCATTCGCGGCCCACCGGCCCGTCGACGTGACGGACTGGGATGTCGACTGGTACGTCTTCTCAAACTACAAAGTATACGGGCCGCACATGGCGGTCCTTTACGGGAGCGCCGCCGCCGTGGCCGAATTGACCGGCCCGAATCACTTCTTCATCCCGAAGGAGATGGTCCCGTACAAGTTCGAGCTCGGGGGATCCAATCACGAGGGATGCGCCGGGCTGGTCGCGCTGGGGCGATACCTGAACGTGGTGGCCGGTCGGCCGGAGGCGGATCCCTGTGACCGGGAGACCGTGGTGTCGGCATTTCAACGCATGGGTTCCCTCGAACTCCCGTTGCAGGCCCGCCTGATCAGCTGGCTGGCTGATCGCCCCGGCGTCCGGATCGTCGGGCCAGGAACCGCCGGCCCCGAGCGGGTCCCGGTGATCAGTTTCCGGGTGGCGGGGCGCGCCTCGGCCGAGATCTGCCGTGCCGTTGATGACACCGGAGTCGCCATCCGATCGGGCCACATGTACGCGTATCGCCTTTGCCAGGCACTGGGGATCGACCCGGCCGACGGGGTCGTCCGCGTCAGCCTGCTCCACTACAACACCCTGGCCGAGGTGGATCGGCTGATCGAGGTCCTGGACGGTGTCCTCATCTGAGCCGGTTTTCGGCCCCGGATCCCGTTGGAAGGGCCCGGCCGGGCTGGCCTCCCGGGGAACCCCAACCGGCAATTCGGGTTAAGGCCGGTTATCCCACGACCGGCCTCGAATTTCCGGTTAAATTGACACTCCTCCATCGCAGGAAGTAAGCTTTCCCCTTCATTTTATGGCTGATGGGCGCGCGAGCGCCGAATGGAGCGTTGATGTGTCCAACCTACTACTGCTGACAGGTAATCGACCGATGACAACAAGTCGTGCGGAGTCCCTTGCGGGACGTTTCTACTGGGTGCCACTGCTTCTCATTGCCGGTCTTCTGGCTGTGGATCAGGTCAAGGGACCGGTTTTCCACCCCACGCCCGGCAAGAAACCACGGTTGCCGAAGAGTTCTGCCGCGGCGGCGGCTACCCTGGACCGTGAAGACCCGCGGGCGGATGCAACATCCACGCTCACCGCCGCTCCGGACCTTCTATCCCAGGACGAGCGGGTCGGCGGGCTTCTTTCCGGCTCGGGCAGCCCCGATGAGGCCACCAAGAAGGTCGATGGAATCCGTACTCAACTGGCGGTCAACCCCAGGGATTATCGCCTGCACTATGAACTGGGCAACGCCCTGTATGATGCGGGCGACCAGCCGGCGGCCATTTCGGCCTACCGGAAGGCGATCGAGATCAACCCGAAGTTCGTCAAGGCTTATGTCAACCTTGGCGAGACATTGCGTGAGCGCGGCGATCTGAAGGAAGCCGTGACATCCCTCGAAACCGCGCTCGCACTGGACGACAAGAGCGATGTGGCTCACGCCGCGCTTGGATTCGCCTACTACACCGACAGGAAATATCCCGACGCCATGAGTCAATTCAAGACGGCGTTGACGCTCAATCCCAAGTCCGTTCACGCCACGTACTACATGGGGATGGCCTTTGCCGACGCGCAGATTTATCGTGAGGCCATCACCTGGTGGGAAAAGGTCTGCGACATCGACCCGAACTCGGATGCCTGTCTCGAGGCTCGGGAAAACGTCAATCTGTTGAAGAGAATCGTCAACTGAGGCCGCCGGGGCGCCTCGTGGTTGATATCCCGAAAGGAGTTCCACTCATGACCCGTTTCAGGCCCCGTTGCCGCATCTTCATAGCGGCATGGCTCCTCGTTGCAGCCGTTTTGCCGATCCTGGGCCACGCGGCAACCGCCGACGACATTCAAAAGGATATCGACGAGGGGCGGCTGATCAAGGCGCTGGAGGCGGCAACGCTCCTCTGCGCCTCCGCGCCCGTCGACTGCCGGGCCTGGCGTCTTCTTGGCGATGCCAACCGCAAGCTGACACGGGTCGGGGCGGCGGGCCAGGCGTACCGGACCGGAATCGAGGCCTGCCCCGAGGACAAGGAACTTCTCCGCACGTTTGGATTGATGCTTGAGGAGTCGGAACAGTACGAGGAGGCTGCCCGCATCCTCTCCCGCTACTGGGCCCTCGACACGAGCGACCCCTCGGTCGGGTCCCGTCTCGGTGCCGCCTGTTATCGGGCCGGAAAGTGCAACGAAGGTCGCCTCGCGTATGACGCGCTACTTCTGGCGCATCCGGAAAGATCAAGCGATCGGCTGGCCTACGCACAGTTGCTGTCACGCGTCTGCCATGACCTCCCGGCCGCCCGGGCCCAGTTCGAAAAGCTCATGGTTGAGCGACCCAATGATCCGTCCGTACTTTGCGCCTGGGTTTACGCGCTGGCCGATGCCGGGCAAGCGGACGAGGCGGCGAAAGTGGCGGCCGGCGGGTTGACTGCGGCCGGCGGTTCGGCCGGCTGTCTGTATGCCGCGTGGGGTCGTGCGCTGGAGAGCGCGGCGGACAGTCTGATGATCAAGGGTCAGGTCGAGGAGGCTCGCGCCCGCTATCTGGAGGCACTCGATCCGCTGAGCAAGGGAACCACCGACCCCGTTTTCGGCACGTACTGCGAGGCCATTCTGGCACAGGTCAAGTACAAGGAATCGCCGATGGAGGAGCTCAAGCCATGACGAAGCGCCACCCGCTACCCGTCGTCGCGCTCCTTCTGGCGCTCGGATTCGGATTCGCTCTGAATATCGCCGCGCCGGGGAGCGCCGACGCGCAGATCATCTCCAACAAGAAGGAGACGGCCACCCTGGAAACCGCCTTCGGCAAGATTGTGGTCGAATTTTACGAGGACACCGCGCCGAAGCATGTGGCGTCCTTCAAGAAGAATGTCCGGACCGGCGTTTATGACGGGACGAGCATCTTCAAGATCGTCCCGGGCTTCGTCATCATGGGCGGCGATCCGTTCACCAAGGACAAGAGCGCCGCCAATGACGGTTGGGGCGGGTTTGGTCCGCCGATCCCCAATGAATTCAACACCACTCACAAGAATGTGCGCGGCGCCCTCGGCGCCCCGCGGAAGCCGGACGCCGTGAATCCGGACAAGTCGGGAAATGGTTTCCAGTTCTATATTGCCCTGGCGGACCTCCCCTCGCTGGATGCCTCACAACACACGGTCTTTGGCCGCGTCATCTCCGGGATGGACGTGGTCGACCGGATTGCCGGCATGGCTCGTGATGACAAGGGTGCACCGAAAGACAAGGTCGAGTTCAAGAAGTTCTATCTCGAACGGAAATAACTCGATCCGTGTTCGGAGAATATCTCGACCATAATGCCGCCGCGCCGCTACGCCCGGAGGTCCTGGGGGCGCTTATGCTGGCGATGGAGCAGCAGCAGGCCAATCCCGGAAGCGCCCATGGCGCCGGGCGGTTCTGGCGTCGGCGAATCGACGCGGCACGCCGCGAAGTGGCCGGGCTTGTCGGCGCGCAACCGCATGAAATCGTCCTGACCGGTTCCGGAACCGAAGCCTGTTTCCTGGCGCTTCACGGTGTGATCGAAGCGGCGCGCACCCGTAGCGTGGAGCCGCCGCTTGTGCTGGCAACACCCATCGAGCATGCGGCCATTCGCGAGCCTCTGTGTGCCATGGCGGCGCGGGGCACGATCCGGCTTCTCCTGTGCCCGGTTGGCGCCTCCGGCCGCGTGGATGCCGATTGGTTCGCGGATCATCTGACACAAATTCCGGTCCTGGTCGTCTGCCAGTGGGCCAACAACGAGACGGGTGTCATCCAGCCGGTACTCGAGGTGGCCGATCTGTGTCGGGCGCATGAAACGAGGCTCCTGGTCGACGCCGTTCAATGGGCCGGCCGCGGACCCATTGATCTGACCGCCCAGCCGATCGATCTGCTGGTCCTCTCCTCACCCAAGCTCGGCGGCCCGACGGGCGCCGGCGCGCTGTTCATCCGCGAGGGATTGGCGCTCGAGCCGTACCTGGTCGCAGGCAAACAGGAGGGGGGCCTTCGTGGTGGTACGGAAAACAGTCTCGGCTGGATCGGTTTCGGCGCGGCGGCCGCGGCGGCTCGCGAGACGTGGGCGGCGGAGGTCGCTCACGAAGCGCCTCTCACGGCCCGCCTGGTGGAGCAGGTCCTGGCCCGGGTTCCCGGCGCCCGCCTGGCCGGCGATGGATCGACCCGCATCGCCAATACGGCTCAATTCCTCGTGCCGCACGACGACGAGGAGATGCTCATCCTGGCGCTCGACCGGCTGGGGTACGCGGTTTCAGCCGGCTCGGCCTGCGCGGCGGGTGCCCACGAGCGCTCCCATGTGCTCCGTGCCATGGGCCTTCTCGAGCCTGGCTTCGCCTCGGTCCGCGTGTCGATCGGATCGGGCACGACCGCCCGTGCCATCGACGATTTTGTGACCGCGCTCTGCACTGGCATCCAGGCCGCCCGGCCGGATGAGGCGGAGGTGGCCCGATGAGCAAGGGACTCGTGGTCGTGGCCATGTCCGGCGGCGTTGACAGCGCGGTGGCCGCTGCGTTGCTGCGTCAGGATGGATACGATGTGTACGGCGTCACGATGAAGCTCTGGTGCTACCAGCGCGAAGCACCGACGGCCAAAGCCTGCTGCTCGATGGCCGCCATCGGCGAGGCCCGCGCCACGGCGGTTGTCCTGGGTATCGAGCACGCCGTGGTCGATCTCGAGGAGCAGTTCGAAGCTCATGTCATCGGCCCCTTCGCCGAGGACTATCGAGAGGGGCGGACGCCAAACCCCTGTGTGAACTGCAACACCTTCATCAAGTTCGGCACGCTGCTCGAGAAGGCCCGTCGCCTCGGCGCGGGCTGGGTGGCCACCGGCCACTACGCCCTCATGGAGCATGGTGCCGGGGGGCCTGTCCTGAAGCGCGGCATCGACGCCAGCAAGGATCAGTCGTACGCGCTGTGGGGCTTGAACCGCAAACGCCTGGACAAGGTCCTGATGCCTCTCGGCGCGCTGACCAAGTCGGAAGTTCGGGAAATGGCCCGTGCCCTGAAACTCCCCGTGGCCGACAAGCCGGAAAGCATGGACATCTGTTTCGTCGAGGGTGGCCACTACGCCGATTTCCTCGTGAACCGCCTTGGCGCCTTCGCCCAGGCCGAGCCCGGCCCAATGGTGGACCAGGCCGGCCAGGTCGTTGGACAGCATCAGGGCGTCATGCGCTACACCGTGGGTCAGCGAAAGGGCCTCGGCCTCGCGCGCCCCGAGCCGACTTTCGTCGTGGGTATCGACGCCGCCACGAACACGCTGACCGTCGGGGAGGAGAGCGACTTGTATCGAAGCGCCTTCCACGCCGGCCGCGCCAACTTCGTCTCGATCGATGTTCCCACGTCGCCGATCCAGGTGGACATTCGCGTCCGCCATCGCGGCCGTGCCGTTCCCGGCACCGTGACGCCGGAAGGCTTCGGCCGCCTCCGCATCGAACTCAGCGAACCCGAGCGCGCCATCACGCCGGGTCAGTCGGCGGTGTTTTATGATGGTGAGGTGCTTGTGGGCGGGGCGCTGATCGAGACGGCGATCGGCTGATCCGGCCGCCCTTCCGCGGTTGTCGGGCCGCCCCGCCATCTGCTAGCCTTTCCGGCCTTGACTTCCTGCGGAGGGGTGACCGAGCGGCTCAAGGTGGCACCCTGCTAAGGTGTTTATCGGGAAACTGATACGTGGGTTCGAATCCCACCCCCTCCGCCAGTTGGACCTGCCCGGCCCAACCGGTCTTGAGCCAGGTGGGTCAGCGAGTGGGCGGCCTTCGCGCCCTGGTCAACCTCTTGCGGTGGTCTCCGCCGGCAGCCTGGCCCGCCACTCCGCCGCCTGTCGCGGACGTCCTGTCTGTTCGTATATCGTCACGAACGACCGGACGGCCTGCTTGATGCCGCGTCCCTCGGGATCCAGATGTACGATGATGGCGTAGGCTTCACGAAGCGGATCTTCGGCTTCGGCGTACCGCTTCATGGCCACGAGCGCCTCGGCATAGGATTGAAGGATGACGCCCCGTCCGAAGAAACCGGTGGGAAGAACTTTTCGCGTGGTGACCGATGCCCGGCGCAGTATCAGTTCCGCTTCATCGAGCTTTCCCTGCTTGATGAGCAGGCGGCCCAGGTTGCTCATGGCCGGCAGCGTGTTCGGGTGCTCGTCGCCCAGCAACTGGCGGCTGACCTCATACCCTTCGCGATACAAGGGCTCGGCTTCGGCGCGTCGATCCGTCTGCATGTAGAGGACGGCCAGGTTGTTGATGGAGTCCATCGTATCCAGGTGATCGTTGCCCAGGACCTTGCGGCGCAGCGCCAGCGTCCGGACGCAGAGCGATTCCGCCTCGGCATACCGCCCAACTTGCCAATGACCCGGTACGGGCCGATCGTTTCGCGGGTCCGGGTGGGGTCCGACGCATGATGTCTGTCAGGCTCTTGATCGGGCCGGATTCTATCAGGGGAGCGGCGGCGGCTGAACAGGTTGCCAGCCTGTTGCTATCATCCCGGCCGACCCGTCCGCTTGTTTCCATCTCCGGAGTCCTTTCGAATCATGGCGTTGATCAGTCTGAACGACGTGTCCCTCAAGTTTGCCGGGCCCCTTCTGCTTGATCAGGTCAGTCTTCAGATCGACGAGGGGGAGCGGGTGGGGCTTCTGGGGCGGAACGGCGCCGGCAAGACGACACTGCTCAAGGTGCTGGAGGGCTCTCTGGCGCCGGATTCGGGCGACGTGGTGCGGCGGCCGGGCCTCCGCGTTGTCAGCCTGCAGCAGGATGTACCGCAGGGCCTGGTCGGCACCGTGGGGGTGTACCTGCATCATGTCTGCGGCGCCACGACCAGCGACATCTCCTGGGAGATCGAGCGCCGCATTGATCGGGCGGCCGTTGACCTGTCGCTGGATCTCGACGCCGACATCGACACGCTGTCGGTCGGCTCCAAGCGGCGTGTCCTCCTGGCCGCGGCGCTGGTGCGAGATCCGGACATCCTGATCCTGGACGAACCGACGAATCACCTGGATGTCGACGCGATCAGTCATCTCGAGGAGGCGCTGGCGCGCCGACGCGGAACGATCGTCTTCGTGACGCACGATCGGACCTTTCTCCAGAACCTGGCTACGCGCATCCTGGACTTGGATCGCGGCACGCTTCGCAGCTATCGGACGACTTATGACATCTATCTCGAGATGCGCGAAGCGGAGCGGGTGGTCGAAGCGGACCAGGGAGCTCTCTTCGACAAGCGGCTGGCACAGGAAGAGGCGTGGCTCAGGCAGGGCATCAAGGCGCGACGCACCCGGAACGAGGGGCGCGTCAAGGCGCTCGAATCGATGCGGGTCGAGCGCGGGGCCCGCCGCGGCGAGGTGGGGCGAGTCCGGGCCACTCTCCAGGAGGCCGAGAAGTCGGGACGCGTCGTGATCCGCTGCCGGGATTTGACGTTCGCCTACGACGGGATGCCCATTGTTGCCGGATTCACCGGGACGCTCCTTCGCGGCGACCGCATCGGCATACTTGGGCCGAACGGTTGCGGCAAGACGACGCTGATCGACCTCCTTCTTGGCGACCTGGCACCGCAGGGAGGCACGGTGACCCCGGGCACGAAACTCGAGGTGGCACACTTCGAGCAGTTGAGCGACTCGCTGGACGACTCGAAGAGTGTCGTCGACAACCTGGCGGAGGGGCGCGACACGATCACGGTGGGGGGTGTCGTCCGGCATGTCGTCGGCTACCTGCGCGATTTTCTCTTCAGCGGGGACCAGATCCAGGGCCCCGTCCAGAAACTTTCCGGTGGGGAGCGCAAGCGTCTCCAACTGGCCATGATCCTTTCCCGCCCGTGCAATGTTCTGGTGCTGGACGAACCGACAAACGACCTGGACCTCGAAACGCTCGAGTTGCTGGAGGAGATGCTGCTGGACTTCCAGGGGACGCTGCTGGTCGTCTCGCACGACCGGACCTTTCTGGACAACGTCGTCACTTCCACGCTGGTCTGGGAGGGAAATGGCGAGTGGAGTGAGTATGCCGGGGGGTACGCGGATTGGTTGCGCCAGCGGAAGGAGGTTGGGTCGGCGTCGGGATCGAAACCAGCCAAGGCCTCACCGAAGCCATCCAGGCCGTCACCGGATCAAGTCCGCACCTTGAAACCGCGCCGCACCTCGTTCAAGGAAAAGCGGGAGCTCGAGGAATTGCCCGGCCGGATCGAGCGGTTCGAGGCCGAGAAGCAGAGCCTCTTTGACCGGATGGCCTCCCCCGATTACTACACGATGAAGGGAGACCAGGTGGCCGAAACGAAGCAACAGCTGGCCGCGGTGGAGGAGGAACTTCACCGGGCCTATGAGCGCTGGCAGGAACTGGAATCGTTGGTGACGGGGGAGGAGGGATAGATGCACCTTTCGGACCGTTTGGTATCTCATTGATAGGCAGCGAATTATCCGGCATCGCGTCAGAATGGCTTCACACCGACTCGCAGCGGTGCCGGTTGCTTCGCATGTTTGGGTGCGATTTGAGTTAGACATAACTGACAAGACTCGGTCCAGACCGAGTTACCGGGCCTCGTTTCGGACGGGCACGGCTGACTTCCGACGATCGAGTGCCGTTGCCGCTTCCAACGTCTTCAGCCGTTCGGCAGCGAGAAGGGCGCGATGACCCCCGTGAGCGTCTCGTCGCCGAGCGCCACGTAGAGCTGCCGGTCGGAGACGGTCAGGTCGAGGATCATCCGGCGCCCCAACCGTTGCACCAGGGCCGCCACCAGTTCCCGATCGACGGCGTACAACTCCAGCTCATCCCCGCGATGGATGCGTTCGCCCGTGAGGTGCCGGACGAGGAGGGAGGGGTCCTTGTGCGTGTACACGGCCACCCGCGGCGACAGCTTGCCGGCCTTGTGCAGGCGCGCCGCATCCGGAACGCCGATCTCGATCCACGACTGGATGGTTCCGGTCATGTCCCGCACCGACAGCGCCGGCTCCTCCGGCTCGGACAGTCCTTTCGAGAAGGCGATCCCGTCGGTGTATTCAAGGCAGTAGGCCAGGACGCGCGTGATTAGATATTCCTCCGACTCGGATGGGTGGCGCGCCACCCGAAGCGCCAGCGATTCGTAGCAACCGCGGTCGACGTCGGACAGTGAAATCTCGAAGGTGTGGATCGTGGCGGTCAACGCCATGTCGATCCCATCATTGAATCAGATGATCCGCACCACCGTCGCGGTGCCATCGAAGCGAACCGGCAGATGTCCATCCTGGAAGGCATAATAGGCGAGCCCGGCCCGCGCCATGAGGAGGACGTCCTGGCCGATCGCCTTGGGCCACAATGAATAGGTACGACTGAGCATTCCCGGCTCCGTGTCGCCGCGGAAGTTGATGCAGATCGGGCATCGGGTCGTGGTGGCGAAAGTCGCCATTGCGTCGCCGCAGGCCGTCGCCGGCCAGATGTGGATGATGTCAGGCCCGGCACCCAGAATGATGACAGCATGCAGGCCGTCGCCGGCATACCCGACCGGGTGGTAGGAGTGGAGGCTCGCTTCATAAGCTGCTGGGTAGTCGTCGCAGAGGCACGGGGTGGCGCTGCAATCGGTGACCGCGGTGGGGACCCCTGTCCCGATTCCCTGCAGGGGGCGCTGTGGCGCCACCAGTTGCTCCCCATGGCCGCAACCGATGAGGACGAGGAGGCCAATGCTCCAGTGTCGCAGGAGCAGGCCAATGCTCGGGTGTAAGAGGGCCACGGATCTTCCCCCCGGAGGATCTCCGGCCGATCGGCGTGATCGGCCCGCTGGTATACATCGCAAGAATCGGACCACCGAAAGTTAGAATGCCGAGGCCGTGGAAGGGCACCGCGCGCGTCCAGCGGGTAAGGATGGGGTGATGCCGGGGAGGGAGCCGATCAGAATGACAGGCCACCCCGCCAGCGGGGTGTGTCATCTCTTCCGACCGCCGATCCTTAGCGATCCTGCAACTCCGGCACCGGCATGACCTCCGTGGATGGCAGGAGGCCGATTTCGGCGCTGGTCCAGAGCATCCGGTCGTAGCTGTTGGTCCGGTTGGGTCCCGGTGCGATGGCCACGGTGGTATTGAGAATCATGACCGAGTGGGAGACGCGGGTCGGCAGCGTGACGGAGGGCAGAAGTCGCTCGGGCATCCGGATCTTGATTCCCGCTTCGCCGAGCGCCTTGAGCTTTTGGATAACGCCGTCCGGGTCGAGCAACATGCCGCAGCGCGACAGTCGATCCTGCGTGGCCAGGCTGGCCCGAACCGCCGCCCATGAGTCATCCGTGAGCGTCATGGCGATGGGGTGGCGGTCCCGTCGGAGACTCGTTCGAAGGGAGATTCCCCCGGGAGTGTCGACCAGGCTGACCACCCCGGCAAGGCCATGATCCTGCGGCAGGACTCGGGCGGCCACATGGACCGTGTCACGAAATCCGTGGCAGAGGATCGAGATCAACTTTTTCGGTTTCCAGGCGAAATCAAAGGTCATTCGGCCGCTCCCCGATTCAATATGGGTCGGCACGCGGAGTGAGATAATGCCCTCCTGGCCCACGTCGACCCGGGGTCGGCCGGCCCTGAGGATGCCGCGCAGCCCTTCGACCTGGAGGTTGATCGACCAGCCGCCGGCGTTGATCCTGCCGATGGGCGTCCCGACCCGGAGCGAACCGGTTTCCTCCTCCTGGATGGCGGCTTCCATGTCGACCTCGACCCGGTCCAGGTAGCGTGTTGCCACCTGCTCCAACATGGCGTCGAGCAATCCTTCGCTGGTGCCGACGGTCACGCCGGCCTTGTCGGTCATCATTTTCTGGAGGACGAGGTCCTGCCGGAAGCGATAATCGAGGCTGTCACGCAGCGCGGTTTCCTGATCGACGGAGGGAGCCGCCCGGCGCTTCAAGGCTTGTTTCACCGGCCGGGTGGCCCGGACTCGGCCCACGGACGCCGCGCTGCGGGCGGCGGCCGAATCGAGTCGGTCGGCACTCAGGAGTTGGACCGGAATCCAGAGACGATCAAAGAGGGCCACCGGTGCGCCAACCGACACATCGAGCGGAATTGAGGCCGGCTCAATCTTGACGGGCAGATCGAGTTTTTCGTCCGACGCCAGATCGGGCAGCGCCAACCGATCGGCCACCCGGATCGGAATTTCAATCTCGTAATTTACCCCTTCGAAGTTTCGTGCCCCGAGTCGGGCGAGGTCGCTGATGAAGCCGCGCCATCCGACGGGCTTGACGCCGGTCGGCTGCGATTCAACGGCGAGCACCCGGGAGCGCGCCCGGAGAATTCCGTCGGCAGCCTCGAAGCTGATCGACTCGATGACTCCCTCGACCTGAACGGTCATGGTGGGCGCGGGCGCGGGGCGTCCGGAGCCATCGGTTGGGCCGGCCGTGCCGCTCAGGTGCAGGAGGGGGAGGCCGTCATTGAACTCAACCTGTACCGCCTCCAACCGGACGAGAAGCTGTCCCTTGACAACCTGCTCGAATGGTAGTGCGGCCGCAAGAAGCCGCTGGATCACTTCCTCGTGGATGACCAGCAGCGATTGATCGCGATCGATGAGTTGGCTCGCGGCCGGGCGGGCCAGGAGTTCCTGCATCGCTTCGATCCGTTTTGCGGCGAGTACGGTTTCGCGCGGTTCGTCCCGCCGGAATCGGGCGCAACCCATGAAGCACAGCGACAACGCGCAGAACACCAGGAGGACGCGTCCGGCGTGCCGATTCAATTGATCAATCCACCAGTCGCGCGGACTGAATGTAGTCGAGCCTTGGAAAACCGTCGATCAAGTAGGCATTTCCTTCCGTCTGGATGCGTCCCTGGTCGGGGCCAAGCCCTCTTGGCATGCCCTCACCATACCCCTTGTAGAGTCGATCGACGACCTCCATGCCGATCGCCACCTGCCCGAACGGCGTGAAACCCTGAGAGTCGATCGCGGCGTTGTCCTTGAGGTTGATGAAGAGCTGGGTCGTTCGGCTGTCGGGCGCTCCTGTTTTGGAGAAGGTGATGTAGCCGCGCTTGTTGCTCTGCCGGTCGGCCCCCGCGGGCGTGTCATCCGGGATGGTGGCCTCTCGCCAGTGGCGCTGGATGATCGGGTCGCCGTTGATTCCGAACTGGGCCACGAAGTTTTCAATTACACGGAAAAAACGGACATCGTCATAGTATCCGTGCTTCACCAGATTGTAAAAGCGATCGGCACCGCTCGGCGACCAGGCCCGGGTTACCAGGACGGTGAATCTCCCCTGGCTGGTCGTGACATGAACCGCGAAGATTGCCGGAGCCCGGTCGGTCAGCTGCGACGGATCGATCAACAGGCTCCGGTCGACCTTCATCGATTCGGTGGGGGAGTCCGACTGGCAGCCGAAGCCCGAGTTCATGCCAAGGACAAGCAGTAACAGAAGGGTGATCCCGCGCCGGCCGGGCAACATCACCCCGGCGCGATGGCGTCCAGCGCCCGCTTCATTTCTGCGCGGATGGCAGCGTCCGCACCGGCGGGCCAGGCCGACGGATCGTCGCGGATGAAGGTGGTCAGGTCGTTTCGGTTGTCGAAACGGGTGACCGGGAGGTGATAGCTCTTGCCCCGCGTGTCGACCCGAACGGTACCCGGCTCGCCGCTCGTCTCGATCAGGTGCGCCATGTCGTCGGTGCCGTAGTCGCCGAGCATGACCTTGATGGGGACGCCGTGGTGAAGGATGGAGGCGTCGCCGTCGCGGCCGGGTTTGGCGCGCTCCTCGTTCTTGCGGCGCGATTCCTCGGGCGTGACCCAGATATAGAGAATGGCGGCCCGGCCGAGGATATGGTCCGACAGGCGCCCGAAGCTGTACTGATACCCGTACGGCGGGGTCAGCGGCATCGAGGAATTCTGGGGGCCGCCGCGCGCAAATTCGATGACGATCGTCCTCCCCTCGAGCGAATCGGGTATGCCGGCCATTTTGTCGTTCAAGAGTTGTCGCGCCTCGGGTTCCAGCGCGGACTCGAGACGCTTCCGCAACTCCGGGGGCAGCTTGCCGAGTGCCGGTTCCGCCCCGACCTTGATGCGAGCCGCGTCCAGTCGGTCCAGCAGCCACCCGGCGGCGGATGGCGGGTTGATCGCGGGCCTGGCGTGGAGGTCCTCGTAGTCCTCGTTAATCAGCTCGATCAACGTACCCCAGTCGAGCGACTCCTGAAACGGCTCCAGCCCCGATGGAAAGAAGATTGGGTCGTGGCCGGCGTGAGTCAGTTCCTCCGAGATGCGCCGCATCATGTGGACGTACGGGTAGTCGTCGAGCTGGACCGTTTCGCCCATGTGAAAATCCCGCGACTGGGACACAAAGTCCTGCATCGCCAGCCACCGCCGGACCTCGGACTTACCCGAGGCCGGCAGGGCTGTCAGCAGCAATGTGTCGAAATTTCGACTCACGCCTGGCTTCTCCCGATGGGGGGGTACTACTTTGAGATGCGAGCGGTTTTGATGTAGTCCATCTTCGGGAAGTCCTTGTTCAGGTAGGCATTCCCTTCCGCCTGGAGGCGTCCCTGATCGGGGCCCTGGCCGCGCGGTGCACCTTCGCCATATCCCTTGTAGAGCTTGTCGACGACTTCCATGCCGCTGGTCACCTGCCCGAACGGCGTGAAACCCTGCGAGTCGAGCATGGAGTTGTCCTTGAAGTTGATGAAGAGCTGTGTGGAGCGGCTGTCGGGAGCGCCGGTCTTGGCGAAGGTCAGGAAACCACGCTTGTTGCTCTGCTTGTTCGGCGCGGTCGGGGCGTCATCCTTGATGCTGGCCTCGCGCCAATGTCCCTGGAGGGTCGGGTCGCCGTTGATGCCAAACTGGGCCATGAAGTTCTCGATGACACGGAAAAAGCGGATATCGTCGTAGAAGCCGTTCTTCACCAGGTTGTAGAAACGGTCGGCGCCGTTGGGCGACCAGGCCCTTGTTACGGAAACGGTGAAATTGCCCTGGCTGGTGACGAAATCGGCCTTGAAGGTGGCCGGGGCCTGCTCGCTGCACTTCGATGGATCCGTCAGCATGCTCTTGTCGATCTCCTTGGACTTCGAGGTCTTCGGCTGGGAAGCCGGGGGTGCGGCCGCGTAGGTCACGCAGGCAGCCGTGACGAGCAGGGCGGTTGACAGCGCGAGCCGGGTGGCGAATCGAATACGGGACATCGGCATACTCCTCGGCCAAATGGCCGGATAGGGAAATTGTTGGACGAGACGAAGCCGGGGAAGACTACCCCAGCGTGCGGTCCGGTGGTACCCCCTGGAGCCCCGAAAGGTTTCGGGCAAACGTCGGTTTCGGGAGGCCCCGGGAGCGATCAGCCGGTCCTGGGGGGCATGGCGTCGAGGAGCGCTCGAAAGTCGACCCGGCCGCGATTTCTGGCCTGCAGGACGTCCGCCAGCGCCGTCGAGAGGCCGGTCGCGCCGGACTTGTCCGACACGTGGACAGTCGGGGTGGAAGGCGTAAGAATCACCCCGGCCCCCACACGGGCGCCGGCCTCATCGCGGCACCGGACAAGCCGTCCGGGGGCGCGCCCCTCACAGGCCAGGAAGAGTCCGGCGTCGGGTTCGTAGCCGTCTGGAACGGTCATGCGCAGCGAAAAGCTCAGGATGGAAGCCGCTTCGAGCCACGCGTGCAGGTCCGGCGTAGCCGGACCGACCCAGGCCACGGTCAGGTCCTCGAGAGAGTGGCCATCCTGGCGCAACTGGTGAAGTGATCGAAGCACACTCCACGACTCGTCGCTGAGCCGATGGCTGGCAGTTGTCACTTCGGCGTCCGACACCGCCGGGTCGAGGTGACGCGGTGCGCCTCCGTCGAGTTCGTCGGCGCGATCGAACAGGCCGAGAATCTCCTCGCGAGAAAAATCGGCCAGGCAGAGCTCAAGGCTGGATCGGGTCATGGCGTCACTCTCCTTTCAAGACCGGTCAGAGCGAAATGGCGTCGGCATCGACTGAAATCGGCCGTCTCGCCGGTGGAATCGGAAGCTCCCAGTGCTGTGGGGCGGCGTCGGCCCTGGCCGTGGCTCCGGGAACCAGGTCGAGGACGACGGCTGTTTCATCGCAGGCATGGCGACGTGGGCAGTGAATGCAGTCGGTCCACACTTTTCGCGGCAACGACTCGC
Organism: Candidatus Eiseniibacteriota bacterium; assembly: GCA_034440375.1. Classification (GTDB taxonomy): domain Bacteria; phylum Eisenbacteria; class RBG-16-71-46; order JABDJR01; family JAWXBZ01; genus JAWXBZ01. The sequence goes on from JAWXBZ010000235.1 coordinate 59,019, forward strand.
GCGTCACGATGCGAAAGCCGCAACGCTCGAAAAACGCCACCTCCCGCGTCAGGGCGATGACACGCTCGAGCCCGATTGGTCGGGCATCCTCCACGACCTCTGCCACCAGCATCCGGCCGAGACCCAGGCCCTGGGCGTCGCTCCGGATGGCCAGCGAACGGACCTCGCCCAGGTCGTCCCACAGGACACGCAGGGCACAGCAACCGACCACCTCACCGTTCCGTTCGGCCACGTGGAATTCGCGCACCGACTGGTACAGCTCTCCGACTGGCCTCGGCAAGAGTGTTCCGTCTGCGATGTGTCCCGACATGAGCCGCGAGATGGCCGGGACGTCGGTGGGGAGGGCCCGGCGGAGCCTGATATTGGCCGCCAGGGCCGGCGGTGATTGCGCGGAAGGCGTGTCGGTTTCAGCCGGCGCCGACGCGGTCATTTGAACAGGCGTCACGCCGAGGCGTTCTGCGTGCCGCGCAAGCTGCCTCGCCACCGATTCCGGACCTCCGCCCGGCGTGGCGTTGCGACGAACAACGGCCGCTTCATGATCGAGCGTGGCCAGCGTGGCGTCGTTGAAGTGGGGCGAGATCGACAACCGCTCCGCGGATGGCAGTTGGGAGGGGGCCACCCGGGCCGCCTCAGCCGCCAGCCACAGCCGGCCGACGGCCGAATGCGCCTCCCGAAACGGCAGGCCCCGCCCGACGAGAAGATCGGCCAGTTCGACGGCCAGGAGGTCGTCACCGAGGCCTTCGCGGATCCGATCAGGCCGAGGCGCCAATGCCTCGATCGCGGCCGGCAGGACGCCGAGCAGTGCTTCGAGCGTGGCCGCTGTGTCGAAAATGGCCTCCTTGTCTTCCTGCAGATCCTTTTGATAGCTCGACGGCAGTCCCTTCAGCACAATGGCCAGCCGGCTGGCATTGGCGATCAGTCGCCCGGACTTGCCCCGTGCCAGTTCGAAGAGATCCGGATTGCGCTTCTGCGGCAGGAGGCTCGACCCGGTCGAAAAGCCATCGGGCGGTGCGTACCAGCCAAAGCCGGGCGAGCACCAGAGGACCAGGTCCTCGGCCATGCGACTCAGATGAACCGCCAGCGTCGAGGCGGCACCGAGGTAGTCGAGCGCAAAGTCGCGATCTCCCACGGCGTCGACGGAATTGTCGGCGGCGCGGGTGAAACCGAGCCGGCGGCTCAGGGCACCTCGATCGTAGACCAGCGGTGTGCCCGCCACGGCGCCGGCACCGAGCGGCATCCGGTCGGCCGACTCGCGGGCGGCGCGGAAACGATCCTCATCGCGGAGGAACGCCTCGACATGCGCCAGCCAGAGGTGTGCCAGGCGGACGGGCTGCGCGGGCTGCAGGTGGGTCTGGGCCGCCGCATTGAGATTGCCGGCCAGTACGGCCTGGTGAAGCAACGCGCGGGCAAGCTCCTGAAGACCCGCGACGGTATCGTCGCAGAGGCGGAGAACCCGCAGGCGGACCAGCGTGACGACCTGATCGTTGCGGCTTCTTCCGGTATGGATTTTCAGTCCGGCGTCGCCGGCCCGGCGGACCAGCTCCGCTTCGATCGCCGAGTGGATGTCCTCCCCGACTAGCGTCTGCCGGCCCGATTCCAGATCGGCCTGGATGTCGAGCACCGCGCGATTCAATGCCGCACACTCGGAGGAGGAGAGAATTCCCGCCTCGACCAGCGAGTCGGCATAGGCCCGGGCCAGTGCCAGCTCTTCCGGCCAGAGCACCCGGTCGATCGGCAGGGACTCGTTCAGCGCCTGCGCCCGCGGGTCGAGCCCGCCGAGGCGCCCCGCCCAGAGGCGGTGGTCAGTCGTTGCCATGAAGGACGACCTCCGCCGTTTCGGTGTGGATACTGGACATGGATTCATCGGGTGTGTTCCCGGGGATCGATTTCATCAAGGCCGGGGCGACATCCCCGTGCCGCACCTGGCGCGACGTGGCCACCATCGGCAACCCGAAGAGGCGGATGAAACCCTCGGCATCCTTTGGACGATAGCCCGCCATGTCGAAGGAGGCGAGCGCATTGTCGTAGAGCGAATTAGGACTGGTGCGGGCCACGGCACGGACCTGCCCCTGGTGAAACTCGAGCGTGACCGTGCCCGCCGCGACCGACATCGCTTCGTCAAAGAATGCCGACAGTGAGCGGCGGAGCGGCGAAAACCAGAGTCCGTTATAAATGAGGTCGGCCAGCGTGAGGGCCATCGTTGCTCGCGTCCGATGGAGATCGTGTGGAAGCACGAGACGGGCCAGATCTTCGAGCGCCTCGTGGAGCGCCGTTCCAGCCGGCGTCTCGTACACCCCACGGGACTTCATGCCGACCAGCCGACTCTCGACGAGATCGGCCCGGCCGACGCCGTGACGTCCGGCGAGAAGGTTGAGTTGCTCGACCAGCGGGACGGGATCGAGCCGTGCGCCGTCGAGAGCCACCGGAATGCCCGCCTCGAACGTGACATCGATCGTGTCGGGAAGTGATGGACGTTGGGCCGTAGCCGCCGTCAACCGGTAGAGCGATTCGGGTGCCGGGTTGGCCGGATCCTCGAGCAGGCCCCCCTCGTGGCTCATGTGCCACAGGTTGGCATCACGCGAGTAGAGATCGGCGGTTGTCTGCTTGACCGGGATATCGTGCCGCGCCGCGTAGGCGAGCGCTTCCTCACGCGATGAAATATCCCATTCGCGCCAGGGGGCGATGATCGGAAGCTCGGGCGCAAGGGCCATGGCGGTCAGCTCGAAGCGGACCTGATCGTTCCCCTTGCCGGTGCACCCGTGGGCCAGGGCATCGCAACCGGTGGCACGGGCCGCGGCGACCTGCCGCTCGGCGATCAGGGGACGCGCGAGCGCGGTGCCAAGAAGGTAGCGCCCCTCGTACAACGCGCCCGCCTTGAGGGCAGGGAACACGTAGTCGGTCAGGAATGGCCGGCGCAGGTCCTCGAGAATCACCTGGTCGGCACCGATGCGGCGAGCCCGATCATGGAGGTCGGAGAGTTCATCCCCCTGGCCCAGGTCGGCGCAGAAGGCCACGACCTGGCAGCCGTACTTTTCCTTGAGCCAGGGGACGATGATGCTGGTGTCGAGTCCGCCCGAATAGGCCAGGGCCACACGGCGGTAGGTGTGTGCAGTCATGAGCGACCTCCCAAACTTTCCGAGACCGGCGACAGCCGGCCGAGCGCCCTGCCCAACCGGGCAAGAGCATCGTCAATATCAGCAACAGCAACATTCAGCGGCGGAAGCACCCGAACGCTCCAGCTTCCCGCCTTGCACAACAACAGCCCCTCGTCACGACAGGCGCCAACCAGCGCGGCCGGATCGAATCCCGCCGATTCGTCGATCTCGATAGCCCGAAGGAGGCCCAATCCGCGCGAGGCGGTCAGCGCGTCAAAACTTGCCACCAGTCGCTCGAGGCCGGCCGCGAGATACACGCCGCGCTCGGCGATGTTGTTCAGAAATCCGGGTCGGCTGATCGTGTCGAGCAGGTAGCCGGCCGCGGCGGCCGCGACGGGATTGCCGCCGAACGTCGTTCCGTGCTGGCCGGGTTCCAGGAGTCCCGCCAGTTCGTTGCGAATCAGGACGGCGCCGATCGGAATGCCGCCGCCCAGCCCCTTGGCCAGAATCGTGATGTCCGCCTGAACGCCGGCCTGTTCAGCCGCCAGGAATGTGCCGGAACGGCCGGCACCGCATTGGACTTCGTCGAAAAGCAGCAGCGCGCGATTCTCCGTCGTGCGACGACGAAGGTGATGCAGGAACGACGAGTCCGCCACGCGCGCTCCCGCCTCGCCCTGAACCGGTTCGATCAGCACGGCGTCGAGGGGTTTTCCTTCGGCCTCGATTTCGGAAAGAAGCGCATCGAACGCCGCGGGGTCATTGAACGGCGCGAACCGGACTCCCGGGACCAGGGGCTCGAATGGCTCGCGGTAGGCCGGCGTGGCCGTGGCCGACAGGGCGAAGGCCGTCCGCCCGTGGAAGGAGCCATCAAAGGCGACAATGACCCCGCTGTTCCGGCCGGCGGTCCGCGCGTGAAGTCGTGCGAACTTGAGGGCGGCCTCGTTTGCTTCCGTGCCCGAGTTGCACAGAAAGACCCGGTCATAGCCGGTGAGGGCTACGAGGCGTTCGGCCAGTTCGATGGCCGGCCGATTGCCGAACAGGTTCGACACGTGAACCAGTCGATCCATCTGGCGGCAGACCGCCACCCGGAGGCCACGGTCGGCGTGACCGAGTGTGTTCACCGCGATGCCACTGACGAAATCGAGGTACTCCCGTCCGTCCGCGTCGACGACCCGGCATCCCGAACCGTGAGACAGTTCGAGTCGGGGCAGGGGATAAACGGCGGCAAACAGATCCGACTCCGTCACCGTCGTGGCATCGATTCCGGCGCCCGTTGCCAGGAGCCGGGTCAGATCGCCAATCGATGTCCAGGTGGAGATGATGGCCTGACGAACACCCGCCTCGACCGATTGACATGCCGCTCCGAGCTTCGGCTTCATGCCACCGGTCACCTCGATGTGTGACAGGAGCCGCTGGGCCTGATCCAGGTTGATCGTTCCCACCGGTCTGGATTCGATGGTGACTGCCGGGACATCCGACAAAAAGAGGATCGTGTCGGCGCCGAGGGCCACAGCGACGGCCGCCGCGGCCTCGTCGGCGTTGATGTTCCAGACACCTCCAGCCCGATCCATCCCGATGGTCGAGAGGACCGGCACCCGGCCCGTGGCCATGAGATCTTCCAGCAGGCCGGTGCTGACGTTCGATACGTGTCCGACATGACCCAGGCGGGCGGCATGCGGGTGGGGCTCGGCTTCCAGCGTGCGGGCGTCGATTCCGGAAAGCCCCACGGCCTCGACACCCCCCGCGAGCAGGCCCGCCACCAGGCGACTGTTGACGAGGCCCGTCAGGACCGCCGTAGCCACATCGAGAACAGCCTCATCCGTCACACGAAGACCATCCTCAAAGCGGCTATCCAGCTTGAGGTTATCGCACCAGCTATTGACGTCCTTGCCCCCGCCGTGGACCAGCACAATGGGACGACTCAGTGACGCCAGATCGGCGGCGAAATCGGCCATGCCGGTCGAATCCTCAAGCGCCCGCCCGCCGAGCTTGATCACCAGCGGTGTGGTGGATGACGCCGTCGGGGCGTCGCCAAGAATGCGCGTCACCACGCGCGGGCTTCCAGGTCGAGGCCGGTGGCTTCGGGCCAGCCGGTCATGAGGTTCAAGTTCTGAATGGCCTGACCCGCGGCCCCCTTCACCAGGTTGTCGATGGCGGCCGTGGCCAGAAGAGTCCTTCCGCAATGAACGGTCGTGACGGCGACCTGGACCTGGTTGGTGCCATGGACGGCCCGGGTGTCCGGCCACTCGCCGGCCGGAAGGACCGTGACAAAGGATTCGTCGGCATACCGCTCGATATAACGCTCCCGGGCCAGGGTCTCATGGATTGGCTGCGACAGCGGCGTTGACACCGTTGCCAGGATCCCTCGCGACATCGGCACGAGCTGCGGGGCGAACGCCACGGACGGCGTGGTGTTGGCGCCATAGCTCGCGAAGTTTCGTGTCATCTCCGACACATGTGAGTGGATCTCGCCGACCTTGTAAAAGGAGGCGCTTCCGGCGAGTTCCGCGAAGGAGTTGCTCAACACGGCGCGGCGACCGGCCCCGGTGACGCCGGAAAGGGCTGACACCATGACCGCTCCGGTCACCCATCCCGCCTCCACCGCCGGCAGGAGAGCCAGCGTCGCGGCGGTTGGGTAACAGCCGGGATTGGCCACGCGGGGCGTGAGGTGTAACCGGGCCCGATTTTTTTCCGTCAGCCCGTAGACGAAGCCCATGGATTCGTCCCTCCAGTCGGCCGACAGGTCGAGAATTCTTGTCGGGGCCTCAATCCAGGCCGGATTTCCCGCGACCAGTCCGGCCAGCGCTCCATGGGGGAGCGCGCTGACCAGCGTGTCGCAGGTGCCGCGACCCAGCAGATCGGCAATCGCTTCCAACGAGATGATCGCTGGAAACTGGCTGGCCTCGCCCCGACCGGTGTCGAAACCGGGGGCCAGACAGCTTGCCGGCTGCCCGGCCCATTCGCGCGAGGCAAGAGCCGTGATGGTGATCCCGGGATGTCGGCGGGCCAGCCGAAGAAATTCCAGGCCGGCATATCCACTGGCCCCAAGCAGGGCCACTCGCGCCATGATCGGCGCCGTCAACGGGCAAGGCTCGATCCGGCGTCGGCCAGGGATTCGAGTTGACGACGGAAGGCCCGCGCGCGGGCCGCACTGGGTGTGACGACGAGTATGGTGTCGTCCCCGGCCACCGAACCAACCACATCGGTGCTGCAGAGGAGGTCGATCGCGCGGGCGACGCCGTTGGCGTGACCAGGTGGGGTGCGGACGATGAGCAGTTGTCCCGCCAGCCGGATTTCGTTGATGAACGACTTGAGATCAAGTTCCTGCCGGTGGCGGTCGACGACCTCGGTGGCCGGTGACGGGAGTGAGTAGACTGCGCGCCCGTCACGACCCGGCAACTTGCCCACGCCTAAGCTGGCCAGGTCGCGGGACAGCGTGGCCTGGGTGACCTGTATGCCGTGACGGCCAAGCGCGGACACGAGTTCCTCCTGGCTGCCGTGCCGTCCATCGGCGATCAGGCGGGCCAGCGGGGCTCGACGTCGTGCCGGGCCGCGGGGGGCGTGTGCATTAATATTCATCGATGTGAATAAAAACACAAAACCACTGAAAGTTTCAAGTAGTATTTTGTCCAGGGCCCGCGCCGGGGCGCCGATGAGCCCGTTCCACGATCGTCGACACTCGCCTCTTGAATTTCGGGCCCGGCAACCCTAGACTCCTGCGCCTGCATTCACCGGGACTTCTGCGTCCCGGCGGCGGCGGATCAAGACCGGCTGCGCCCATAGCTCAATTGGATAGAGCGTCTGACTACGGATCAGAAGGTTGGGGGTTCAACTCCTCCTGGGCGCACCATCTCCACCGCCACCGCACATCCGCAGCCAATCGTTGGCCCCCGGTTGCGCCCGCCACGCCGATCCTCCTAAACTTTCTCCGGTATCGACGGTTGTTCCGATCCATGGTGGCCGGTCTTGATTCCTTTAGGAGGCCCGGCCCTTCCGGTACCTGAGGCCCTGGCATGACAGGAGAGTGACTATGAAGCGCCTGATTGGAGCGATGGTTGCTGCCATCTCCCTCGTGGCGTTGGCAGGATCCGCGATCGCCGCGAAAGAGAAGAGCCAGCTGGCGGTCAAGGTTGATCCCGCCTTCTGGGAAAAGCCGCTGAACAAGATCGGCCTCCTCGGCATCAGCTATCCGATCTCGAATGACGCCATGATGGCGGAGATCGTGCCGGACCTGATCAACGGCACACTGCAGGACCAGGGGGAGTTTACACTGCTCTACCCGGATGACATCCGCATGGCGGCCGAGCGCGGGGGATTCAAGCAGGCCTATGACACGCTGATTCGTGTCTGGCTCTCCCGCGGCGAAATCGATCCACCCAGCCTCGCCACCGTTCAAGCCGCCGTCGGTCTGGATGCCATCGTCGGCGTTGAGTTGACCCACTGGGAGCAGCACAAGCTGGATTTCAGCGAGGAGGGGTACAGCACGACCACGGTCGGTCTGCGCTCACGACTCTGGAGTGTGTCCGACCGGATTCTCCTGTGGGAGGCTTCGCTCGTGAAGGTCGGCAAGTCACCGCCCTACGATCCGTCGGGCTCCTCCGCCTCCGACGCCAGCGGCACCAGCCGTCAGACGGTCAAGACGGTGCCCGATCCGCCGAAGTATGAAGATATCGCCGAGGATGTTGTGCTCGAAGTGATCGGCTCGTATCCGAAGCCCGAGGACAAGGACCGACTGACCAGGGAAGCCAAGAAGAAAAAGAAGAAGGAGGCTGGGCGCTAGGTCCGACGGTCGAAATGGATGGCCGGACGCATCAAACCCAAACACGGCATGACTGAAACACCAAACTCATCGAGTCAATTCGACGAACGCTGGATGCAGGAAGCCCTGGTCGAGGCCGAACGGGCCGCCGAGGCGGGTGAGGTGCCGGTCGGGGCCGTCATCGTGCACGACGGCCGCATTGTTGGTCGTGGCCGGAATCAGATGGAGGGGCTGTCCGACCCGACAGCCCATGCTGAAATTCTGGCGGTCACGGCGGCGGCCAACGCGCTCAAGTCGTGGCGGCTGGATGGGACAACGGTTTATGTGACGCTGGAGCCATGCGTCATGTGTATCGGCGCCATTTTCAATGCGCGCGTGTCACGCCTGGTGTTCGCCGCGCACGATCCCAAGCGGGGCGCGGTCGGCTCGGTCATCGACCTCTCCGAGGAGGAAAGGCTCAACCACCACCTGGAGGTTTCCTCGGGGCCATTGCGCGAGGAGTCCACCGGGCTCCTCAAGACCTTCTTCGAAGAACTCCGCAAGAGGGCCCGGGCCACCGACAAGACTTCCTGAGGACGTCGATGGTCAGATCCCCGACGGGGCACCTGTCTCGTCGGGCTCGACGTGGAAAGTCAGCGCCGCCCGTATGGCATCGGGTATCGGTACCGGCTTCATCGTTTCCTGCGACACCGAAACGTGGCGCACGGTCAGTACGGCGCGGAGATCGCCGTCCGGCCCCAGCAGACGGCAGCGGACGATGTAGGAGGTCGACTTGAGCTCCGTCAAGACGATTTCACCCGTGATGACCTCGCCGTGGCGCATCGGCCGGCGGTAGCGGCAGTGACTCTCGACGACCGGGATCAGGATCTCGCCATCCTGGATGACGCTCGAAATTGAAAAGCCGATCGACTCGAGGAAAGACTCGTACACGTCGTGCATCAGGACATAGTACCGGGCGAAGAAGACGATGCCGGCGGCGTCGACGTCGTGGATTCGAATCGGGAACTCGCGGCGAAAGATATTCGGGCTCATGACACTGGCAATTTATCACCTTCGGCGCGATCGGGGTACCATGGGGAGTTGGATGATCGTTCGGAGGACATGGATTTGACGGCGGACAACGCGCAACGCGATGTTCACGCCACCGACGTCCTCATCGTCGGCGCCGGCCCGATCGGGCTTGAACTGGCCGTGGCGCTCAAGGGAGCCGGCGTTCCGTACGTGCAGGTCGACGCCGCGTCGATCGGTCACACGATCACCGGCTATCCCCGGCAGGCCCGATTCTTCTCCTCACCCGAGCGGATCGCCATTGCCGGCGTGCCGCTGGTCACCGTCGACCAATCGAAAACCAGCCGCGAGGAATACCTGGCCTACCTCCGCGGTGTCGTGGACCAGTTCAATCTGGATGTGCGGACATTCGAGCGGGTCGTCGAGATACGGGTCGGCGCCGAGGGGCCGGGAAGATTTCGCGTGACGACACAATCGTCCGGTGGGACGCAACGCTACGAGGCGCGCCGGGTCGTCCTGGCCATCGGCGACATGGCCGACACGCGGCGCCTCGATATACCGGGTGAGGACCTGCCGCATGTCAGCCACCTGTTCGACGAGCCGCATCGCTACTTTCGCCGGCGACTGCTCATCGTGGGAGGCAAGAACTCGGCGGTGGAAGCTGCCATTCGATGCCATCGGGCCGGCGCGCGCGTCAGCCTGAGCTACCGGGGCGAGCGATTCCCCGAGAAGTCGGTCAAGTACTGGCTGCTGCCGGAGATCGAATCGTTTGTTGCGCAGGGGCACATCAAGTTTCTGCCGCGGACCGTGCCGGTGGTCATCGATGCCACGAAAGTGAGCCTGTCACGCCTCGATGAGCCGGCCGGCTCGGATCTCCTGCAAGTCCCGGCCGATTTCGTTCTGCTGCTCGTCGGTTATCGCGCCGACACGACGCTGTTCGAGATGGCCGGCGTGACGCTGGAGGGGGAGAACCGTGGCCCCCGGCACGACCCGGCCACGATGGAAACCGATGTGCCGGGGTTGTACGTCGCCGGGACGGCCGCCGCCGGCACGCAGCACCATTTCAAGCTGTTCATCGAGAACAGCCACGTGCATGTGGATCGGATCTTGTCCCATTTGACGGGACGCCCGCTGCCAACGCGCGTTGCCAGGGGATTCAGCCTCCCCGAGAGTTAGGCTTTCACGGTGCCAAACATCGACAAAGGCTCCCGGCGCCGCCTCACGTCTTCGGAATGGCTTCGAGCTTCTTCTTGAAGTTGGCGATGGCCCGCGGCGACCGCTGCGATTCCGGCATCGCCTCGGCGACCTGGATCGCTTTCTCCAGTGTCGCGCGGGCGTTCGCATTGTCGCCCATCGCCATCTGAATGTCCGCCCGAACGTCGAGCACGCGGAGCTGACGCGGGCCATAAACCAGGTCCAGCGCGCGCGAGTTCGCCTCGAGTGCCTTCGGGTAATCCTTCATCGCCTTGTAAGCCGCGGCGAGACGAGCCGGCGGATTGTAATCGGCCGGAAGATCCCTCTCCGCCTGGAGCAGGAAGGTTACGGCCTTGGCGGGTTCATTCAACTCGAGATAGGCCGATAGCCGGTGCGAATCGAAGACGGCGCGCGCCTCCGGCGTCGGCGCCCGCTTCGCTTCCTTGTCGAGGAAGTTGGCCCACTCACGCGTCAGCGCCAGCGCGCCGAGCGAATCGCCCAGGGCTTCACGGGCACCGATCAACGTGATGTAGATGCCGGACCGATCGTCGCCGGTGGCCGGAATGGTCGCATCGTTCAGGACTTTGCGCGAGGCGGCCTCAAACTCGGCCACGCGCTGCTTCCTCCCCTCGGCGTCGTCCGGCAGGTGGGCGGCCGCGTCCAGGCCGCTCGTGGCCACCGCCGCCGCCGAGGAGCCGTTGCCAAGCCGGGGCCACGCCTCGGTGGCCAGCTTCAGGATCGCCTGGTTGTCGCCGGTGTTCGACAGGCTGAACAGGGCCGACTCGACCGCGCGGCCGTAGGAGGCCCAGTCGTCCGGCGCCATGTCGATGGCCGTCCGGTAGACCACTGCGGCCATGGAATCCTGCTCGGCGGCATAGTAACGGTCGGCCCGCGCCAGAAGATCCGCCAGGAGGAGATCGTTGGCGCCACCAGAGCCTCCGGAAGTATTTTCCCTCTTGTCCGGATGAATTCCGGCCCACACCTGGGCTGGGTCGCCTCCCAGAAGCCCCGGGTTGGCCCAGGCGTTTTCGACGAGGCGGTGCCCGTCATTCAGAATTCGCTTGAGGCCGGGAACCGTGGCTCCGCCAACCCAGCGAAGTGCGATGCGCTCGCTATCCGGTTCGACGATGAAATAGGTCGGCAGGGCTCGAAGCGGATACTTCTCGAGCACGTACGCGTTCTCGGGGCGGTCGGTGTCGATCTCGAGCCAGACGAACCGTCCGGCTTCGCTCGCGAGGGCGGGGTCGGTGAAGACCACGGCTCTCATCGAGCGGCACGAGTGTCACCAGGGTGCCCAGGCTTCGATGAAGATCGGAAGCCGTTTCTCGCGGGCTTGTGTCAACGCAATCTTGTAATCGTCGACGAAGGGGAGAACCGGGCCGGCGCTGGCTACCGTCACAGCGGCCATCGACAGCACGACATGGGCCACGAGGGCCAGGCGCAGGTGTTTCATGCCGTCATGCTACCAGACACGGAGTTCGAAAGTCAGCCGCCACTGGACGCCGGAAGCCACAACGGTTACAACTTGCCGCCATGAGCCTGGCCGCCGGGACCCGCCTGGGTCCCTACGAAATTGCCTCCCCCCTCGGCGTCGGGGGAATGGGCGAAGTGTATCGAGCCCGCGACACCCGCCTTGGCCGCGATGTGGCCATCAAGGTCCTTCCGCCTCATCTGGCAGATTCGGCTGACAGCCGGGCCCGCTTCGAGCGGGAAGCGAAGGCCATCTCCAGCCTGAACCACCCCCACATCTGCACACTTTTTGATGTCGGCCGTGAGGGGGAGACCGACTACCTCGTCATGGAGCTCGTCGAGGGGGAGACACTGCAAAAGCGCCTGGAGCGTGGGCCCCTGCCGACCGACGAGGTGCTGAAGCTTGGCATGCAGATCGCAGATGCCCTCGACAAGGCGCACCGGCAGAACATGGTTCACCGCGATCTGAAGCCGGCCAACGTCATGCTGACCCGGACCGGCGCCAAGCTCCTGGACTTCGGCCTGGCTCGCGCCACCGGCCTCGCCGGAAACGTCAGCGAGCTGACCAGTTCGCCCACGATGACCCGGGCGTTGACCACCGAGGGGACCATCGTCGGTACGTTTCAGTACATGTCGCCGGAACAGCTGGAGGGGCAGGAAGCCGACGCCCGCAGCGACATCTGGGCTCTCGGTGTGACCTTGTACGAAGCGGTGACCGGCAAGCGCGCCTTCGAGGGACGAAGCCAGGCCTCGCTGATCGGCTCGATCATGAACACCGAGCCGAGTCCGGTCACCAGCGTAGCCACACTGGCGCCGCCGACGCTGGAACGATTGATTCGCGGGTGCATGACCAAGGATCCCGACGAGCGGATTCAGACGGCTCATGACGTCAAGCTGCAGCTCCAGTGGATACAGGAAGGCGGGTCGCAGGCCGGCATTCCGCTACCGGTGGCGGCGCGCCGGCGTTCCCGCGAGCGGGTGCTGGTGATCGCCACGGTCGTATCGGCCCTGGCGACGGCGGTGCTGGCGGCCAAGATGATGCTGACGCAGGAACCCGAGTCTCCGGTGTACCGCTTCGAAATTCCGCCACCGTCCGGCATCCGGTTCATGGATGCGCCCCGCATTTCCCCCGACGGAAGGATGATCGCCTACAACGCCACCGACTCCGTCGGTGTGTCGCGCATCTATCTGCGCCCGCTCGATGCGCTGGTGGCCCGGCCGCTCGGCGGCACCGAGGGGACGCTGCGCCCCTTCTGGTCGCCGGACAGCCGCTTCCTCGGATTCATGGCCGGCGGCAAGTTGAAGAAGGTGGAAGTGACCGGAGCCCCGCCCATCGTGGTCTGTGATGCCCCGACCGGGGCGGACGGCTCCTGGGGCGTGAAGGGGGACATTCTCTTCGACGGCCGCGCGGACGATCCGATCCGGCAGGTCTCTTCCGGAGGTGGCGTGCCGGTCCTGGCGGTCGGTCGGGATACGGTCAAGAATGTCACCCAGGTCGGCTGGCCGGAATTTCTTCCGGACGGGCGTCACTATCTCTTCCTGGCCATCGGCGCGAATTCGCGGCTGGCGGTCGGCGAGCTGGGCTCCACGAAGATCGTCGATCTCGGTCCCTGCGATTCCCAGATCAAGTTCGTGCCGCCGGGACACATCCTGTTTTCCCGGGGCGGCACGCTGGTGGCCCAGCGGTTCGATGCCGGGTCGCTCAAGTTTCGGGGTGATCCGGTGCCGATCGCCGAGAAGGTGTCGACCGACGCCATCGGAACCTCCGAGTTTCATGCCTCCGACAACGGCATCCTGGTTTTCTCGACCCGGCGCGCCCAGCGGGGGCGACTGGTGCGCCTCGACCGCGAGGGGCGCGAACTGGGCGTGGTCAACGCCCCGGCCTCGGGCTTTCATCCGGCCCTCTCGCCGGACGGGCGCCGCCTGGTGTTTCGAGCCGTCGATGACGTCTCGCGCAGCCGTGATCTCTGGCTGGTCGACCTGGTCCGCGATGTCGCGACCCGATTCAGCCATGACGTCGGCAATGAGAATTACCCGGTCTGGTCGCCGGACGGCCGCAAGGTCATTTATTACTCCGATGGAGTCGGATCGGCGGGCCTGTATCGGAAGGACGTGACCGGTGCCGGCAAGAGCGAGATGATTTATCCCTTTTCGACCAGCGAATGTATCCCGACCTGTTGGTCCGCCGATGGCCGGCTGCTCTTCTTCGACCGCGCCGGCGTCGAGGGGCGCAGGGATATCTACGTGCTCGACTTGACCCGCCCTGGCTCCGAGCCGACGGCGTTCCTGGATGCGCCCTTTGATGAATGGCAGTCCACGCTTTCGCCCGATGGCCGCTACCTGGCCTATACCTCGTTCGAATCGGGGCGCAACGAGGTGTACGTGCAATCGTATCCGGACCGCGCGGACAAGTGGCAGGTTTCGACCCACGGCGGCAATGAACCGACCTGGAGTGCCGATGGCCGCCAGCTCTATTACCTGTCGGCGGAGCAGAACATGATGTCGGTGTCGACCGGCAATGGCCAGGGGTTCGAACCCGGCGTGGCCGAGCGGCTCTTCGCGGCCGTCGTGCTGCAGGCAGACGGGCCTCGCGTCCACTACGTCGTCACGCCCGACGGTGGGACGTTTTACATCGTGGCCCCGGGCAGCTCCCAGGCATTGCCGAGCACCTACGTGGTCGTGAACTGGTCGAAGGCGTTTCAGCAATCCTGATCAAAAGCCCCGGATTGCCACGCCCGGTCATGGCAGCGTGGTCAGATCCCCCGCGACGATCGTATTGAGCTTTGCCGGGTCGAGGTGTTTTTTCAGGGCGGCGTCGACTTCCGCCTTCGTGACGCGGCGGAAGCGCTCCGGATATTCGTCGAGATAGCCGGGGCCGAAGCCGAATTTCTCCGCCTCGACCAGCGCCCGCGCGACGCCGGCATTCGAGCCGAGCCGTACCTGGTAATTGCCGGCGAAGTAACTCTTGCCGGTGGCCACCTCCGCCTCGGTGATCCCTTCCTTCGCGTACGCCCGGATCACTTCCATCGTCGAGGCCATCGCCTTGGATAGATTTTGCGGGGCCACGTTGACATTGACCAGCCAGAGCCCGTCGAGTGCGTCGGTCCAGGTGAATCGAGAGGAGAGGCTGTACGACAGCCCTTCGGTATCACGCACTCGTTTGCCGATCCGGGAGGAAAGGGAGTTCTGGCCGAGCGCGGCATTGGCGATCAGCGCCGCCTCGAAATCGGAATCGGTGCGACGGAGGCCGGACGCCTGTCCGGCGATGAAGTTCATGTTGGCCTTGCCCGGAATCGTCACCACGGACTTCTGTGCTGCCTTCGGTGAGATGCGGGGTGCTTCCAGCGCGGGGGGGACGCCCCTGGGCAGGCCGGCAAAAAAAGCCTCGACCTTGGCCGCTACATCCTCCGCCTTGATATCTCCCACGATCGCCAGCTTCAGCGAGCTCCCGACGATGCGACTCTTGTGCCAGGCGCGGAGGTCGTCCAGCGTCGTGGTCTTCATGGCCAGAAGGAGCTGGGTATGCTCGCTCTGGCGATAGGGATGACCTTCCGGATAGACGATCCGCGACAGTTGTTCGGTGGCGCGCTGTCCGGTGTTCTCGGCGGCGTCCAAGATATCCGACTGATATTCGGCCAGTACCTTGGTGTACTCGGAGTCGGGAAACGAGGGGTTCTTGAGCTGATCGGCCAGGATGTCGAGCAACAGATCGATATCGCGCGACATCCCGTTGCCGGTGATGAACATCTCCAGCGCCCCCGTCCCGATGAACAGGTTGGCGCCGGCCCTGGCCAACTGGTCACCGATCGTCTTCTTGTCGCGGCTTGTGGTGCCTCGCTCCATCATCATGCCGGTCAGGGTCGGCACGCCCGGCTTTCCGGTCGGGGCTGTCACCTGGCCGGCCAGCAAGAGGCCTGAGATGGCCACCGTTGGCACCGCGTGATTCTCGACCACGTCGAGGACGATACCGTTGGAAAGGACCCGGTGTGTCGTCCGCTCGGCAAACGTGCCGGCGCTGCCGGCGGCCGCGGTTATCGAACTGCCAAAGGACGCTGCGGTGCCCGGTCCATCCGAACCATCCGGCCTGGCCAAAGCGGTGTTCATGGCCTCGGCGGCCGCTTTCAACGGGGCCATCTGCTCGGCGCTGGTCGGCACGAACCAGCCGACCGTGGCGCGATCCGGAATGAGATAGAGGGAGGCCACCCGCTTCACATCTGCGGCCGAGACCGCTTTCATCCGATCGATGTAGGTGACGAACCATTTCCAGTCAGCCGATGCCACCGCCTCACCGAGGCTCGAGCAAAGGGGAAAGGTGCCGTCGCGGCCCCGGATGACGGCCACCTCGATCTGCTTGCGCGCCCGTTCCATTTCTGCGGCGGAAACGCCTTCCAGCGCCAGGCGGGCCAGCGTGGCCTTGATGGTCTCCTCCACCTCGGCGTGATTCTTCCCCGGGGCCACCTGCACATCGATCATCAACGGGTAGGGGTCCCGGAAGGTGAAGTTGGTGGCAAACGCGGAGGTGGCCAGCCCCGTTTCGACGAGTGACTGATACAGCCGGCTGTTGACGCCGTCCGAGAGAATCGAGTTCAGCACTTCCATCGGCATGAAATCCGGGTGCATGGATCCGGGGCGCAGGTAGCCGATCTGCACGATGCCGACGGAACCCGGGCGCTTGATGGTGACCCGGCGTTCGCCTTCCTGCGGCGGCTCGACGGTAATGATCTTCGGAATCGGCCGTTCCGATTTCGGGAAGGAGCCGAATTCGCGGTCAAAGAGGGTCAACGCCGACTCCAGGTCGAAGTCGCCGACCAGGATGGCCGTGGCATTGTCCGGATGAAAATAGGTGTCGTAGTGCTCGCGAAGCTTTTCAGTCGGCACCCCTTCGATATCGGAGCGGTAGCCGATCGTGTCCCAGTGATAGGGGTGCGCCACGATGGCCGCGCCGATCACCGCCTTCCAGAGCGCCTGATCCGGATCGTTCTCGCCGATCTCGTACTCGTTCCGCACCACCGACATTTCCGGCTGGCGCTCCGCATCGAGAAGGAGGCCCCGCCCGAGACGGTCCGCTTCAATTTTCAGTGCCAGCTCGAGCTGGGATTTCGGCAGCGTCGAGTAGCCGGTCATCCGATCGTTCCAGGTCGTCATGTTGGTGGAGCTGAAATCGGCCCCGGCCGCGTACAAGATTTCCTGAAACGTCGGGTGGCCGTTGGCCTTGCCGTAATTCAGCGTGCTCTTGTTGAAGAGGAGATGTTCAAGCAGGTGCGCCGACCCGGTATTTCCCGGCGCCTCATTCCGGCTTCCGACGCCGTACACCACCATGAAACTGAACACGGGCGCCGCCGGATTGTGCGACACGAGGATCGTCATCCCGTTCGACTTGAGCCGGTAGGGCGAGATGCCGCCGAACGGCTCGAGGGATTCGATGTTGGGGGGGAGGGCGGCGAGAGCGGGGTCCGTCGCGGCGGCCATCAACAGCAGGGCCAGTGGGGCGAGGAACCGCCCCGACGTCAAACGATTCAGCATCGATCAGCTCCTGGTTTGTCCGGTGCCAATAGAAAACAGGGTCCTGTCGGGTCGGTCGAGCGCGCGAGGGGGAAGGGGCGAGACTATAAACGAATCAGGTGCCTGCGGCGACTGCCACAAACGGGTAGAGGACGCGCCGTCCGCGGGTTTTGTTCAACCACCCCCGATCCGCCGGGACCGGCTATAGTCATCCCCATCTTGACAACTCTCCGGGCCGCCTGTCATCCATGCCGTGAGCTCCTGCCGGTGATCCTGTTTCCTGTGCTGGCCCTGGCCGCAAGCCTCGCCACGGCCGGTCCGTCCCTGGCCCGCATTTTCGGATCGGACTACATTCCCATCGAGGCCCCGCGAGATGCCGATCAATACCTGAACGGCGAGTTCACCGGCGATGGGCGGGCGGATCTTCTGGGAATTGAATACGACGGATCAATGTGGCTCCTGGTCGCCCGGCGGTCCGGTGGATTCGAGGAGCCGCGCCAGCTGGAGGGTGAAAGCGAATTCGACCCGATGTCGGCGTCGGATCTGGACGGCGACGGCCTCACCGACCTCCTCGGCATGACGCGTTCGGGAAATCTCGCCGCCATTCGCCGGGCCAGGCTCGGCGGCGGATTCGAACCGGTGGAGATTCTTCCGGACACAATTCGAACCCGTTCGATGACAGCCGGCGATTTTGACCGTGACGGTCGCGTGGACGTGGCCGTCGCGGATTCGGATTCGGCCCGGATTCTGGTGCATTCGTTGGGTGACGACGGCACGTGGGAGGTGTCGATCAGCCGGCCGGTGTCCCCCCGCGCCCACGCGGTCCGAGCGGGCGACTACGACGGCGACGGTCAGAACGACCTGATGGTGCAGTTTTCGTCGTTTCAGTTTCTCGGGTTCCGTGGCGGCGTGTCCTTCCGCTCGTCACCACCGGACACGCATGCGGTGGACATCTTGTTCAGCCTTGGTCCCGACCGGTGCGTCCTGCGCGACATGGACCGGGATTCGAAGCCGGAAATGGTCCTCATCAGTGGATATGACGGAGAACTCTATGTCTGTCGTCAGGAATCCTCCGGCAGCTGGACGGTGGCGAGTCATCGATCGCTCCCGCAACATTGGGGGGGACTGGTCGTGGCCGATATTGATGGCGATGCCTGGCCCGATGCCGCCGTCATCGACCAGTCGGGCGCCTACCTCTGGGCTTTTGACAATGACCGGGCCGGCGGCTTCCTTGACCCGCGGCCCATCCTGCTCCCCGGGCATGGACGCCGCATGGTGGTCGGATCCTGGTTTTCCGACGGGGAGGAGATTGCCGTCAGCACGACGAACGGCATCCTGGCGCTCGTCGGTCACGATCCGAACGTGCAGCCGGTGAGCAAGACGCTCCTCCAGCTGATGGGACGGGACCACGTGAACGTGTTCCCCGCGGATCTGAACGGTGACGGTCATCTGGACCTGGTTCTCGGGCTCCTGGAATCCAACGAGACCGGCACCATCTGGGTGGCGATCGGCGATGGGCAGCGACACTTCGATCTGGTGGAACGACCAATCGGATTTCCTCCCCAGGTGATCACGGTGGCCGATGTGACCGGGGACGGTCATCCAGATCTGGTGGCCGCCTCCGGCCCCCGATCGGCCATCTGGCTCTTTGCCGGTGACGGAAAGGGTGACTTCGAACTGGGTCGCCAGATATTCGCGGGCGACATTGGTGCCAACCTGTTCAGCAAGGCACTCATGGCCGCCGACCTAGACGACGACGGCGACATCGACCTTGCCCTTCCCGGGCCATTCGGCGAGCTCTGGGTCTTTTCAAATCCGGGAGATGGGCTGTTCGGTTCACCGGTCGTGGCGCCCGTCCGGGGATTCGTCACCGGCCTCGCGCTGGCCGACGCCGACGATCAGTCCGGACAGGAGTTATACGTCCTCTCCTACCAACCTGGCCTCATCCAGAGTTTTCACCTGGAGCGAAATGGTCGCCTCGTTCCGCTCCGGGTCCAGGAGTCGATCAGCCGTTCCGATCGACAGACCCTGGCCGATCTGAATGGCGATTGCGTCGAGGACTTTCTGCTCCAGGTCGGTTCCGGTGATCGCGTCACGATTCAGTACGGCTACGGCCAGGGCGCTTTCGGGCCACCGGTCTTCGAACGCCTGGGACGGGAGCTGGCCTGGGCAACGGCCGGTGACACCGATCAGGATGGCCGGGATGATCTCATCGCCTATGCCGAGGGGTCGGGGATTCTTCTTGTTCGTCGTGGCGTGCCGGGCGGGCTCGGCGACACCGAGGAGTTTGCCGTCGGTGGCGCCCTGCGCGACTACGTTCTGGTCGACCTCGATGCCGATGGCCGGCTGGATCTGATCGGCACATCGGACAATTCCTCCGATGTCCTGATCATCTGGAACGAGGGGGATCCGATCGAACCGGGTGTCGCTCCCGCGCCGCCTCGCCTTCAGCTCGCCCGGGTATCGCCGAACCCGGGTCGTGGCCAGGTGCAGCTCGACCTGGCGGGGCTCTCGCCCGGCGAGTCGGTCGAGTTGCACGTGTTCGACGTCAGCGGCCGACTTGTGTCAAGCCTCGGGCCGACGACATCGTCCGCGGAGCGACTTTGCCTGCGGTGGAACGGCCGCGGTGAGGATGGCTCGCTCGTTTCCTCCGGCGTTTACACCCTTCGCGTCCGGACAGATCGCGAACAGGTCACCACCCGGATCACCCTCCTGAGATGAGCCATCGCACCCTCTCGCGGCGCCGTTCCGTCCGCCCAACGCTCCCCACGCTGCTCCTTGGCGGACTGCTGCTTGTTCCGCCGGCTTCCGCGGCCCGGCGTCTCTTCGCCGATCCGGTGCAGGTCATCCCTCAGCCGACTTCGCCGGCTCACATTCTTGCCCACACGTTTCCCGGCGGCGTCCGGCGCCTCCTGATCACCAGCGTCCATCGCCAGGTTCAGATTCTCGACCCGACCGGGGCCAACCCCTGGCAGCCGCTCTCGGTCGTCGAGATGGACGGCGATCCCTCCGACAACAACACGAGCTACCACTCGCGGCTCCTGCTGGCGGACGTCAACGAGGACCAGATCGACGACATGATCCTTGACGGCCGGCCGATCTTCGTGGCGCCGGGTCGGCCCGACGGCACCTACGCGGCGCCATTCTCCTGGGAGATGCCGGGCGAGGGGCGGGAACTATTCGTGCAGGATGTCGACGGCGACGGCCATGTCGACCTCGTGCGCCCCAACTACGGCAACCGCCTGGTCATTGTCCGCGCCGGGCGTGGCGACGGTCGGTTCAACCCGGTCGCGTACGGGATTTCCGTTCCCTCCGAGTCCTTCCTGTTGGCCGCCGACATGACCAGTGACGGTCTGATCGACCTGCTTCGAATTGGCGGGGATCGCGATTCGCTTTTCCTCGTCCGCTATGTCGCCGATGGTGCCGGTGGATTCGAGCGCACCGTGACCAGCCCGCTCTCCTCGGATATCGATCAGGTGGTGGGCCTGGGGCGGATGGACGGTGATGACGAACCGGACCTTGTCACGGCCGAATATACCTATGACTACACACTCCCGGACACGATCCCGAGTCCGTTCCCGATTCCAAGAGCGGGGATGTTCAGCCTCTCCGTTCATCCCGGGCTCGGGGATGGCCATTTTGCCGACCCGCTGGAGTCAGTCGCCTCGGAGCGGGCGGATTACTGGATGCTGTTCGATCTCGATGGTGACGGTCGGCTGGACGTGATCGCCCACGACGACGGCCACCTGTGGATGCATCGGAATGGCGGCGACGGCACGCTGGAACCGCGCGTCGACCTGGCCATGACCACCGGATCCGGCGTCCCGCACTTTCAGGATTTCGACGGTGACGGACGAGACGACATCCTGGTGACCGGCCCGGGGTCGCTCCGGCTGGTGACGCGGGCGGACATCGATCGATTCCCTGTTCCCCCAACCCTGGAGGTGCCGTTCGAAAACGACCGGCCGCTGCTGGTCGATCTGGATGGCGATGGAAGGCTCGACCTGGTCGGTGTCGGCCAGCCATACCGGGAAGGTGTGACGGTGTTCACCCGACCTGGCCTTTCGGGCGGATCGTTCGGCGCGATCCGAACCATGACGTTTCCCCAGATTCCGGAGCGCCCGTCAAACCTTCGGGCCGTCGATCTCGATGGCGACGGTGACCTGGACCTCTTCGGCACCTCCGGCTTCCTGGAATCGACGGCCGTGATCTTCGAAAACGATGGGTCCGCGGGGTTCACGGCCGGGCCCCCGATGCCCCTCGGACATCGAGCGCAGTTCAACCGACTCGTCGGTGTCGATGGCGACGGAATGAACGAATTGCTAAGCGGGTCGTCGCGCTACGTTTTCGGCGAGAGTGACAGCACCTTTCTCAATATTCTCCGCGTCTCGACGACGGGTCCGGTGACGCAATTGTGGCGTGTCGCGATCGCCGGTCGGCTGGAAGGTTTCCTGCCCGCGGATGTCGACAACGATGGCCGGTCCGAGCTCATCGCCTGGTCCGGTTTTTATCGGGAATCCGGCCTGCGCATCCTCCACCGCCGGGAGGGATTTTCATACCAGGCGGGTCCGCTCGAGCCGCTCCCGGATTATCCCGATTACATCCTTCCCGGGGACTGGCTCCCGGAGCCCGGACTCGAACTGGTGGTGTCGGGTTTCCGCTACCTGTCCATCATGGCCCGGGATGCCGGTGGTGCCTGGACGATCCGGCAAATATTGTCAGATCGATCGCCCGGGAGGACCGAATCCATACCCGACATGAATGGCGACGGGCGAGCGGAACTCAGCCTACATGGCAGCTCCAGCAGCTCACCCCTCACGCTCTACCTGAGCAATGACGTGACCGGTTTCGCGGACGGCATCGAGGTGCCGTTCGCTTCGAGCGGTGGGATTTCGACCCTTGCCGACATTGACGCCGATGGTCAGCCCGATCTCATCTATTACGAATCCGACACGCGGCTGGCCATTCGTTACGGCTTGCCGGTTGTGTCGCGCCCGGCGGTGGCCCTGACGGCCCTGGCCGATGACTGGTCGGTGATTCTCGACTGGACACTCTCGAATCCGCCCGCCGGGGAGGCCGAGATCTGGCGCGTCCCGGTCGGCACCACGACGGAATTGGAGGTGCGGCTCGATCCGGTTGCCCCCGTCACGACCGCCGGGCAGTTCACCGATAGCTCCATCCGGACCGCCGGCCGTTACCGCTATCGACTCGTTCACCGCGATCCGGACGGGTATGGTCAGACACTCGGCGCCATCGAGGTGGAGGTGCAACCTGATCCGGGTCCACTTCGTCTCCTGTCGGTCCGGGCCAGCCCGGGGCCGGGGCCGTTTCGGTTGACCTACGAGGTCCGCGCGACGACCCGGGCCATGCTGGAAATATTCGCCGTCACCGGCCGTCGGATCGTGACACACGATCTCGGAATTCTTCCTCCCTCGCGCGGCGAGGTGGAGTGGAACGGGCGGGGCGATGACGGTCGCCCGGTCGCCTCGGGGATTTATTTCGCACGGCTGGCCCGAACGTCCAGGGCGCTGCGGCTGGTTGTCCTGCGCTGATTCGCCCGGCCGCCGCCGTGCCCGAACGGACTCAACCCGGCCCACTTGGCGACCCACTCCCAACCACGTAACCTTCCGCCTTCCAATTCCCCGGAGGATGGGTCCCGAATGATGCTGAATCGCACCTGTTGCCCGTTGTCTCTCGGCCGCTGGATTCTGGCCGGCCTGGCCGTCGTTGTTCTCCAGACCCCCGCGCTCGCCGCCGACGTCGCCCCGCGCCCACCCCTGAATGCCGCCGAGATCGACATGGCCTTGAAGCGGTTGTCGGTGGTCGGTACGGCGCTTTACGTGGCGGCGCATCCCGATGATGAGAACACGGCCATGCTCACCTGGCTCGAGAACGTGAAGGGGGTGCGGGCGGCGTACATCTCCATGACGCGGGGCGATGGCGGGCAGAACCTGATCGGCAACGAAAAGGGAGATCTGCTCGGCCTGATCCGGACGCAGGAACTCCTGGCGGCCCGGCGGATCGACGGGGCCGAGCAGTTCTTTACGCGGGCCATCGACTTCGGCTATTCGAAAACTCCGGAGGAGACGCTTGATTTCTGGGGCCGCGAGATCGTTCTGGCCGATCTGGTGCGGACGATCCGGCTGTTGCGCCCGGACATCGTCATCAATCGATTCCCGACAACAGGCGAGGGGGGGCACGGTCATCACACGGCCTCCGCCATCCTGTCCGTTGAAGCATTCGAGGCAGCCGGCGATCCCGGCCGGTTTCCCGAGCAGGTGGCGCGGTACGGCACCTGGACGCCGAAGCGGGCCTTCTTCAACTGGTTCACCTGGACGGGGCCACCCGATTCGGCCACCGCGCGTGAACTGGTCCAGGTGGATGTGGGCGACTACGCGCCGCTGCTTGGCAAGTCCTCCAACGAACTCGCCGCCGACAGCCGCAGCATGCACAAGAGCCAGGGGTTCGGCTCGGCGGAGCGGCGCGGCCATCAGCTCAACTATTTCCGCGTGGTGGCCGGGGATACGACAACTACGGATCCTTTCGAAGGAATCGATCTCTCGTGGAATCGCGTGGCCGGCGGCAAACGAATCGGATCGATGATCGAATCGATCCGGGACGATTTCGATCCGCGGAGCCCGTCGGCCAGCCTTCCGGCGTTGGCAAGCCTTTACGGGGCCATAGCCAGCCTCCCCGATGCGGGCGGGCGAACCGGCAACGCGGAAACGATTGCCCGAAAGCTGGGCGACCTGCGCGAAATCATCCGTTCCTGCGCCGGACTCTGGCTCGAGGCGGTGTCCGTGGAGGTGGCAGTTTCAGGCGGGGATTCGCTTCACGTCACGGCCACCGCGGTCAATCGAAGCGCCGGATCCATTCAGTTCACCCGGGCCACGCTGGACCTCGCCGGGCACCCATCGGTGGTTCGAATCGAATCCGGCCGTCCGCTGGCCGACAACACGCCAATCTCGCTGCCCATGGGCCTCGTGATCCCGAACGACATCGACTGGACGGCAACGCAACCCTACTGGTTGCGGAAGCCGCACGAGCGCGGTTCCCATGTTCTGGATGACACCTCGATCCTGAATCACCCCGACAACGATCCGGTGGCGGTCATGCATTTCGAGATGGTCGTGTCGGGGCAGCCGATGACCTGGGACGTGCCGGTCGTGAACCGCGCCGTCGATCGGGTGAAGGGAGAGTTGTACCGACCACTGGCTGTCGTGCCGCCGGTCACCGCCCATCTCGATCAGCAGGTCTATCTCTTTGCCGATCGGCAGCCGCGGCCGGTCACGGTGACGGTGACATCCCGCCGCACCGGAAACGGCACGGTTCAGCTCGAAATGCCCGACGGTTGGAGCGTCAACCCGGCTTCGGCACCGCTCCGGCTGACTGCCGCCGGCCCGCCGGTGCCGGTGACCTTCCAGGTGACGCCGCCTGTGGCGACCTCGCCGGCCACCCCTCCGGTCATGACCGCGCGGGTCGATCTGGACGGCACGTCATACCGGCAGGACCAGGTCACGATCGAGTACGACCACCTGCCACGACAGACGGTCTTTCCAGGGGCGGAGGCCAAAGTGGTGCGCCTGGATCTGGCCACTCGTGGTCAGAAGATCGGCTATGTCATGGGCCCGGGTGATGAGATCCCGCCGGTCCTGACGCAGGCCGGCTACCGTGTCGACCTGCTCACGGACGCCGATCTCAATGCCGCGCGCCTCGCGGCCTACGACGCGGTCGTCATCGGCATCCGGGCCTACAACTCGCGCGACGGGCTGAAGCGACGCAATGGCCAGATTCTCCAGTATGCCGAGGCGGGCGGTACGGTCATCGTCCAGTACAACACGGCCGATAACACCTTTCACCGGGAGTTTGCGCCCTTTCCGCTGAAGCTCGGTCGCGATCGCGTCACGGTGGAAGAGGCGCCGATCACGCTACTCGAACCGGAAAATTCATTGCTGACCACGCCCAACCGGATCGCCGCGTCGGACTTCGACGGCTGGGTGCAGGAGCGCGGCCTCTACTTCGCCTCCGAGTGGGATCCGAAGTTCACGCCGCTCCTCTCCAGCAACGATCCGGGTGAACCGGAGCGGAAGGGGGGGCTGCTCGCGGCGCGAACCGGCAAGGGAATGTTCATCTACACCGGCTACGCCTTTTTCCGGCAGCTGCCGGCCGGGAATCCGGGCGCCATCCGGCTCTTCGTCAATCTCGTCTCGGCCGAATGAACGGGCGTCCGGACGGCGAACGCCGCGTTGAAGACGAGCCGCCACCGCCCGGCGGCAGCTGGAATCGCCTCTACGCGGTGGTCATCGGCTTTCTCATCCTGCAGATCATCGCCTACTGGCTCTTCACGAGGGCCTTTTCGTGAGGATGCTGGACTGGTTCGTCCTGATCAGCTTTCTGGTGGGGATGGTCGTGTACGGCCTCTGGAGGGGGCGACGCCAGTCGAGCCTCGACGGCTACCTGCTGTCCGACCGCGACATGCGCTGGACGACGGTCTGCCTGTCGATCATGGCCACGCAGGCCAGTGCCATCACGTTTCTCTCCACGCCGGGGCAGGCTTATGTGGACGGAATGCGTTTCGTGCAGTTCTATTTCGGGCTACCCCTGGCGATGATCGTTCTCAGCATCACTGCCGTGCCGATCTTCCATCGGCTCAAGGTGTACACGGCCTACGAGTACCTGGAGGGGCGCTTCGATCTGAAGACACGGACGCTGGCGGCCGGACTTTTCCTGATCCAGCGCGGACTCGCCTGCGGACTCACGATCTACGCCCCGGCGCTGATCCTGTCCGTGCTGCTCGGTTGGAGCCTCTTCTGGACCAACATTGCCCTCGGGGTGCTGGTGGTCATCTACACCGCCTCCGGCGGCACCCGGGCCGTCAACCATACCAACTCGCTGCAGATGATCATGATCCTGTTCGGCGTCCTGGCCGTACTCATCCTGACCATCATCCGGCTGCCGCCCGGCATGTCGGTGGGGGATGCCGTCTGGATGGCCGGCACGATGGGAAAGCTCAACGCGATCGACACGTCGTTCGACTGGAACAGCCGTTACAACCTCTGGTCCGGCCTGATCGGCGGCTTTTTCCTGGCGCTCTCCTACTTCGGCACGGACCAGAGCCAGGTGGGACGCTACCTTTCCGGCCAATCGATCACCCAGAGCCGGCTTGGTCTTCTGGCCAACGGCATGGTGAAAGTGCCGATGCAGTTTGTCATCCTGTTTTCCGGTGCCATGGTTTTCGTCTTCTATCTCTTCACGCCGCCGCCGGTCTTCTTCAACTCGCTTTCGGTGGATCGGGTCAGGAGTTCCGCGCACGCCAGTGAATTTGCCGCTGCCGAGCGAGAGTACGGCGTCGCGCACGCCGAACGCCGCGAGGCGCTGGAAGAACTGTCGAACCTTCGTCACGCCCCACCAAGCCAGCCGATGCTGGCCGACACGCAAACTGACTTGAATGAGCGCGTCACCAGCGCGGACCAGCGGGCCGGAGCGGCCCGTGGCAAGGCCATCGACGCCATCCAGGCCGCGGATCCCGGGGCGGAACGGCGCGACGTCAATTACATCTTCCTGACGTTTGTCCTGAACCACCTGCCGATCGGCTTCATCGGCCTGGTACTGGCGTGCGTCTTCGCGGCATCGATGTCATCGACGGCCGCGGAGTTGAATGCTCTCGCTTCGACGACGGTGGTCGACTTCTACCGCCGGAGCATCAAGCCGAATGCCGGGGACAGGGAGCTGGTCCGGGTCTCGAAACTTTCGACACTGATGTGGGGCGGCTTCGCCATTCTCTTCGCCGAGTTTGCCAGCAAGCTGGGGAGCCTGATCGAGGCGGTCAACATCCTCGGCAGCCTTTTTTACGGCACGATCCTCGGCATCTTTCTGCTGGCGTTTTACGTTAAGCGGACCGGTGGAACGGCGGTCTTCGTGGGGGCGTTGATCGGGGAGGCGGTGGTGGTGGGCTTCTTTGCGTTCTCGAAGATTTCATTTCTCTGGTACAACGTGATCGGCTGCCTGGTCACAATGGCGGCGGCGTGGATCCTGTCGTGGATCCCCGCCACCGCCAGAAAAACCTGATTCCTACTTCGACTTCTTCCACTCGGCGATCAACACTTCCATCTTGGCCATCTCCTCCGGGGGCGCCTCCGACTTCTTGCCCGCCTCGATGCACTTCTTTGCGTGCTCGATGGCTCCCTTTTTGTCACCTGCCGCCGCCAGCATGTTGGCCTTCAGGCGATGGTTCAGCCAGGTCGGCTTGATGGCGATCGATTTGTCCACCCACATCGCGGCCTCGTCCAGCGCCACCTTGTTGTCGAAGGCAAACGCGGCGGCGCGATAGGCCGTGGTGCTGTCGGTGGGCGAGAGGGAGGCCATGGCCTTCCGGGCGCTGGCCAGGGCCGTCTCGATCGTTGACACCTCGATGGTGAGAGGCACGCGCTTCTTTTCCCAGTCCAGGGCCAGGAGCGCCTTCTCGTTCGTCACCTCGGGAATGCTGAACATCATCCATTCGATCATGTCGTGCGAGACGGGTGTAACGGTCACCCGCAGGGCATCGCTCTTCTGGTCATAGTCGTAGCTCCCCCAGAGATCGGCCGACTTGTTGAAGATGATCGTCCAGTCGCCGGCCGTGGGAATGGTGTGCAGGCTGTACTCGCCCGCCGGCAGCATCTGGCCGTTGATCTTGACGTCGGTCGAGAAGGTGATCGCGGTGGCCTCATTGGCTCCGGTGCGCCACACCTGGTCATACGGAACGAGTCCGCCCCAGATGGCGCGCCCTTTGACGCCTGGCCGGCTGTAGACGATCTTGACGTCGGTCAGCCCGATCCGCTGCTCCAGCGTCGACTTCTGGCTTGGACGGGGGAGCTGAAGCGTCGGGGCGGCGGACTGCGCGGTGACGATCGGGGCCGCAAGGCCCAGCAGGGCAAAGGCTGTGAGGGTGGTCGCAAGTGTGCGCGTCATGTGTTTCACGATTGGTTTTACCTCCTGAATCAGGTTTAGTTGTACGTGGCCGAAAGACGAATAGCGAATGCCGATCCGGTGATGTCCTGGTCTTCGTTGTCCGTGGGAATGGAATAGAGATTGAGCCCCGCGGCCACGCCGAGCCCCCACTTGTTTCCGACCCACCACTCTTTTCCGATCGTGAGGTCGACTGCGATGCCGGTGTCGGACTCTTCCTCATCGCGGTCAAGCTCCAGCGTCATGGTGGCGGCGCACAGCGAACCCGACAGGTACAGGTTGACGGGCATGAAATAGTAGGTGAGGCCGGGCCCGAACATCGAGAGGCTCATCAAGGCGTCGTCGGTGTCACCCTTGAATCCACCGATCTCGACGTCCGGATTGCTGACGCTCCATCCCCCCAGCGTGGCATGCAGCGCCAGGTTTCGACTGACCGTCCCGCCGATCGCGAAGTTGACATCGCCGGATGTTCCGGACAGCTTCAGATCCCCGCTCGGAAGCTCTGGAAACCGCCTGAACACATCGTCAAATGTCGCGCTCGCCGCCCCCGCGCCCGCCGAGAGCCGCAGAAAAAAAGCCTTGTCATGCTGCCGCGGCTCGTTGGCCCGGGCGGGCATGACCGCAAGGAGGCCCCCGAAGAGGCCCAGAACAAGCTTGTGGCTGACATTCAGCCGGGCCAAGAACCCACTGGATCGACTCATCGAAGCCCCCTCCTGATACGTCCGGTCACCGGCCCAAGTCAGCGGGCCGGCAGGGATGATAGGGAGGGGGATGGGGGGTGTCCAGCGGTTGGGTGGGACAGGATCAGCCGATACCGAACGCGCTAAGCAGCCTGCCCGCTCTCCGGGCGTGGTGGGCGGGGGGGATGGTTCACCGGAACCCTACCCGCCTCCCGCTGACGCTGGCGCAACTGCTCACAAAGGGCATGGAGATCGCCGCCGAATTCCTTGACAATTCGATCGCGCGTGGCATGGATCTCGGCGACAATCGGGTCCACCCACGGGACCTGCCGTTCGTCAGGGGATGTCGACATCTGAGGACTCCTCTCCCATCAATTCATCTGGCGTACACAAGATAGGTGGCTCGTACCCAGCGCGCCGACACACGGCTTCGACGACCGGTCGTTTTTCCGCGTTCGCGATGTGAGCCGAGTTCCAAGTCAGCAGGTACGAAGCGCCCTGGCTGGCCGCAATGGCGATGTGCACTGCATCCGCCCGGGCCCTTGCGGGAAGGGCGGCACCCGACAACAAGGCTGCTGCGAGTCTCTCAGCCTCGGGAGCTATTTCGACCGAGCGCAGGCCCGCCAGAACTCCCGCCCGCCGGGCAGCAGCGTTTGGGTCGCCGTCCGCGCATTCGAGATGCACCAATTCCGATACCACAAGGTCGAAAGCAGCGCGACGACGGTCCCACCACTCCCGTGTCAGTTGCTGTCGCCCCGCCACGATCACGTCCCGTGATGGCAACGCAACCAGATAGCTGATCACCGACGTCTCCAGATACACAAGCGCAGCCATAGCACAAGTTTACTCCAGGGAGCAGGATCCTGGTACTGTCGGGACTCTCTTGATCAACAGGCTCTGGACGCCTCAGAACCGAATGCGGTAAGACTCGCCCATGGCGCGAATTACGATTGGAGCGATATCGGGCAAGGGGCGCAAGCTGAGTCGCCAGCGGCGATTGCGCCAGATCAAATTGGCACGACGGTATGCTGTTGCCGTCGAGGGAGCGACAGGTACAGATCCAAAGTCGGATCTCCTTGCGGCGTTTGATGCATGCGTTGGGGTATGGGAGGGTAGAAGGGACCTAGGCTCCACGCGCCAATATGTTCGGCGCCTGCGTCGCGGGTCAGGACGCCGATGGCGGATTTCCAGGGGGTGAGGCTACCCCCCCCCGGCACCGGTTTCCAGAGTTGGGACTCCCATACAAGGTCACACCCCACAGAAACCGGTTGAGCGCTCCGCCTCCCTGTGCTAAGTTCTTCCGTCCGTTAAACTACGCGGGCCCGGAGAGGTGCGAGAGTGGTTGAATCGGGCGGTCTCGAAAACCGTTAAGGGTGAAAGCCCTTCGAGGGTTCGAATCCCTCCCTCTCCGCCATTGATGAAATGAGTACGGGGGTGGACCGGGAGTTCCTGCCTGGTCGGCCTCTTTCCGTGAAACTTCGGAGAGGTGTCCGAGTGGCTCAAGGAGCACGCTTGGAAAGCGTGTATACGGGTAACCGTATCGAGGGTTCGAATCCCTCTCTCTCCGCCACCATGTCAGGCCAGTCGGGGCGCCCGAAGGGGCGCCCTCAGGATTCGATGGGGATGTAGCTCAGCTGGGAGAGCGCCTCGTTCGCAACGAGGAGGTCGACGGTTCGATCCCGTTCATCTCCACCAAGATGTGTTGACGGGCTCCGGTCCCATGGGGGCCGGGGCCCGTTGGTTTTTCCGGAAGATTTGGGTCGTGCTAGGTGGGGAACCAGCGGTGCCCTGTGACCTGCAATCCGCTATAGCAGGACGGAATTCCCGATCGAGGGCCTTGAAACCAGGTTTTAGCCGTGGGAGAGGTGGCGTCGAAGGCCAGACCCGTCGCAACCGGCGTCCATGAACCCCGCCAGGACCGGAAGGTAGCAACGGTAAGTGGTTCCGCAGGTAGTGCTGGCGGTCCTCTGGCCGGAGCCGGCCGCCCACGGCGAACACGGAATCAGGTTCGAAAGAGGGTGCACGATCCAAACTACTTCAGCCGGCTGTTCGCCGGCTGATGCTCCTTAGGTTTTTGGTACTGTGTCATCGGCTGTCTCCGCGAGGGTATGACCCATGGCTTACGTAGTCCTAGCAAGAAAATGGCGCCCCCAACGCTTCGAGGACGTCGTCGGCCAGGAGCACATCACCGGCACGCTGGCCAACGCCATCTCCCAGAACCGGGTGGCCCACGGCTACCTCTTCTGCGGCCCGCGCGGCGTCGGCAAGACGACCACCGCCCGTATCCTGGCCAAGGCCCTGAACTGTGAAAAGGGGCCGACCCCCACGCCCTGCAACCAGTGCTCCGTCTGTCGCGATGTCGACCAGGGAACCAGCTTTGACATTCTCGAGGTCGATGGCGCTTCCACTCGAGGCATCGACGACATTCGCGAATTGCGCGACAACGTCCGCTATACCCCGGCCGGCGGACGGACCAAGGTCTACATCATCGACGAAGTGCACATGCTCACGCGCGAGGCGTTCAACGCGCTGCTCAAGACGCTCGAGGAGCCACCGCCGCATGTCGTCTTCGTCATGGCCACCACCGAGGCCTTCAAGGTGCCGGCCACGATCCTTTCCCGCTGCCAGCGTTTCGACTTCGCCCGCATTCATCCCCGGGCGGTCGTGGGTCGCCTGAAGCACATCTGCCAGGCGGAGGGGATCACGATTGACGACGACGCCGTGGCGATCCTGGCCAGGCGTTCGGCCGGCGGGCTGCGCGATGCGCTCTCCTCGCTCGACCAGGTGCTGGCCTCCTCCCCCGACGCCACCGACATCAAGATCACCGAGGCCATGGTTGATCGGGTACTCGGTATCCTCTCCAGCGATTTCTACTTCGGCATCACCGACAGGTTGATCGACGGCGATGCCGCCGGCGCGCTGCAGCTGTTGGATGACGCCTGGCATGGCGGGGCGGATCTATCGGAAGTCACCGAGGAGATGGCCCGCCATTTTCGCAACGTCATGGTGACCT
Organism: Candidatus Eiseniibacteriota bacterium; assembly: GCA_034440375.1. GTDB lineage: Bacteria > Eisenbacteria > RBG-16-71-46 > JABDJR01 > JAWXBZ01 > JAWXBZ01. The sequence continues at coordinate 90,687 of JAWXBZ010000235.1, forward strand.
CGATCAGCGCCGGATCCGATGCCACGCTCGATGACCTGGGGCCGCACGAGATCGCCCGGCTGCGGGAACAGGCCGGCCGGCTGTCGCCAACCGCGGCGGCGCGCCTGCTCGAGGTGTCGCTGCGCACCTTGAACCTGGCCCGGCGCAGCGAGCAGATCCGTCTCCACCTGGAGATCTCGCTGGTCGAGTTGAGCCAGGTCAGCCGCGCCCTCTCGCTGGGCGAAGTGGCGAAACGATTGTCGGAAATGGAGCAGCGGCTCGGTGGCGCGCCACCCATGCCGGCGGCCGCGCCTCCGGGCGCGCCGGCAGCCGCGCCGCGGGCAACAGCTCCAGCAACACCGCTGGCTAATCTCCCGCCAACACCGCCGTCCACACCGGCCGAGCCGGTCATCACCCGGGCGCCCGGGGATGCCGCATCGCTCTGGAAACGGGCTGTCGGCGTGGTGATGGAGCGGCGGAAGGCGATCGGCTTTTTCTTGGCCGGCAGCCAGGCCAGCGGTTTCGACGCCGGCGGAAAGTTGATCGTGGCGCCGGATTCCGGCGATCCGATGTCACGCGAGCATCTCGAAGATCCGGACAACCGTCGCTACGTCGAAGAGGTGTTGCGCGAATTGTCCGGCGCGGCAATCAAGTATCGCGTCGAGGAGGCACGAGGACCATCGTCGAAAGCGGTGAAACCGGCGGCAAAGGTTCCGGCGCCGGTGACGCCGGAGTCGATCGGGTCCCGACCCCCGTCACCGGCGCCCGACGAGTCGTCGGCGGCCGTGGAGGCACCGGCAACATCCCCAATGGACCATCCGATCATCCAGAAGGCTCTCGAACTCTTTGATGGAGAGATCACGTCATGAAGTTCAACAGCATGATGAAGCAGGCGCAGGCCATGCAGTCCAAGATGGCCAAGATGCAGGACGAACTGGCCGCAATGGAGATCGAGGGAACGGCCGGCGGCGGCATGGTTTCCCTCAAGATGAATGGCAAGCAGGAAGTGCTCTCGATCAAGATCAAGCCGGAAGTGGTTAGTCCGGAAGACGTGGACGGCCTCGAGGATCTGATCATGGCCGCCTACAACGATGCGAAGGATCGCGCCGCCGTGCTCATGGAGGAACACATGAAGAAGGCCACCGGCGGGCTCGGCCTGCCGCCGGGTCTTTTCTAGGCCGCCGGACTGTTGATGCAGTACTCCAGCCGTATCGTCGAACAGCTTGTCGAGGAACTGGCACGTCTACCCGGCATTGGGAAAAAGACGGCCCAGCGCCTGGCGTTCCATCTCCTGCGAACTTCGCGGGAGGAAGCGCTTCGGTTGTCGGATGCCGTGCGCGCGCTCAAGGAACGGGTCGATGCCTGCACGATCTGCGGCAACATCACCGAGGAAGAACCCTGTCTCATCTGCCGGGATCCGCGGCGGGACAAGGACGTCATCTGCGTCGTCGAGACGCCGGTCGACGTCGTGGCAGTGGAGCAGTCGGGGGCCTTTCGGGGCCAGTATCACGTGCTCGGCGGTGCCATCAATCCGCTGGACAACGTCGGGCCTGATGACATCCGGGCACACGAGCTCGTCGAACGTGTGCGCATGCACCCCACCCGGGAGGTGATCCTGGCCACCAATCCCAACCCGGCCGGTGAAGTCACCGCCAGTTACCTGGCGGAACTCCTAGGCCCTTCGGGCGTCATCGTGACGCGGATTGCGCGCGGCGTGCCGGTCGGCAGCGACATCGAATATTCCGATCAGGCGACGCTCGCCCGCGCGCTGGAAGGTCGGAAGGGATTGTCGTGAGGGGACGGAAGGGACCATCATGAAGGGCCCCCGATCGTTCGATGGGCCAAGGGCGCCGCTCGTAGCACGGTTGATTGCCACGGTTGGCCACACCGGATTCTTCCCCTGGGCGCCGGCCACGCTGGCCAGCCTGATCGTGGCGGCGGTCTACTTCATTCTGCCGCCGCTGGCGATATGGGTGCAGGCGATCGCGCTGGTCGTCGTCACACTGGTCGGTATCATTACGGCCACGATGATGGAGCAGGAGCTGGGGCATGACGCCGGTCCGATCGTCATCGACGAAGTGGCTGGCATGATCATGACCTACCTGCTCGTGCCGATTCCCGAGGCGATGATGGCGAAACTGGCGGTGCTCGGCGCCGGCTTTGTCTTCTTCCGCATTTTCGACATTTTCAAGCCCTGGCCCGTGGCGCAGTTTCAGAACCTGCCCGCCGGGCGCGGCGTTGTGGCCGACGACATCATGGCCGGCCTCTACTCGAACATCGCGCTGCAGGGGCTGCTGGCTCTTGGCTTCCTGCGATGGATTTCAGGCGTCATCGGATGAGCCACCCCGCCGCATCGGGCCTGGCGGCGGTCGAGATCCTGGCGATCGGCAACGAACTCCTCGCCGGCGACATTCTCGACACCAACTTCCAGGCCCTGGCCCGGGCGCTGCGTGATGTCGGTGCCGTCGTGACGCGTCACCTGACGCTGCCGGACGAGCGGCCGATCATTGCGGCGGCCGTCGCGGAATCGATCACCCGGGCCGATGCGGTCATTGTGACCGGTGGGCTTGGACCGACACCCGATGATGTGACCCGCTTTGGTGTGGCGGACGGACTCGGCGTGGCCCTCGTTCATGATGACGCGGCGCTCGAGGTGATCCGCGAGCGTTTTCGTCGATTCGGCGTCGGCACGATGCCGGTGATCAATTCGGTGCAGGCGCTGTTCCCGGCCGGTGCCGTCATCCTGGACAATCCCAATGGATCGGCGGCCGGATTTCGTTGCGATGGTTCGGGCGCGCGTCGCGCGACGGCATTCGTATTGCCCGGCCCGCCGGGGGAACTCGTGCCGATGGTCACGGCGCACCTGATCCCCTGGTTTACCGCGCGTGCCGGGACCACCGTCATCGGCACCCGCCGCGTTCGGACCATCGGCATCGGCGAATCGGCGCTGGCGGAAAAGATCGCCGACTGGCCGTTTGGCCTGACCGAAATCGAGCTCGGCTACTATCCACAGGATCCGGGAGTCGACCTCAAGCTGACCGCACACGGGGCGACGCCGGAAGTCGTTGACGCCACATTGACTGCCGCGATAGACGGGCTTTTCGGGCATCTGGGCCCTTACATCTATAGTGTCGAAGAGCGGGGGGAGGGCCGGACGCCCCTGGCGCAGGTGGTCGGCGCCCGGCTCGTGGAGCGCGCGCAGCGACTGGCCGTGGGGGAGTCCTGCACCGGGGGACTCCTGGCTGCGATGATCACGGCCATTCCCGGTTCGTCCAACTGGTTCGATGGCGGCGTCATTGCATATGACAATCGGATCAAGATCGCCGCACTCGACGTGCCAGCGCTGCTGATTGATGCCCATGGCGCCGTGTCGGAGGAGGCGGCCCGCGCGATGGCCGACGGCGTTCGTGCGCGATTCGGCATTGATTGGGCGATTGGTGTGACCGGCATTGCCGGGCCAACGGGAGGCACGACCGACAAGCCGGTCGGGCTGGTCTGGATCGCCGTGGCCGGACCGGATGGCACGACCGTGCATCGGACCCAGCACGGTGGTGATCGCACGACCGTGCAGAAGCGCGCGGCGGCCACCGCGCTGGACCTGTTGCGGCGGCGGCTTTGAGGGGATAAAGGGAAATTCCGACCCACTTGCTGCTGGAACCGGCTGCCCGGTGAGGGGCGGCGCGCTATACTGGATCAATGACGGAGATCACGATCCTCCTTGCCATCGGCCTCATCGCCTTGCTGGTCATCTGGCTGGTAGCCCGCAATCTGGAAGACGAGAGGAGCAGCGCGCACTTTCGATGGATCCGCAATTTCTTTCAATCATCGCCCGATCGCGGGAATTGGTGGTGGATGGATCGTCGACTGGCCAGGATCCCAGAACTGGCTTCGCTGGATCGGCGTGAGCGACGACGTGTCTATCTCGAGGCCTGGCAATCATGGAAGATCGACCATCAGGGGCTCTACTGGGGGGGTGCCCTCGGGGCCGGGGCGTGCATTGGTATCGCCCAGCCCTTGGTTGAACGACTCTGCGACTGGCTGATGGTACGCTCAAATCAATGGCTGATCGTTGGTCAAATACCCACCGGGCTTTTCGAATTCTCATGCGCCAGCGTGATTTACATGTTCATGTATATGGTCATCTTCTCGTTCACCGAGCGTGGGGTCATAGGGCGCCTGCTGGAGATGGCCCATCGACAGAGCGACCGGACCACCGCCTGAACACCGGCTTTGGCACAGACTTTCAAATCCAATGACTCATCCCGCCACACCCCCCATCCCCACCGGCATCGAAATCGTCGCCGACCGCACCGTCCTCATTCACTGGTCGGATCAGACCCGATCGGAACTGACGGCTGTTCTGCTCCGCGCGAAATGTCCCTGCGCTACGTGCGGGCAGGAGACGGGAGGGCCGGACGCCCATGCGCCGATCAAATTGGGGCAGGCGCTTCCGATGATGCCGGCGAAGGCTCGACCCGATGTCACGATCAGGGATGTCGAGCAGATCGGGCACTATGCGATCCGCTTTGGTTTCAGTGACGGGCACAACACGGGGATCTATTCCTATCCGATGCTGCGGGAATTTCAGCCATTGATCGGGGAGAGTTAGAGGCGGGGCGGGCTCGGGTGCGGGCGGGCGGGATGGTATGATCTTCCATTGCGCCCGGTGCCGTTCATCGAGGGATTCACCCATGGTTGGTCGTCTTCCGATTGCCGCTTCCCGCTTCGCGCGGTTGCGCCTTTCCCTATCGGTCCGTTAGACGGCAATTGGAAGGCTGAGGTACTCTTTTGGCACTTTTCGAGGGAGGCTCAATTGTCGGATTCTAATCTCCCATTTCACCGAGACCGCGACATCATGGGTGGGACCCTTGTCTTTGTCGGCACTCGAGTCCCCGTGCAGACTTTGCTTGAATACCTTGAAGCTGGCGATCCGCTCGACGAGTTCCTGGTCGACTTCCCGAGCGTTCGACGAGAGCAAACTGTTGCCGCGCTGGAGATTGCCAAGGAGCTGTTGCTCCAGCGGGTACCGGCAGCATAGATGAGGGTGCTGCTCGACGAGTGCATGCCCAAGCGGCTCCGCCGGGATCTTCCAGGAATCGAGGTTTCCACGGTCGCTGACGAAGGCTGGCTTGGACGCCGCAACGGCGACTTGCTCCGCTCGATGACCGAGGCAGGATTCACGCACTTGGTCACGGTAGATCGAAACCGGGCATTTCAGCAGAACGTAGCGGTGGCTGGTGTGGCCGTTATCGTCATGCATGCGAGAACCAACCGGATTGCCGATCTTCGGCCGCTCATGGGGAATGTCATCGAAGTACTGACAACGACGGGGCCGGGCCAGGTCATACATGTTGGTGTCTAACCAAGAATTAGGACCAACGAAGCCGTTCACGTCCTCGCGGCTCAATTCTGGCAGCTAGGCCGCAATGCGAGGTGAGGCGTGACGGTGACTGACCCGCTGGGGATCGATGTCACCAGGGTACCGCTCGACGCGATAGTCAGTCTGCGGGACGAGTATCGCCGCGCCATGAACTGTCAGATTGTCCACGACTCCTATCACGCGCGCGGATTCACGCATTCGTACCTCATCCGGATGCACGGGCAGGTCGTCGGGTACGGGTCCGTCGCTGGCGACCCGCAGGGGGCGAAAGAAATCATCAAAGAGTTCTACGTGCTCCCGGTCTGCAAGGGCTCGGCATTGCCGCTCTTTCGAGCACTCATCGCCGCCACCCAGGCGCGTTGGATCGAGGCGCAGACGAACGACACGCTTCTGTCGCTCATGCTATTCGACTGTGCCGTTGACGTCGTGAGCGACAGGATCCTGTTCGCAGATGGATGCGTCACGAACCATGCCGCACCAGGAGTCGTGCTCCGATCGGTGACGCCGCGGGACCGAACCGGCATGTTCCCCCATACTACGGAACCCGTCGGGGACTGGGGACTTGAGCAGGGTGGTGAGGTTGTCGCCACGGGCGGACTGATGTTCCACTACAACCCACCGTACGGCGACATCCATATGGAGGTGGCGGCGCCGTATCGCCAGCGGGGCTACGGCAGCTACCTTGTGCAGGAATTGAAGCGGCTCTGCCACGAGATGGGGTGCATTCCGGCCGCGCGCTGCA